>CAZGWV010000001.1:0-101077 GCA_964529555.1 uncultured Rhizobium sp.
CGCGCGCCAGCAGCCGGTCGCACAGGTGCGAGCCGAGAAAGCCCGAGCCGCCCGTCACAAGAGCGCGGTTTTCGAGAAGTGCGCTGGATCTG
Organism: uncultured Rhizobium sp.; assembly: GCA_964529555.1. GTDB lineage: Bacteria > Pseudomonadota > Alphaproteobacteria > Caulobacterales > Hyphomonadaceae > UBA7672. The sequence goes on from CAZGWV010000001.1 coordinate 93, forward strand.
GCCATCTGACTCTCCAAATCTGTTCTGAACGAAATTCTTCAGGCTATGCGCGAGCGCCTAGTTCCGCCCGATGCTGGTGTAGACAAAGCCGCGCTTGGCCATGTCGGCGGGATGATAGACGTTGCGCAGGTCTACCACGGTCGGCGATTTCATCATCTTCTTGACGCGATCGAAGTCGAGCGCGCGGAACTGGTCCCACTCGGTGATCAGCACCATGGCGTCGGCGCCGTCGACGGCGTGATACGGGCCGTCGCAGAAGTCGACATCCTTGAGCAGCTTGCCGGCTTCGTGCATCGATTCTGGATCATACGCCTTGATACGGGCGCCGGCGGCCTGCAGCGCCGGGATGATGTCGAGCGAGGGCGCATCGCGCATGTCGTCGGTGTTCGGTTTGAAGGCGAGGCCCAGCACGCCGATCGTCTTGCCTTTGACGCTGCCGCCGCAGGCCTTGATGACCCGCTCGGCCATCGCCTTCTTGCGGGCGTCGTTGACCTGCACGACCGTATCGACGATGCGAACGGGGCTGCCTGCGTCGTTTGCGGTCTTCGTGAGGGCGAGCGTGTCTTTCGGGAAGCAAGAGCCGCCATAGCCGGGGCCGGCGTGCAGGAATTTCTTGCCGATGCGGTTGTCGAGGCCAATGCCTTTCGAGACGTCCTGCACATTGGCGCCGACATTCTCGCAGAGGTCCGCCATCTCGTTGATGAAGGTGATCTTCACGGCGAGGAAGGCGTTGGCGGCGTACTTGATCAGCTCGGACGTGCGGCGCTCGGTGAAGAGGATCGGCGTCTCGTTGATGAAGAGCGGGCGATAGAGCTCGCGCATCTTTTCGCGGGCTTCCTCGTTGTCGGTGCCGACGACGACGCGGTCGGGGCGCTTGAAGTCGCCGATGGCGGCGCCTTCGCGCAGGAATTCGGGGTTGGAGACGACGGCGAACCTGGCGTTCGGATTCGTCTTGCGGATGATCTCTTCGACCTCATCGCCCGTGCCGACCGGAACGGTCGACTTGGTGACGACGACGGTGAAGCCGTCCATGTGCTCGGCGATCTCTTTCGCGGCGGCGTAGACGTAGGAGAGATCGGCATGGCCATCGCCGCGGCGCGAAGGCGTGCCCACGGCGATGAAGACGGCGTCGGCGCTCCTGATCGCGTCGGCGGCGTCGAGCGTGAAGGAGAGACGTCCCTCCTTGACGTTGTTCTCCACGAGTTCGGCAAGGCCAGGCTCGAAGATCGGCATCACGCCATCTTTCAGGCGGTCGATCTTGCCCGGATCCTTGTCGACGCAGGTGACCACGTGTCCGAAATCGGCAAAGCAGGCCCCCGACACCAGCCCTACATAGCCGGCTCCGATCATCGTAACACGCATGGCTTACCTCTGAGTCCCACGGCGCCCCATAAGCCGCCCGGCAGGGTTAGCCGGGGGAGGGGCGCCAAAGTCAAGTCGAATTGGCGTAACGATATGCAAGGACGGCGCCTCCGGCCAGCCTGAGACTATCGATCGTTAACGATTGGGCGGCTCAGACCTTGGTCTTGTGGAAGACGAAGGCGGGCACGGAGCGGATGATCATCATCACCAGCCGCCATTTTCCGGGCGCATACTGGATCGGACCACCCTTGTCGGCGGCGCGGCGCAGGATGCGGCCGACCTGTTCGGGAGTGGCCCACATTGGCCCACCCTTCTTGAGGCCGTCCGTCATGGGAGTGTCAACAAAGCCGGGTTTCACGGCCACGGCGCGGACGCCGATGGGGGCCAGGGAGTGGGCGAGGCCCTGGACGTAAAGCGCCAGGCCGCCCTTGGCGGCGCCGTAGGCGTAGTTCGACTGGCGGCCTCGGTCGCCGGCGACCGAGGACACTGCCACGAGCGAGCCGGATTTCTGCTCGCGGAAAATGTTGGCGGCGGCTTCGCACCATTGCACGGCTGATGCGTAATTGCTGGCGGTGATGCGGGCGAGTTCGGCGGGACTTGCGGTCGCCTGGGCCTGGGTTCCGAGATAGCCATAGATGAGGTGGACGTGGTCCATCCCTCCGAGGCGCTGCTTCCAGGCGATCATGTGAACCGGGGCATTCATGGCTTCGGCTTCGAGATCCATGGCGGCGGTTTCGACCTGGGAAGCGCCGCGCGCCTTGAGATCGGCGGCGAGCGCATCGAGGCGGGCGGCATTGCGCGCCACCAGCAGGAGTGCGGCGCCTTCCTTCGCGTAGATGCGCGCGGTGGCGATCGCGATGGCGGACAGGGCGCCCAGAACGACGACGCGCTTGCCTGTCTTTTTGGCAGCAGCCCCTTGCGTCTGCATGGCCGAAAATCCCGCCGAGAATCCTGTTGACCCGTCCATTAACCCGCCACCCGTCTCCAGAAGGCCGACGACAGCCCCGGATCCAGATAGGCACGGAAGTCCTGCAATTTCGGAAATCCGGCCGCGAACATTGCAGGTGAGATACGTCCATCCTTGGCCGGATAGAGCCTCCCGCCTGCGGAAAGCACGATGCGGTCGAGGTCTGCCATCAGATCGCGCGTGCGTTGGCCGAGATTGCGGAAATCGAGGGCGAGGGTGGTTCCCTCCATCGGGAAGGAGAGAAGGCCGACAGGCGCGTGGGCGCCGAAATCCTTCAGCACGGCGAGGAAGGATGCCTGCCCCGACGCGGCGATCACTTTCAGGAGTTCGATCACGCCATCGCGCGCGGTCGCGGGGGGCAGCACGCACTGGTACTGATAGAAACCGTCGCGGCCATAGAGGCGGTTCCAGTTCGCGATCTTGTCCAGCGGATAGAGGAAAGGCTCGTAGTGCGAAACGTACGGGCCTGTGCGCATGCGCTTGAGATCGTGGAACACGCTGTTGAAGGCGCGCACCGTCATGCCGTTGAGCGTGAAGCCCGGCGCGTCGATGGGCATGGCGAGTTTCGGATCTTCGCGATGGGGGATGAGGTCGCCGTGATCGATCCAGTTGGCGGATGACAGGACGCCGCGTCCGAGGCGCGCGCCGCCGGCGAGGCAGTCGATCCAGGCCATGGTGTGTTCGGCGCGCGTGTGCGCTTCGGCGGCGAGATCGAAATAATCGCGGACGTGCGTGAACTCTGCGTCCTGCGCGTCCAGCTGCGTGGACGGGATGGGGACGGCGCCGAATTCCACCCATTCGATGAGGCCTGTGAGGCCAAGGCCGCCTATGGTTGCATGGAAGAGGGGATCGCCGGGCGCGAGTTCGTGCGCGCTGCCGTCGGTGCGCAATAGTTTCAAGCGCGTGACGGAGGCGCCGAAGCTTCCGGCGCTGTGGTGGTTCTTGCCGTGGACATCGTTGGCGACGGCGCCGCCGAGCGTGACGAAGCGCGTGCCGGGCGTCGTCGGGAGGAAGTAGCCGGCGGGAACGAGAAGCTGGAGCGCCTGCGACAGCGACAGGCCGGCTTCCGCGCGCATCAGGCCGGTTGCGCGGTCAAATGAGATCAGGCGGTCGAGGCCGGTCATGTCGATGACGCGGCCATCGGGGTTGAGGTTGCTGTCGCCGTAGGAACGGCGCAGGCCGATGGGCAGGAGGGGCGCATCGCCGGTCGCGGTGATGAGGGCTGGCAGTTCGTCGGCAAAGCGGGGGCGGGCGACGCTGTGGCTTGCGCGCACGACGCGCCCCCAGGAGGCGATGGCTTCGCTTTGCAGGAATTTCTCGGCCATGACGGGCGCACCCTGCCACGCGCGGATCAGGGAAGTTTTAACGGCAGGCGTTAACGCCAAGCCGGTCAGGTCCGGCGCGATTTCTCTATGACTTTGGTGGTCGATTGGCCCTCGACCAGCGTGACGCGGAGGATGCGGCCGCCGCGCGCGCGGACGATGTCGGCGCCGACGATCTGGTCCTCGGCATAGTCCGCGCCTTTCACCAGCACGTCGGGCTGGAGGTCGCGGATCACGTCCAGCGGCGTCTGCTCGCCGAACAGGATCACGGCATCGACGCCCTTCACGGCGGCCATCACGGCAGCGCGCGCCTGTTCCGACTGGACGGGGCGGTCGGGACCCTTGAGCGCGCTGACGGAGGCGTCGGTGTTGAGCGCCACGATCAGGCGGTCGCATGCGGCAGCGGCCTGACGCAGCAGGGAGACGTGGCCGGAATGGAGAATGTCGAAGCAGCCATTGGTGAAGCCGACAGTGAGACCCTGGCGGCCCCACGTCTCGCGCAACGCTTTTGCTTCGGCGAGCGCGAGCGCGCCGGCGGTATCCGACAGGCCGCGGCCGGGCTGGTCGATGGCTTCCATCAGTTCGGCGGGAGAAGCGGTGGCCGTGCCGCGCTTGCCGACGACGATGCCGGCGGCGACGTTGGCGGCCTGCATCGCCGTTTCAGGCGACAGCCCGGCGGCGAGGCCGAGCGCGACTGTTGCGGCGACCGTATCGCCCGCACCGGAAACGTCGAACACTTCGCGCGCCTTTGCGGAAAGGTTCAGCGGCGTCTCGCCGGCGCGATAGAGCGACATGCCCTGTTCGGAGCGTGTGAGCAGGATGTCGGCGCCGGTGACCTGCATCGCGGCGGCGGCGGCGGCGGCGCATTCATCGTCGCTGGCGCACACGACCCCCGTGGCGAGTTGAAGCTCCTTGCGGTTGGGCGTGATGACGGTGGCGCCCGAATATGCCGACCAGTCGGTGCGTTTGGGATCGACGATCACCGGCACGCCGGCTTTTTTCGCGGCGGCCATGGCGGCGGCGAGCACGCGGTCGGTGAGGGCGCCCTTGCCATAGTCAGACAGCATGATGGCGCCGCAGTCTTCGGGCAGGTCTTCGAGCGCCGCGATCAGCCTGTCCTCGACGATGCGGGCGGCGGGCGTGGCCTGTTCGCGGTCGACGCGGACGATCTGGTGCTGTCCGCCCAGATAGCGCGTCTTGATCGTGGTCGGGCGGCCCGGCTCGGTGACGAGGTCGACCTCGATGCGGTCGGACATGGCCGAGAGGATGCTTGCAAGGGTGGAGGCTGCGGGGTCGCCGCCGGTTAGGCCAACCAGCGTTGCGCGCCCGCCCAGCGCGGCGATGTTGGCGGCCACGTTGGCCGCGCCGCCGGCGGTCCAGCGCTCGGAGGCGACGTGGACGATCGGGACCGGCGCCTCGTCGGAGACGCGCTGCACGCGGCCGGTGACGTAGTGGTCGATCATCACATCGCCGACGACGAGGACGCGGCCTGCGGCCAGGCGCTCGATATGGCTCTTGGTCAGGCTCAAGAGGGCAGGCTCCTCGAATTTCGAGCACTAAGTAAAGCACCAGCGGCCGCAAGGCGCGCGCCCGCAATTCGTCCGGTGCTTTTCACGCCCGTTGGGGCAAGTCAAAAGCTGGCCGGGGATGGCGCAGGTGGGCCGTATTTGCGGTTGCCGCAAGGGCGCCGGGGCAGGCTCCAATCGACAATGCAACCGAGAGCTATTCCAAGTCAGGCGGCCCTCGACTTCAGATACCGCGAAGCAGACAATTGGTCTTGTCTTGACGAACGAACAGTCTAGACCCATCCGCCGAAAAGCAGGCGGCAGTGCTGCTTGTTTTTGGGGCGCCCGAAAGGGCGGGCGGCCGGCCGATATCGGCGGCGAGGGACAATGAGAGCATGGCTCTGGAGAGCGTTTCTGCTCTGATTCTGGACGATAATGCCCACATGCGGGGGCTTGTGCGCGTCATCCTGACGAGCTTCGGCGTGCGCCGGATCGAGGAATCCAGCGACTGCAACGATGCGCTTGCCCATGTCGCGGGCGGGGATATCGACATCGCCTTCGTCGACTTCAAACTGGGCGGGCAGAACGGGCTGACCTTCTGCCGGAAGATCCGTCTCGACCCGGACAGTCCCAATCGTTATCTCCCTATCGTCATGGTGACCGCCTATTCTGAACGCGGCCGGGTGATCGACGCCATCAATGCCGGGGTCGACGAGTTTCTGGTGAAGCCGGTCCGGGCCGTGGATGTCGCCAACAGGGTCAACGCCGTGATCGAGCGGCGCCGGCCCTTCATCCAGACCGACGCCTATTTCGGGCCTGACCGCCGGCGACGGGACGATCCGCGCCACAGAGGGCCCTGGCGGCGGGCGAGCGACCCCGGAACGGTCGATATCTGAGCAATTGGCGCCCATCCTTCCGCTGGGGCCCCGCAAAAGATTGCCGCTCGAGGCGGGTATCGAGCATGTTGCAGGCGCTATCGGCGCTGGTTAGGGTCCAGCCCAACTAGAGGCGGGTCCGACTGGGCGCCGCGGCGGAGGGAATTGCATGGCGGGACGTGGTCTGGGGCAGCTTTTTGCCCGAAAGAGTGTTGAGCAAATCCAGTCGGAATACGGGGCAAGCGAACTCAAGAAGACGCTCGGCCCCGTGAACCTCGTCCTGCTCGGCATTGGCTGCATCATCGGTGCGGGCATCTTCGTCCGAACCGGCAGCGCCGCGGCGCTGCATGCCGGGCCGGCCGTCATCCTGTCCTTCGTCATCGCCGGTGCGATCTGTGCGTTTGCCGGTCTTTGCTACGCTGAACTGGCGTCGGCCCTGCCGGTGTCGGGATCGGCCTATACCTATTCCTACACGACGCTGGGCGAGTTCGCGGCCTGGATCATGGGCGGCCTGCTGCTGCTGGAATACGGTCTTGCGGCCTCGACGGTCGCCGTGGGCTGGGGCGAGTATTTCGTCAGCCTGCTGCACGACATGGGAATAATCATACCCCCCGAACTGACGGCGCCGGCGGGCAAGCTGATCACGACGGAAACCGGCCAGGAGATCACAGCGGTATTCAACCTGCCGGCTGCCGGTATCTCCGTGTTGATGGCGATGCTGCTGGTCGTCGGCGTTTCGGAATCGGCGACGGTCAACAACATCATCGTCTTCGTCAAAGTGGCGGTCATCGTCGCCTTCTGCATCGTCGGCGCGTTCTTCGTGAACCCCGACAACTGGCAGCCCTTCATCCCCGAGCCGACCGGCGTCGACGGTGAATTCGGCTGGGGCGGCGTCATGCGCGCAGCGACCATCGTGTTCTTCGCCTATATCGGCTTCGAGGCTGTTTCGACGGCCGGCCAGGAAGCGAAAAACCCCAAACGCGACATGCCGATCGGCATCATCGGCTCGCTGGTGATCTGCACCATACTCTATATGGCGACGTCGCTCGTGCTGACGGGCGTGGTGCCGTATCAGCAGCTCAACAGCGGCGCGCCCGTCGCCGATGCGGTGAACTCGTTCGGTCCGGGCTGGAAGTGGTTTGCCGTGACGATCAAGTTCGGCGCGCTGGCCGGTCTCACCTCGGTTATTCTGGTGCTGATGTACGGCCAGACGCGCATCTTCTACACGATGGCGCGCGACGGTCTGCTGCCGACGCCGTTCTCGAAGATCCATCCGAAGTTCAAGACGCCGTGGGTCAACACCATCGTCACGGGCGTGATCGTCGCCGTGGCGGCGGGCGTGTTCGACATCAACACGATCGGCGATCTCACCTCGGTCGGCACGCTGGCGGCCTTCGCCATCGTCTGCATCGCGGTGATCTGGCTGCGGCAGACGCGCCCGAACATGGAGCGCGGCTTCCGGGTGCCGCTCTATCCGGTCATTCCGGTGGTGGGCATCCTCTCGTGCCTCTATCTGATGTTCCAGACGCCGGACAATGTCCGCATGTTCTTCCTGTATTTCATGATCGTCGCCGTCATACTCTACTTCGTCTACGGCATGTGGAATTCGAAGCTTGCCAAGGGCGTGGTGGTGCATGGTCACGAACCTCCGCCGCACGAGCTGGAAATTCCCGCTCCGAAGAATCCAGAGGGCTGATCATCCGGCGATCGAAATACGCGGCGCTCTCCGAAAGGGGAGCGCCGTTGCGTTTGAGGCCTTTGTGTTTGACGGATGGGGCTGCTATCCCCGCGCGGTTCCGAGGGAGAGCGTGCATGCCGGTCGAAGCGGTGATCTGGGATTTCGGCGGCGTCTTCACGACGTCGCCGTTCGATGCGTTCGCCCGCTATGAGCGCGAGCGCGGCCTGCCGCCGGACATCATCCGCAAGATCAACTCCATCAATCCCGACACCAACGCCTGGGCCCGCATCGAGCGGTCCGAGGTGGATGCGGCGACGTTCGACCAGCTGTTCCGCGAAGAAGCGCAGGCGCTGGGCCACGACATTCCCGGCAAGGATGTGCTGGCTCTGTTGTCGGGCGACCTGCGCCCGGCGGTGGTCGCGGCTTTCTTCGCGTGCAAGGCGCGGTTCAAGGTTGGCTGCATCACCAACAATGCGCCGACGGGGAAGGGCGCGGGCATGTCGTCCTCCAGCGAGAAGGCGAAGCAGATCGCCGAGGTGTTCGCCCAGTTCGATCATGTGATCGAGAGCTCCAAGGCGGGCGTGCGCAAGCCCGACCCGCGCATCTACGCGATGATGTGCGATGCGCTGGGCGTGCGGCCCGGCGCCTGCGTCTATCTCGACGATCTCGGCATCAACCTGAAGCCGGCGCGTGAAATGGGCATGTTGACCATCAAGGTGACGTCGGAAGCACAGCTTCTGGCCGACCTGTCGCGGGCGGTCGGACTCGCCTTCTGACGGTCCCGAGCTTGCATGCGGGGGCGGCGGCCTGCTTCAATGGCCGCGATCCCGGCGGGCACCCACCTCATGCGCCTGTTTGCCTTTGCAGTTGTGGCTGGCCTTGCCGTGCTCTCCGCGTGCGATGCGCCGTCGCGGACGCGGCCGGTTGGCGCAGCGGTGGTGGCGCCGCCGCGGCAGGTGGAAGGGCCGCTGCCCGATGCGGTCGCCGCAACCGTGGCGCGCCTGCGCAAGGTGGCGGCGACGGGAAGCTATCGTGACCTGGCCCGCATGGCCGCAGAGACGCCTGACTTCCGCTCGAACGCCGCCGGCATGACGCATCAGGAATACTGGTATCTGAAGCTGCGGACAGGCGACTGGCCGATGGCGCAGGTGGAGCGCGTTCTGGCGCATCGCTACGCCATCAATGAGACGGCGCGCGGCAAGGTGTATGTCTGGCCGTGGCTGGCGATGCTGCCGGGCGAGGAGATCACGCCGTCCGCGGCTCGCGAGATCGATGCGCTGTTCGGCGCGGGGCAGGCCGACGCGCTGCGCAAGGGCGAGATATGGCCTGGCTATGTGCTGGGCATAGCCGAGGACGGGACGTGGCTCTATTTCGTCTCCGGCTCGGGTTGATCGCGCAGGCTTTCCGGCCGATGACCTGAGGCTATGCCGGCGGCGCAGGAGAAGACCATCATGGGCAAGACCGTTGGGGCCGCCGCCGCTGTTGCGACGCTGTCGGGCTGGAGCGTGGTCACGGGGCGCGATGCGATCGCGAAGAGCTATCGCTTCGCCGATTTCAACGCGGCGTTCGGGTTCATGGCGCGCGTGGCGCTGGCGGCGGAGAAGATGGACCACCATCCCGAATGGTCGAACGTCTACAACAAGGTCGATGTGGAGCTGACCACGCACGACGCTGGCGGGGTGACGGAGAAAGACGTCGCGCTCGCGCGCTTCATGGACGCGGCGGCGGGCTGACGCGCCTTATTGCTGGAAGACGATGACGCTGGCGAGCGCGACGCGCGCCTCGCCCTTGCCGAGCACCTGATCGACGGCCTTCTGCAGGCGTGCGCGCAGGATGTCGAAGTCCGGGCGCTCGCCCACCACATAGGACAGCGAGGCATAGTTCAGGATAGCGTCGCGCATCTGGCTGGTGAGGCGCGGGCGGATGCCTTCGGCGAGCTTGCGCGTCTCGTCCCTGGGAATGTCGAGGCCGGCGTCGACCGCCAGCACGCCATGCACCTTGAAGCCGCGCGAGATGGACGCGCGCAGGCCGAAAGTGGGAACGTATCTGGTCGAGCCCGTGATGCGCTTGGCCTGCGGGTCGAGTTCGCCGCCCGGCGGGCTTGCCGCAGCCGGAGGGGCAGCCGACGCCCGGCCGGCGACCAGAAGCGATCCGAGAGCGAGGGCGAGAGCCTTGTACATGCGCAAAAGCCTAGTTCGGACAGCTTAACGGCGGCTTTAGCGCCCTGTTCGGCAGGGATTCCGGGGGCGGGAGGGGGCTTCGGATGCGCCTCCGTAACCATCCTTGACTGGCGAGCCCGCCGGGACTAGCACACGCGCTCCCAAATCCCGGCCTCGCCGGGACCCGGAAAGGGGCCGTAGCTCAGTTGGGAGAGCGCGTCGTTCGCAATGACGAGGTCAGGGGTTCGATTCCCCTCGGCTCCACCAATTCTCTTTGAAATAATTCAAATTTTCGACTCCTTGGCTGGCTAGCCCATCAAAGCGCCCAACAATCGTCTCGCCTGTCGAACTCGCGCTTTCCCGACACGAACTGCCACAGGGTGAGACGGCAATGCTCAACGTGATCATCTCAGTCGCGGAGTGCAAGTGAAGTTCGATGATGGGTTGCGGACCTCCGAGACGGAGGAGTCTGCAAGGTGCTGTCGTTATTGCCTTGCCAACTCACACCATCTCAATTCGTCTCCCCGGCTAACCGGGCGACCTCCGCATTGCCGGAGCTAGAGCCTTTTCCGGTCTGAAGGAATCGAAGGATTCCCAAGGGTCTGTGGCTGAGCGAATCTGGGCTTGGCGATTCGAGCTGGATTCCCGGCAGCCGCACGGCCCTGTGGTGGTTCTTCGACCGCCGGGGGATAAGCTTCAAAAAAACTCTGCACGCAGCCGAACGCGAGCGGCCTGATCTGGCGCAGGAACACCAGACATGGGTCCGGCGGCAAAAGCGCCTCGATCGCAAACGGCTGGTGTTCATCGACGAGACCTCCGCCAACGCCAGGATGACAAGGGCTTATGGCCGCTCGCCGCGCGGCGAACGCCTGGTCGCCGGCGCTCCGTTCGGGACATGAAAGACAGTGACATACACAGTCGCTCTGCGCTGCGATGGGCTGGCGGCCCCCTTCGTCCTCGACGGGCCGATGGCGCAGACGCTTTCTTCGCCTGTCTCGACGAGGCCCTCGCCCCTACGTTCAATCCAGGCGACGTCGTGGTCAGTGGAAAGCGCTATATTTCCGGGAGTTCCGGACATTTCCGGACTCGGTCCGCGATTGTAGACGCCCGTGGCTGGAGGCCTTCTCGACGGCACAGGTGTCACCGCGATGGCACGCGAACACGTAGGCCATTCCCGACCCCTGCATCGAGCCCAATCATGCCTGGTGGCACACGCTCGAGATTCATGCATTCATCACCGATGGATCGCGCCGCCGACATGGCAGCAGGAGCGTCATGCGCTTCGATGCAGACCACATTCAAACCGGCCGCCCAGAGCGTATGGACGAACTGGGCGTTAAAGATCCGGTCTCGATACCGACCTGTGCCGCGGCCCAACCCTCGCCTTGATGGTCTTTGTTAGGCCTTTCGGTTTGGTCGAGCGCTTACCGCGCCAGATCTGCCTGCCATTCTGATCGATGACGCATAAGGTGGGTCGAAAACGCTGGCTTCCCTGGAGGCGACAGGACGCCACGAACATCCGGAGCTGTTTGCGTCACAGCCCGATATCCGCGTGCGCATGAATATGCGGGCAATGTGCGTTGCAGTGCAGCGGGGAAAGCGGCCGCCTTTTGGGACTTGCCTGATCCTGGAATGAGGAGTGTCATCGCAACGGCGCTTTATATCGCATCGGGATGAGTACCTGGGTCATCTGATCAGGGTATCAAAAGGGGGAAGATAACATGCGCAGATTCTGGATTGAGCCTGCCCGCATTGCGTCAGTCGGGAAGCAGTTTTCAATTGCCTTGCTGGTTGCGATTGCAGGCGCGGAACTGAAGCCGGCGATTGCGCAGGTCCAGAATGCGGTCGCGCCAATCTGGAGTTCGATTGACCATCTGGGCGTCGATGCAAGCGCGGGAAAATTCTACCAATCTGCGACAGAAGTTGTCATTGGCGATCCCTCGGTTGGCGGCCTGGTTCATGGCCGCACATGGATGCATGGCAGTTGGCGCGATAGTCTGGCCGGCACGATCTCGTCCAGCGGCTCGGTCTATACCGTAAGCCTTGGCGCGAGTTCGGAGTCGTTCACGCTGTCAGGTGGGAACTATTCATCCGACCAGCGGGTAGGGTCGACGCTGACCTATGCGTCGAGCAAATACATCTACACGCTGCGCGACGGGACGATCGCCGAGTTCGACGCAGGCGTCGCCAGTTGCGGCGGGGTTACAAGTTTCTGGGCCTGCAATGCGGGCCTCATCACCAAGCTGACGAAACCGGACGGCGAGATTCTCACCTGGACCTATACGAGCGCCAGCGCAGGCGGACAGACCGCGCGCCGCCCGCAGTCGGTGTCAAACAATCTCGGCCATCAGATTCACTTTGCCTATTCGATCAACAGTCCGGCCAACGCATCGGAGGTGACCGGGGGCTACCTGCAGCGCACCAAGGTCACGGGTATCAACCGCGCCTATTACTACTGCGCCGACAACGCCGCGACCTGTTCGGACAGTAGCGGCGGTAACTGGCCCTATGTCAGCTATGCAACCGAGTCCGGCGGGGCCATCGAGACCGTAACCGACCGGCTTTCGCAGACGACGCGCTACGCATTCGCCAGCGGCCAGATGACGGGCGTGCGCCTTCCGTCGTCATCGGGCGTCAACGCCATAACGGTCACGTACACGAGCGGCAAAGTCTCCAATGTCAAAAGCGGAATCGGCGGTATCTACGACACGAACTATTCCTACAGCGATGCGTCCGGCATCCGGACAACAACCATTGCTCCGCAGAGCGAGGGCGGATCGTCGATCACCAAAACCAGCCTTGCGAGCGGCTGGGTGACCGAAATCTGGGCGGACACGTCAGGCGTGCGCAAGAGCGTGCTGACCCGCGATGGCTACGGGCGGATCACGCGTTCGACACGCGCCGCCGGCGACTACACAAACCTGACATACGATGCGCGAGGAAACGTCACGCAGGTCGATGAGTCTCCAACGACCGGGTCGGGCCTCTCGGTCATCACGACCTCTGCAAGTTTTCCCGCGAGCTGCTCCAATGCGAAGACCTGCAACAGCCCGACATCGACGACGGACGCTCGCGGGTACAGGACGGACTATTCGTACGATCCGACCCATGGCGGGGTGACGGCGATCATGTCCCCGGCGCCATCCGGCTCCGCCCCGGTCGGCAGCGGAACGCGTCCCGAGACCCGGTTCGCCTACAGCCAGCTTTTCGCCTGGTACAGGAATTCAGGCGGGTCGCTGGTTTCGTCCGGCGCCGGCGTTTACCGCCTCACCGAAACGTCCGCCTGCGCGAGCGGGTCTGCGCCTTCCTGCCTGGGAACATCCAGTGAGACGCGCGCGGTCATCGCCTACCAGGCCGGCTCGGCGTCAGTGGCGAGCAATCTTCTTCCCGTGACCACGACGGGGCGCTCCGGCAATACGGGCGGGGCCGGCGCTGTTTCCGCGACAGTTTCCATGACCTACACGGTCCTTGGCGATGTCGCTACGATTGATGGACCGCTTTCGGGAAGCAGCGACACGGCCTACGCATACTACGATGGCGTTCGCCGGCTGCGCGCCGCCGTAAGCCCCGATCCCGACGGCGGCGGCTCGCTCGAACATCGCGTCCGGAAGATCACCTACGACGCCGACGGCAAGCCGACAGCGTTGGAGATCGGCCATGTCTCCACGCCTGCAAACTGGTCTTCGCTGACGGTTATGACGCGGCAAGACTATGAATACACCGCCGCGACGGATTATCTCATCAAGGCGGCGCTTTCGTCCGGCGGCACGACCTATTCCGTGACGCAGTACTCGCGAGGCCTGTTCTATTCGCGCTGCGCGGCCCTGCGGATGGACACGGGCACTTATGGCTCGCTGCCTTCGAACGCATGCGTCCAGGTTCACGCCAACCTGCCAACAGGCGCCTATGAGGCAGATCGGATCACGCAAACGCGCATGACGCCATACTCCCAAGCCGACACGTTCTGGGACGGGCGAGGCGCCCTGGACCGCCCGGTGCGGACAATGACCTACACCGCGCCCGGCGGCCTTGAATATCTTGCGGATGCCAACGGCAACAAGACCCGATTCGAGTACGATGGCTTCCTCCGGCTCGTGAAAACGATCTATCCGCATCCGACGACGCCCGGTAGCCAGAATCCTAGCGACTACGAGCAACTGACCTACGACGCCTATGGCCGGCTGACGGCGCGGCGGGGCAGGGACGGGCAGAGTTTTTCGTTCAGTTACGACAATCTCGGCCGCGCGACGGCGGTGGATGCGCCCGGCTCGCAGCCGGATGTGAGCTACACGTACGACAATCTCGGCCGTGTGACGCAAGCCAGCCAGTCCGGCCATGCGCTCGACTACGCCTATGATGCGCTCGGCCGTCTCATCAGCGAGACGCAGGCGGGAAAGGCCGTGAGCTATCAGTACGACGACGCCGGCCGGCGTACACGGCTGACGTGGCCGGACGGTTTCTATGTGGCTTATGAGTACAACACGGGCGGGGATCTGACGGCGATCAAGGAGAATGGCGGGACGGCGCTGGCGACGTTTGCGTATGACAATCTCGGTCGCCGCACGGCGCTGACGCGGGCGAATGGCAGTACGTCGGGCTATGTCTATGACGGCGTCTCGCGTCTCATCGACCTGGCGCTGGACCTTGGCGGCTCGACCAACGACAACTGGACGGACCTTGCCTACAATCCGGCCGGCCAGATCACGTCGCGGACGGTGAGCAACAGCGCCTATCACTACAGCGTGCCGTCAGCCTACACGGACGCCTACGCGAACAACCGCCTCAACCAGTACACCTCGGCCGCCGGCGTGACGCCGACCTATACGGACAGCCGCGGGAACACGACATATGACGGCGCGCGGACCTACGGGTATGACTATTCCAACCGGCTGGTCTCGGCGACGGGTTCGCCTTCGGCCACGCTGGGCTACGATCCGGTGGGCCGGCTCTATCAGGTCGCGGGCGGATCGACGGTGCGGTTCCTCTACGATGGCGCGGACATGATCGCGGAGTACGACACGTCGGGGAATGTGCTGCGGCGCTATGTGCACGGGCCGGGGATGGACGAGCCGCTGGTGTGGTTCGAGGGGGCGGGGCACTCAGGCTCGGGAACGCCGGACCGCAGGCATCTCTATGCCGACGAGCGCGGCTCGGTCGTGGCCATCGAGGGCGGATCGACGTCCAGGAACACCTATGACGAATATGGCGTTCCCGGCTCCGGCAACAGCGGGCGGTTCCAGTACACCGGGCAGATGTGGGTCGCGGAGATCGGGCTCTACCACTACAAGGCGCGGGCCTATAATCCCGAGCTTGGCCGGTTCATGCAGACCGACCCCATCGGCTACGCCGACCACATGAACCTCTACGCCTATGCGGCAAGCGATCCGGTCAACAACACCGATCCCACGGGGCTGATGACGCCGTGCTGGGATGTCTGGCTGCATACGGCCGCCTCGCCCGGGCCGAATGAACCGGATACCGTCATCGTCGTTGCGCCGCAGTACCTCGGATCGACCTGTGGCAGCCAGGGCATGTCGGATCGCTTCGGCTACAACAGCGGGGGCGGTAAGGGAGGAGGGCTACTCATTGATAGACCTGCGCCTCCTCCGCAGCAGGTTCAACAAGGACAATCCTGCCAGCCGAATGTTCCTCCCGCGTTTATGAGCGACCCAAGAGTAGCAAACCAACTCAACCGAGCGTGGGCCGAATCGAATCCAAACGCACCGTCCATTTTGCTCGGTCAGCCAGGTTCACAAAAAATCGAGCAAGGAGGCTGGATTGTGCGTTGGTGGTTGTTCGGCAACTATGACGTTCTCAGAGTTGCGCCCGGCACGAGGGACTCTTTGCCTTCGATAGTGAATTCTAAGCCGCTGTCGATCTTCTTTACAGTTGTTGGTTGGGTTCATACGCATCCGAACACAGTCGCGGAAGGATACACATTTGCGGCAAGTCCTGCAGACATAAACTTCACTCAGAGTTACGCAAAAGTGCCCGGTGTGATCAAGACACATGCGGGAGATCAGTACATCTGTCCTTAGGAGGCGATGCATGGCTGCGATGGGTCTAAACATGCGCTATGGAGCGCAGTTATTTGTTTTAACATTGTTATGTGCCTGCAGTTTGGGGCCTGTTCCGCAAGAGCCAGTTATGACAGCTCAGGATCAGGTCGTGCGGGACGCTGCAGCGGAAGTGGACAAATATATCGCGGATGCGAAACACTGGAAAAAGGCTACCTATGAGATAATTCTCAACAGGATGGAGGGGGTCATGCTTGTATTTTGGGCGGTGCACTCGGAAGATAAATTATCAAAAACGCCGGGCGCGGGGAAGTCTGTAGAGATATATTTTGACGCTATTAATAATAGAGTTGTAAAAGAGCTGGCGTTTCAGTAGTGCGACTCAGTAGCGCGACAAAGTGCGCCCAATGGTCGTGCGCCCCTAGCGTCGGACGGGTTTTATGTGGCTTATGAGTACAACACGGGCGGGGATCTGACGGCGATCAAGGAGAATGGCGGGACGGCGCTGGCGACGTTTGCGTATGACAATCTCGGTCGCCGCACGGCGCTGACGCGGGCGAATGGCAGTACGTCGGGCTATGTCTATGACGGCGTCTCGCGTCTCATCGACCTGGCGCTGGACCTTGGCGGCTCGACCAACGACAACTGGACGGACCTTGCCTACAATCCGGCCGGCCAGATCACGTCGCGGACGGTGAGCAACAGCGCCTATCACTACAGCGTGCCGTCAGCCTACACGGACGCCTACGCGAACAACCGCCTCAACCAGTACACCTCGGCCGCCGGCGTGACGCCGACCTATACGGACAGCCGCGGGAACACGACATATGACGGCGCGCGGACCTACGGGTATGACTATTCCAACCGGCTGGTCTCGGCGACGGGTTCGCCTTCGGCCACGCTGGGCTACGATCCGGTGGGCCGGCTCTATCAGGTCGCGGGCGGATCGACGGTGCGGTTCCTCTACGATGGCGCGGACATGATCGCGGAGTACGACACGTCGGGGAATGTGCTGCGGCGCTATGTGCACGGGCCGGGGATGGACGAGCCGCTGGTGTGGTTCGAGGGGGCGGGGCACTCAGGCTCGGGAACGCCGGACCGCAGGCATCTCTATGCCGACGAGCGCGGCTCGGTCGTGGCCATCGAGGGCGGATCGACGTCCAGGAACACCTATGACGAATATGGCGTTCCCGGCTCCGGCAACAGCGGGCGGTTCCAGTACACCGGGCAGATGTGGGTCGCGGAGATCGGGCTCTACCACTACAAGGCGCGGGCCTATAATCCCGAGCTTGGCCGGTTCATGCAGACCGACCCCATCGGCTACGCCGACCACATGAACCTCTACGCCTATGCGGCAAGCGATCCGGTCAACAACACCGATCCCACGGGGCTGCATGTTTATGTGCCGGGGCCCGACGATGTCGTTGTCGTAACGGCGCCGGCGTCTCCGGGGTATGACTTCTCGTGGCTGTGGAGAGGCTCATACTCTGGCGCGAGAAGCGGGGGCGGAGGAGGCGGCGGGAGCAAGCCGATCTTCGATCAGCCTACGCCGGCGAACTTCCACCGCTACGTAGTATCTCGCGACACCCTGTGCAATGCGCAGCAATCTTTTAGGAGCATTATGGGGGCTGGAATGTCAGCGCCCGGTGCTCCGCCGGCAAGGTCGGGAACACATCCAGGTGTCCCGTTGATGGGGACCCCGTTTGGCCGAGAGACGAATTATATAACTCAGGTGGTGGACGTAAGCGCAATGAAAATTACTAACATCACGGAGAAGGAACATGATTTTTTTCCTGGGTCTGTAGAAATAACCGTGATCCCTTACGGTAATTTTTCCAGGATTGAGATTGTTGGCGTGGGAACAGGTGGAATAGCTTGGGTGAACCATTTGGTCGGCGCGGCGTGGTTCGGCCATATGGCAACCACCGTGCAGCGGGGATGCATGAGTGGCGGGTTGGGCGCTTTGCTGGATGTCGGCCCATAGCGACGCGGATTTATGGAAGCTTTCATGTTTTTTAGATATATTATCGTGTGCAGTATGATTTCGGCGTTGCCAGTTTTTTCTGGAGCCTGCAGCCAGAAAGACATATCTCCTATTATAAATGCACAGGCTTGTTTTAAACTAAATAATGATCTTACTGCAATTGGCGATGAAATAAAAGAGATAGGTCGCCTGGCGGGCATGGAGATACATGATCGCAGCTTGGAAGCCGCTGCCGAACTCAAGCAACTGGGTGAATTCGCTATCGATCCTCCCGATTGGTATTTCAAGCCCTTGCTGATTTTGAGAATTGAGCGATCAGACGGTATGGGGCTAAGCATCTCAAATGCAGGGCTGCGGAATGGAGTCGCATTGAGTATCTCTCAAGGAAAAGACCAGTTGGAAGCTCGAAGGTTTGGAGAAATGGTGCTCTCTCGACTGAGAGAACGTTGGAATGTCCGAGAATTATCTTACGGTGGAGTCGGTTCTACGAATGCTGATTGTGCGGAAATCGGTTATCGCTGAGTAGGCTCCGCAACACTTGGAACAGTTCATGGACCTACGGGTATAGCTATTATTCCAGCGGGCTGGTCTCGGCGATGGTGGGCTACGATCCTATGGGCCAGCCAAATCGCGTCGCGGACGATTCTGGGCATCACGTCCCAAAGCCGGCGCGAGCTTCATTGACATTCTTCGGAGATGCCATCTGATGGCGCTGTACGGCATGACCTGCTCGGAGCGCCGTCAGGGAGGGGGACAGCCATGCGGACGAAACTGATCGTGCTGGGCTTGATGCTGTGTTCGGCGCCGGCCCTGTCGCAGACGACAACCACCTACACCTACGACAGCGTGGGCCGCGTGGTGAAGGTGACGCCGAGCAGCGGTCTTCCGACCTGCTACAAATACAACAGGGCGGATAATCGCGTGAGCGTTGCGGCGCAGTCGGGCTGTACGCACACGTCGCCGCCGACGGCGAATGCGGACTATGTCGTGACCTACTACAAGAACCCGGTCACAGCTTACTATGGCGTTCTCGGCAACGACACCGATCCCGATCTGCCGGCGGACACCCTCTCGATAACGTCGGTGAGCGGCTATGGGCTCTCCATCGTCAACGTGGGCGGCGTCGATGCGCTCCTGTGGTCCGGAACGGCGACGCCGGGGGTCAAGAATTTCACCTACTACATCGAAGACTCGACGGGTTCGACCTCGTCCGCGACGCTGACGATCGAGTTCATTTTGTGCAAGCCGGCGGACGAGTGCTATGAATGGGTCTGACGGCGTTGACGCCCGGCCGCCCGGTCTGGATCGGAGGGGAAGCTTCATGATTGCCAGGCTCGCCTGCATGGCGACGTTCATGGCCGCAGTATCTTCGGCGACCATCGCCCAGGGCTCCGCGGGCAAAGCCGGCGAAGTCGTGATCGCCGCGAATGGAGCCCCGGTCGCTCCCTGGATCGAACACCGCGTCTGCGACGAGAACGACAAATGCTCGCTGATGATCGTCAACAAGGCCACGCGGGAGGTCGCCCGCCTGGATGGCCGGCTCACCTCGATGTTCAAGGCGACCGGCTCGGGCAAGGAAGTCGTCCGCGCGTATGACAAGCTGTTCTAGGCCATGCGGACTCTTGGGAGTCCTCTTGTCGCCATAGCACTTGCCCCATTCATCATATGGATGCGCTAAGTGTCCACATGGTCTAGGTGTTCAGTCTCTGAGTGTGAGGGAATCGGCTCAGCCGATCCTGCATTCCGGGAGAACCTATGGGACAGATACTTCACGGAAGCGCCACGACCACGCACGCCGTCCGAGCGGCAATACAGCGATCGAAAGCTACAGCCAAAGCGCTAGCCGAACGCAACGGTCTCAATAGAGGAAGCGGTCTGCGTCGCCTTTCGCAAGCACGCGCTGCTGCCGCACCTCACTCGCTCATCCCTTCATCGCCTCTTCCAGCATCACGACATCAGCCGGCTGCCAGAAGTCGAAGGAACAAAGACGTCGAGGAAGAAGTTCAAGGCCTATCCCATTGGCTATTCCCACATCGACATCGCCGAGGTGCGCACCGAAGAAAGCAAGCTGCACCTGTTCGTAGCCGTGGACCGCACCTCCAAACTCGCCTTCGCCCGGCTCTATGAGGCTGCCAACCGCAAGGCGGCTTCGCACTTCCTCGAAGCCCTGATCGCTGCCGCCCCTACAAAATCCACACCGTGCTCACCGACGATGGCGTCCAGTTCTGCTATCCGCCCGGCAAGCGCAACGGGCCGACAGGGCAAAGGCGCGAACGTTGTCGCGCGATCGCCAACACCCCAAGCCGAGGGAGAGAGCTTGGGTCAATGTTTGGCGGACGCGCCTCGCTTCCGTCAGAGTGTTGTGCGCCGCGTCACGATCACCGTGATCCGTTTACCCGCTTCCACCCGGATCGTTGGTGGTATCGCGAGGCTCCGATCGACTACGCGGTTGGTGACGATACTGGCGCCGCGCTGGACCCCACCGGCAATCGCGGCATCGACCGGATCGCGCGAGGCCACCCCGACACTGCCGTAGGTAAGTTGCGGTTCCTCGGTTGTGGCCACGCCGATATTGATCAGCGTGCCAAGGAACGCCGCACCGAACACATCTCCCCAATGGTTGTCGACCTGACCGGTAATGCCGGCCGCGCCGGAAGGATCTAGCGCGGTCTCGTCGAGCGCCAGTTCGTCGCCATTCGGCATGATGAGCCGTCCCCAGACGATCGCGACCCGGTTCTGGCCGTAGCGGCCGACGGATCTGTAGTCGCCGATGAGGCGCGCGCCCTGCGGGATCAGCAGGGTGCGGCCCGTGGCGCTGTCGTAGATGGACTGCGTCACCTGGGCGATCACCGGGCCGGGCGATTCGGAGTTCAACTCTGTCACCAGGCTGGCCGGGATCACTGCGCCGGGGAAGATCGCGCGTTCGGCAGACCGCGCGGCGTCCGGCTTTTCGGGCGCCTGCGGCGCTACGACCGTGAACGGAGAACCGGGCGGTGGCGGGGCCGCCGACGCCTGCTGCGACGCCGGGCCGGTTGTCCTGCTTGTCTCGTCGCGCCCCGGTTCCTCGCGCAGCGAGAAGAACAGGCTAGCGCGTTCGGCCTCCCGCGCTTCCGCGACCGCCGGATCGGCCGGCTCGGACCACGGGTTCGGCTCGATCGGTCGGTAGGGCGCGGGCGGACCGTAGGAAGGAGGCGGGTTCCAGTCAGGCTGATAAGGCGGAGTGGGCGGGCTGTAGCCCGGCGCGTCCAGGTCGCGCGGCGCGAACGCCGCGACATCGCCGGGCAGGGGCGGGCCGAGTTGCGGCGGTGTGGCCGGCTCCCGCGCCGCCTGCTGAACTGCGGCCTCGCTGTAGTCGGCCGGCAGGCTGCGAACGGCGCCCTGCGCAACTTCGGGTCGCGCCGGATCGGACATCATTGGCTTGATCTCGGCGGGCTTGCGCGAGTTGTCGGATGAGAACGCGCCCGAGGCCAGCAGCAGGACCAGCGCGATCCCGCCGGCGGCGGTGGTCAGGATCGCCGGCTTGTTGAGGCTCCTTGCGCCCGGTCCCTTGACCCGGATCGCATCGAGCGAAGGCGGTTCGCTTATCGACTCTTTGCGTGGCGGCTCGGCCATGCCGGCGCTGGAGCGGGGACGAGGACCGTCAGCCACGCCTGCCTCCCGAGACAGGAGTCTGGCGATAGATCTGGACCTTCTTCTGACCCCAGCCGGAGCCGAGGCGGAGTTCCGCCTTGTTGAACAGCCGGTCCACTACATAATACTGGCCCTGGACCCGGTAGTTCACCAGTTCGGCGCCTTCGTCGCCGATGACGAACAGGGGCGGGGCCTCCATCGTCCTGAACTTCTCCGGCATCTCGATGAACACCTGGCTCCCATCGTCGAACGCCGCCAGCGGGCGCCAGTCAGGCTTGTCGCCGTCGATGCGATAGCGGAGGTTGAGCTGCTCCGGCGAGAACGGAGGCGGCGGTGGCGGTGCGGGGGGCGGCGGGGTTTTGTTCGCCAGCATCATCTCCGCGGCATAGCGCCAGGAGACGGCCGCCATGGCGTTGCCGGTGACGCTCTTGAGATCGAGATGATAGATGCGTCTGTCCGTCATGATAATGAGATTGGTGGAGAGGTTGGCGGCGTTGGGCTTCACCAGCACATGCGCCTGGGCCAACGGACCCGCGCCGGAGCGGGCGTCGCTCACGATCCAGCGCGTAGTGTCGCCGGCCGAGACAGAAAGCAGGGCCTCGCCCGGCTCCAGAGCGATGTCGGTGATGCGCTGGGGCGAGGCCTGGATCGCATAGAGCGCGCCGCGCTCATAGCCGAACTCGTGCAGCGCACCGACGAGTGCGGCGTCGCCGGGTCCGCGGATCGCGGCCTGGTTGGTCTGGGCCACGGTCGGCGGCTTGGGTGTCTGGGCGAGTACGGGTGGAGCGAAGCTGAGCGCCACGAGACCGATGGCGGCAAGATGCAAGCGTGTCATGGCTGGAGATCCCTGGACCAGGTGAGTGAGTGGACGTAGAGGCCGAGCGGGTTGTTCGCGAGGCGCTCGGGCGAGGAGGGCGGATCGATCACCACGGTGGCGACGCCGCTATAGCGTTCGACCTTGACCAGCGTGCCGGAGTTATAGGTCGACTCCCGCCAGCGCAGGTTGAAGCTGTTGGGACTGGCGCGGACAACAGAGAGCACCTCGACCGCAACGGTAGTCTTGCCGACCTTGCCGAAGGGGTCATCATCCTTCGCCATGGCGTTCAGAACCTGAGCGCCGCCCTGCGTCGTCCAATCGTAGGCCCTGAGCCAGTTCTGCCGGACCACGATGGGATCGGAGGGCAGGCTGCGGATCATCTCAATGAACCGGGCCAGATGCCAGGAGAGCTGTGCGTCGCTGGGCTCGTACTTCGACGTGGCGGGGCCGATGAGCCTTGCCTCGCCCGTCGCGTTCGCCTCGATCACGAACGGGATCGCGGCGGGGCGCAGGGCGAGGATGATGATGCCGGCCGCCAGCGCGGCCGACAGGCCAAGGACGCCGAACGTCGCCGTGCGCCATGTACGGGCATGGGCGAGCGCCGAACCCATGCGCCGATCCCACAGCTCCTGAGCGTCGCGATAGGGCGTGTCCGGCGGGGCTGTGTTCTGGAAGCGCGAGGATCGCTCTGCTGCGGTTCGGGAGGCGAACATATTCTACTCCTTTTGCTGCTTGAGATTGGGGCCCTCGGAAGCGCCGCCGGCGTCGCCATGGCCCACCGTGTGGGTTGCGATCATCACGCCCTCGCGCATGGCCTGCGCGCGTTTGAACCGTTTGGTCCAGGCAGGTTGGCTAGACGCGGAAGAAGAGGCGGACGGTGCGGCGGCGCCGGCGCCGCCGGCCGCCGCCGAGGGCGTCGTTTGAACAGCGCCGGATGCGGTGGCCACGGTGCGCTGGGCGTTGGCCGCGCGGGTGCGGAACCGGCCAGCGGCGCGGCCGGCTGCCTGACGCGCCCCGCCGATGGCCGTGGCGCCGAGACCGACTGCGGCGTTTAAGGGAGCGGCCATGGGACCGGACATGCCGGTGCGCAAGGAGCCGAGCGCGGTCGCGGCCTTGAGGCCGCCGGTGGAGGAGGCCGCGCCCCTGGCTGTGGCCCGCGTGGCGCCGGCGGCGGCGCCCGCCGCAGCCCGGCCGGCGGCGAGGCGCGGGCAGAAGATGGCAAGGCCCATCAGGGTCAAGGCGCCAAGAACCACGGCGAATGCTTGCTCGATGGTCATGTCGTCGGCCGAGAGGGCGTTGCGCAGGGTTCCGAACATGGTGGAGCCGATGCCGATCACGACGGCGATCACCAGCACCTTGATGCCCGAGGAGATGACGTTGCCGAGGACACGCTCGGCGAGAAAGGTCGTCTGTTTCCAGAACGCGAACGGTACCAGCACGAACCCGGCGAGCGTCGTCAGCTTGAACTCGACGATCAGGACGAAGACCTGGATCGAGAGGACGAAGAACGCCGCGATGACGATGATGCCGCCGAGGCAGAGCAGAACCACCTGCGCCAGATTGCCGAAGAACTCGAACGGGCCGGGTGCGATGACGCCGATATGATCGAAAATCGGTTGGGAGGCGGAGAGGCCCTCGGCCGCGACGAGGCCGGGTTTCAGGAGATCGGCGGGCGTGAACGTGGCCGCTGCTGCATCGAGGCCCAGCGTCGCGAAGCTGTTGAACACGACGTTCGACAGCATCGCAAAATTACCCATGATGAATGCGAATGCGCCGACATAGAGCGTCTTCTTGACGAGGCTCTGGATGATATCGGTGTTCTGACCCCAGGCCCAGAACAGGCCCGCGAGGGTGACGTCGAGTACGATGAGGATGGCCGCGAGCGAGGTCACATCGCCGCCGATCAGGCCGAAGCCTGAATCGATATAGGTGATGAAGACGTTGAGAAACCCGTCGATCGCTGAGAAGTCATCCATGGTCGCACTCTCTGGTATGTCTTGTCGTTAGTTCCAGGGGCGCTGGTCGGGATGCGCCGCGCGCACTCCCCCGAAGAAATGGTCGTGCTGGGCGCGCGCCTGCGCCATCGCCTCCATCTCGCGGGCGCGCTCGAGTGCTTCGGCGCGTGACTCTGCCACCAGAAGCGTCTGAAGCCGCATGGTCTGCTGGGCCTGGAAGGCGAGAAGCTCGTTGGTGGTCTGCTGGGCCGATAGCGCGCCCTGCGCGCTGGCGCTTGCGTCGGCCAGCGCCTGCAGCGTGGTCTGGTCGGCGCGAAGCTGTTCCGTCACCTGGGCCTGGAGGACCAGAGAGGTCTGGAGCGCGTTCCGAGCATTGTCGATCTGCCGGGCGGCGGCCTGCGCGCGTGTGGCGACGTTGGTTCCGCGATAATCTCCCGTATATAAAGACTCCAGCGCCGCGCGCGTTTCGTTGACCTGAAGGGCGAGCCCGCGCGCCGCGTCGATCAGCGCGTCCAGTTCGCGAAGCTTCGCCATGATGTCGGGGGCGAACGTCCGGCCGAGATGGGCGAGATTACGGGCGTCGTTCTCAAGCTGGCGGATCTGGTTGGTGATCTGCTGGACCTGATTGTTGATCTGCTGGAGCGCCCGCGCCGCGTTGAGCGCGTTCTGAACCAGGTTGGACGGGTCGATCACCGTCATCTGGGCCTGGGCAGGGGATGGCGCGGCCAGCGACAGCGCCATCGCGCCGGCGGTCAGCTTGAGAACGAGAGAAATGTAACGGGTAAGCATCAGACAGTCTCCAGGGGGCGGGATGAAGCAGGGGCGCTGGCATGTGGGCCTTGGGGTTCGTCGAGCGCATCGAGCACCCAGGCGAGCTGGCGGGCGCGCAGAAACCGGCGCCAGAAGGGTGCCGGCGCAGCCTGCTGTTCCAGCGTGGCGATCAGGTCGCGCGATGCCGGGTCGGACGCGGCGCAGAACGCAAGCGCGACCGGGCCGAGCGCCAGCTCGAACAGTCGCCTTCCCTTCGGGCTGGCGTAATAATAGTGCCGCTTGCGCTGCGCGGTGGCGATCAGCTCGATCTCGGTCTCGTTGAGGCCGAACCGCTCATAGGCTTCGCGCTGCTGAGGTTCGAACGCGCGCTCGTTGGGAAGGTAGATGCGCGTCGGACAGGACTCGATCAGGGCCGGGGCGATGGCGCTGTCGACCACATCGGCCAGCGATTGCGTGGCGAACACCACCGCGACGTTCTTCTTGCGGAGGGTCTTTAGCCATTCGCGGATGCGGGCGGCGAACAGGGGCGAATCGAGGAATAACCAGGCTTCGTCCAGTATTAGGAGTGTCGGCCGTCCGTCGAACCGCTCCTCCAGCCGGTCGAGCAGGTGAAGGAGAGCGGGCGCCGCCGCATTGGGGCGGGCCATGATCTCCTCCATCTCGAACAGCACGACATCCGACAGGTTCAGCCGATCCTCGGCGCCGTCGAACACGCCGCCCATCGCGCCATCCTGTGTGTAAGGCAGGAGTGCCGCCTGCACCGCCGCGTTCTGTACCAGCAGGCGCAGGCCGGTGAGATGGCGCTGTTCGGGCGGCGCCGAGCGCAGGCTGCCGAGCGCGGACCAGACCGGCTCCTTGATCTCCGGCGCGTCGGTTAGCCCTTCCTGTGCGAGGATGGTCATCACCCAGCTAAGCGCGTCGGCCCGGCCCTGGGCGGTGTTGATCCTTGCAAGCGGTTGAAAGGCCGCGACCCCGTCACCGCCAAGGTCGATGGCGGTTCCGCCCATGCCAAGCACGGCGGCGCGGGCCGATCCGCCCTTGTCGAACACGAACACCTGCCCGCCCGCGAAGCGCCGCCATTGCAGGGCGAGGAAGGACAGGAGCACGGACTTGCCCGCCCCTGTGGGGCCGACAACCATCGTATGTCCCACATCGCCGACATGAAGATCGAGCCGGAACGGGGTGGAGCCGTCGGTACGGGCGACGGCCAGCGGCGGCGCATCGAGATGCCGGTTCCAGGCGTCTCCGGCCCATGCCGTTGAAAGAGGGGCGACGTGTGAAAGGTTCAAAGTCGATACCATGGGATGCCTGACATTGGCCCACGCATGGCCGGCGATACTGGAGAGCCAGGCTTCGACCGCGTTCAAGCCTTCCGCCACGGTGACGAACCCGCGCGCCGCGATGATGCGTTCAGCGGCGCGGAGCTTCTCGTTCGCCTCCTCGGCGGTGGCGCCCATGACAACCAGCGTCGAGGTGAGGAAACCGAACCCGATCAGTTCGGAGCCAAGTTCCTGTAGCGCCTCCTCGACCTCTTCCGTCTTGGCGATGGCGTCGGGGTTCGAGAAGGTCGCCGCCTCGCGGGTCAGCATCTCCTTGACCAGCGCGCCCATGGATTTGTGCTTGGCGAACCAGAGCCGGCGCCATTTGACGAGTTCGCGCTCGGCCTCTTCCTTGTCGAGACAAAGATAGCGCGTCATCCAGCGGTAGGTCATCGCTACGGCGTTCAGATCATCGAGTACGCCCGGATGAGTGAAGGGCGGAAAGCCCTTGAGGGTAAGGACGCGCAGGTGGCTATCGCCCAGCATGGGATGGACGCCGCCGACAAGCGGCGCATCGCAGAGATAGCCATCGAGGAAGGCAGGCCCGGCCGGGGCGCGAACATCCATCGGTTGGGGCGAGACCTGGCGCTTGAGGTAGGAAAGCGTCTCGTCATCGTCGAGCGGGCAGAACTCCGCGACCATACCCTCGAACATTCCAAATGCGTGTTCGACGCCGCGCTGGAAACTCTCCAGCGCCTCATGGGCGACCTTTCTGTCGAGAGCGTCTCTCTCGTTCAAGCGTTCCGCCTTCGCGCGTTTGGCTTTCCCGCGCGTCTGATTCTTGTCTTTGCTTTTGAGGGCAGGCAGCTTCGGTTCGGCCAGCTTCCGTTTCTGGTCAGCCTCGAAGAAGAAGGCCGACGCCTTGCGGCTTGAATCCGCCTCGGGCGTCCATTGCAGTGTCAGATGATGGATGGTCTCGAACTGCGAGCCCGCCTGTTCGAACGCCGCGGCGCGTTCGGAGTCGACCAGTCGGGAGAGATCGTCCTCGAACGCGCCGTCCGGGTAGTCGGTGATCTCGCGCCGGTCGGCTTCGATATAGACCGCCCATCCGCGGCCGAGACGCCGGAACACATTGTTGGCGCGCGCCGTGAACGAGACCAGCTCTTCAGGCGTCGAGGACCGCACGTCCGGCCCCCGGAATCGGGCCGTTGCCTGGAAGGAGCCGTCCTTGTTGAGAACGACGCCGGGGGCGACCAGCATCGCCCAGGGCAGATAATCCTCAAGGCGGCTGGGCGTATGGGCGTAGGGTGCAAAGCTGATCATTGGCGTATCTCGGAATAGTTCGTGAAGGGGGACGTCAGGTTTCCAGCCGATTAGGGATGCGCATGGCGCGTTTCAGCACGTCGATGACGTCTGGGTCGCGCCGCGCGAGGAAGACGCCGAGCGCATGTCCCGCGACGCCCAGGACGATCCCTGGTAAGACAGCGCCAGCGAAGGCGACGATCGCCGCCAGCGTACCGTTGAGGATGGCGTAGGACCGGGGCGCCCCGCCCATGAGGAGGGGAGCGACAAGCGCCTGCCGGGCCGGAGCCTGAAAGCCTGGAACGTCGCGGGGGTCGCGCATGATCATTCCTTCACGGAATGACCGCGCCGCCGCCGCCCACGAGCGGCAGAAAGAAGCTGGTTGCCGCGAACACGATGGCGAGGCCGAATAGGAGCTGGATGAGCTTCTTGAACCCCTGGCCGATGTCGCCGAACGCTAGTGTGAGGCCGGTCGCGACGATGATGAGGATGGCGATGATCCGGGCGACGGGTCCGGTGATGGAGTCCATCACGGCCGTTAGCGGCGCTTCCCATGGCATACCGCTGCCGCCGGTCGCCGCGTGCGCGACTCCACTGGCGAGAACGGTCAGCGCCGACAGGCTGGCTATGCGTGCGATAATGCGTGCGGTTCGATTTAGTCTCATTGCTCTGCTCCTGATGTGAGGACATGCGCGTCAACCCCTCGCGCGGCGGGTTCCTGCGTCAGCCGAAGCTTGGGCGCGAAAATTTCGGGGATGCGGCGTTCGGCAGGCCCGCCGCGTTCGATGAAAACGACAAGGTCGATCGCTTCTGCGATTAGCGCGCGCGGCGGCGTCTCGCAGACTTCCATGGTGAGCTGTTCCAGCCGCGCCATGGCGGCTTGCGCCGAATTGACGTGCAGGGTGGCGATGCCGCCGGGATGGCCGGTGTTCCAGGCCTTCAATAGGTCGAGCGCCTCCGGCCCGCGTACCTCCCCGACCACTATGCGGTCAGGTCGCAGGCGGAGCGTCGAACGCACCAGATCGGAGAGATTGACCGATCCGGCCTGCGTGCGCAGCGCCACCACATCGTCGGCTGCGCACCGGAGTTCGCGCGTATCTTCAAGGATGACGACACGCTCATGCCTTTGCGCGATCTCATGGAGCAGGGCGTTGGCCAGTGTCGTCTTGCCCGACCCCGTGCCGCCGGCCACGATGATATTGGCGCGTTGGGCGATGGCCTTGCGGAGCTGGCCAGCCTGATCGGGCGTGATGACGCCGGAGGCGAGATAGTCCGCCAGCGTGAACACCTGGCTGGCCGGCTTGCGGATGGCGAAACAGGGCGCCCGCGATACGGGCGGCAGCACACCTTCGAACCGTTCGCCGCGTGGCGGCAGTTCGGCGGAGACGATGGGCCGGTCGCGCGTCACTTCCACGCCCGTAAGGGTCGCGACCAGCCGGATGACACGCTCGGCCTCGACCGCTTCCAGCCGGTGCGGCGTCGCGATCCGGCCCCTACCGGCCTGTTCGAGCCAGAGCCGGCCATCGGGATTGGCGATCACCTCGATCGTGTCGGGCGCGTCCAGCATGGCGGCGACCGACGGCCCGAGCGCCGTGGCCAGCATGGCGAGGCCGCGCGAGGAATCGATGGCGGGAGAAGGAGTCGCGCTCATACGACCGCCTCGCGTTGGGTGGCGCGCACCGCCGGCTGCGCGGAAGCGGCGGGGGCTCCGGCCAGAGCGTCCTGTAACGCGCCGCCGTCTGAACTGGACCGGGAGACAACAAGCTGGAGGATGTTGCGGAGTCGGTCGGCGCCGCGCGCGGAGAGAGCGGGGCGGTCGGACTCCGCGATTTCCGGAGCGATGCTGAGAAGGAAGCGCGATGTCTGCGTCGCGAACTCGAAATGCGTGTGCTGGCCTTTCTCGACGACACCAAGACGTCGGATGATCTGGTCGAGCCTTGCCATCAGGGCGGCATGCTCGGCCTCGTGGCCGGTATCGGTGAGGCGTCGCACGATGGCGCCCTCGATGATGTCGGAGATGCTGCGGTCCTCGATTGCGGCGACGCGCTTCAGCGTGTCCGCGATGTCGGGTGTCACGTAGGCCGTTATCTTGATGCGCGCCATGGATAACCCTCTCAGTGCCCCGAGCTGTCGAAAACGTCTGGATCGAGCCCGAACTGGATGCGAAGCGGATCGGTGAACTCGACCGCGTTGAGATCGTCGCGTTCCTGGGCATTGTCAGCCGGTGGTGTGCTTTGCGGCGTGCTGCTTCCGGCAACCGTTGTATGGAAATCGAACGCCTTCTGGTGTGCGCCGCCGCTGTTCGTGGGTGTCGGACGCGGCTGCGATCTAGCGGATTTCACCGCAGCCGGGTTCGCCTGTTTCGATGAGGCAGCAGGGGCGATGGAAGGCTGAGGCGGAGGGGTGACGCCATCCCACGCCGTGCGAATGCCGGCGCCGGTCTGCGGGATGAGCCGGACAGGCGGCCGCACGCGCGTCTTGAACGCCGGCTCTTCAAAATAGCGCACCTTCCTGGCGCGGATCGGCGGCGAGCCGCCGGTGAGGATCAGGGCCTCCGACGGCGGAAGCTGCATCACCTCGCCCGGCGTCAACAGCGGGCGCGGTACTTCCTGGCGCGAGACCATGGTATGTCCGAGCCAGGGCGCCATGCGCGAGCCGGCATAGTTCATCTGGGCGCGGGTCTCGGTGGTGACGCCCAGCATGTCGGAGACTCGCTTGGCAGTGCGTTCGTCATTGCAGGCGAAGGCGACGCGCACATGCGCGTTGTCGAGAATGGAGGAGTGTTCGCCATAGGCCTGCGCGATCTGATTCAGGGACTGCGCGACGAGGCAGGCTTTGATTTTATAGCCCCGGATATAGGCGAGGGCGTGCTCGAAGAAGTCGAGACGGCCCAGTTGCGGGAACTCGTCCAGCATCAGCAGGACGCGCCGTCCGGCGTCTTGATTCTGGGCCGCGATCTCGGTGAGGCGTTTTAGTATCTGGTTGAGCACCAGGCGCAGCAACGCCTTCAGTCGGGAAATTTCCTCA
This sequence comes from uncultured Rhizobium sp., assembly GCA_964529555.1. Lineage (GTDB taxonomy): Bacteria > Pseudomonadota > Alphaproteobacteria > Caulobacterales > Hyphomonadaceae > UBA7672. The sequence continues at coordinate 30,723 of CAZGWV010000001.1, forward strand.
GGTGGAATGACGAGATAGAGCGAGACTGGCCGGGTGCCCGAGATGATCTCCTCGATCGAAAAGTCGGAGACCTCGGTTGCGCGGGCCAGCACCGGATCGCGGTAGAGCGCGAGATAGCCAAGCGCAGTCGAGACGACGCCGGAGCGTTCGGCCTCCGCCATGTCGAGGAGCTGGCGCGCGCCAGCCGCCACGACAGGGTGGGGCGCCCCGTCCAGAATCGGCCGCTGCAACATCTCTTCCAGGAGATTGATGATGGGACGCTGCGGATCGGCCAGAAGTTCGGCAAGGCGCGCGAGAGTCTTGGTTTCCTCCACATAGAGCGTCCACAGGATCGCGGCGACCAGGAGTTCGAAGGCCCGCAACTGCCAGTGGCTACGCTCGCGCAGTGCGCCTTCGGGATCGACCAGCATGTCGGCGAGCACCTGTGCGTCGCGCACCTCGGCTTCGCCGCGCCGGATCTGCGTCAGCGGGTTGTAGCGATGGGCGCCTGCTTCGGTGGGGGCGAAGCGGAAGACGGGGCCGAACGAGGATCGGAGCCCCGACGTGACGGTCCAGTTCTCGCCCTTGAGGTCCAACGCAATGTAGGAATGCCGCCACACCAGGCCGGTCGGCAGCGAGACGCCGACGCTCTTGCCGGTATTGGTCGGTGCGACGACAAGAACATGCTCGTCGCCGTCATGGCGCAACAACTGCTGGTCAAACGATCCAAGCACAACGCCATCGCCGCGTGCGAGGTCGAGCTTGCGGATGTCGTGTGCCGTGGCCCAGCGGGCGGTGCCGTAGGTGTCAGTGTTCTTGGTCTCGCGCGCGCGCCAGAGCGAGAAACCGAACGCCACGATGACCGCGACACCGACGCCGGACAAAAAGATCAGTCCGCCGGCCTGGAAAATGTCGCTGGCGTAAGCGTCATAGTAATACCACCACAGAAACAGCCTCCAGGGAGCGTAGAGGTTCTGGCCGAACAGCACTGCGTCCGGAGGTCCGAGGCGCTCCTGGTATCCCAGTGCATCCGCTGTCCACTGTGTCGCGGCGCAGGCCGCGAACGCGACGCTCGCGAGTACGGCCAGGATCTGACCCCAGTAAACCCGTCCCGCACTCATTGTTCGGCTGCCCCGTTTGAGACCCGGACGCGGGGCGCTGTCGCGAAATCACCGCGCGCCGATCCGGGCGCGTTAACCCGCTCGATCATTGGCGGCTCGCTATCGGCCACTGCCGGCAATGAGCAGGGCAGAAGACGGTTCTGTCGTTCTCGATGTCGTGCGCGGCCGGCTGCGGTCATGCTCAGACGGAGCGAAAAGCCGAGGCTGGTTCGCGCCTTGCATGGATAATGTCTTAACGGGGCGTGGGACCAGTCCATCGCGTAAGCTCGGCCAATTGATTGGTCTGGCTTAGGCGCAATGGCGTGGCGTTCGCTTCCCAGTTTTTTGGCCAAGGGGTCGCTGAAAAGGAACGAACGTGGGCGGTGTGAGACTCGACTGGGATCGGCTTAAGGTGTTCCAGACCATCGCCGGCAGCGGCAGCATCAATGCCGCCGCCAGGGTGTTGGGCCGCAGCTACGGCAAGGTGTCCAAGGATCTTGAAGAACTGGAGCACGCTTTGGGCCATCAGTTGTTCGGACGATCGAGCCGGGGGCTCCAACTCACCACAGTCGGAGAGGATATCCTGAGATCGGCGCGCAACATGGCTGACTCGGTTCAGACCATCATCGAACGCGCGAGCGAAAGGAGCCGCGATCAACTCGTCATCTGCGCGCGCGACGGCATCGCTACCTACTGGTTGGCGCGTCGCCTGCCGGAGCTTCTTCAGATCCAGCCGGAAGTGCGGGTGTTCCTGAAGGTCCTGCCGACGACGCCCAATCTGGCTGACGGAGATGGCGACATCGCCATCCAGTTCGAGCAGCCGAGCGCCGCAAATCTTGTCTCGCGGCAGTTGGGATGGCTCCATTATATTCTCTATGCTTCGCCAGACTATCTCGCCCGGTACGGCGAACCCAAGGCCATGTCCGATCTGCAGGCCCATCAATGCCTGCGGCTGTCCGGCGAGGAGTACCAGCCGGACAGCTGGCGGCCGGCTGCGGCCGCCTGGGGAGAAATTCTTCCCAACACGATGGAAACCGATACGGGTACGGTGCTTATGGAGGCCTGCGCTTCAGGCGCGGGCATCGCGGCGCTGCCGAGCTATGTGGCCGAGTTCGAGGACCGGCTGTCGCCGCTGACCGACATCAAGCCACTCGCCACCTTGCGGTTCTGGCTGGCCTACACTGACCGCGTACGCAACATGAAGGCAAGCCAGCCCGTGCTTCACTGGATACGGTCGTGCTTTGATCCTGGACGTCATGCCTGCTTTCGAGAGCTCTACGTCCGGCCTGAGCGGAAGCTCTGCGAGCAAGGCGGATCAGCGAGAGTCATGTTCTGAGCTGGCGCGAATGACTCAATTTGCGCGATCAGCAGCGGCATAATGCCAGCCGGACTGGCTGGCGCGTATATGGTGGCGGGAGCGAGAATTGAGATTCTTCGGCATGAGCAACAAGGGCAGACGAAAATCGCCCGCCCGCGATCCCCTAGAGGCGTCAGACGCACGCATGTGCAGGCTCAGACCAGCCGTGATCGTGGGCATCACGGTGGCTGCGATCGCGATGCTCGCTGTTCCCGTGAACGCAGCTTCCGCGCGTCTTGTGTGGAATGTCAGCCCAAGTGCACCGGCCGGCCTATACGGCATCGAACACGACGAATGGTACGTGGGTGATCGCGTCGCCGTCCAACCATCCACCTTGCTCGCCGAGGATCTTGACCGTCGCGGTATTCTTCCGCGCGGCAAACTCCTGATCAAACGTGTGGCTGCCGGGCAGGGGGATACGGTATGCCGCCATGAGGCGAGCCTCACCGTAAATGGGGCATTGGCGGCTGTGGCCCGGAAGGCGTCAGACTCAGGGGAGAAGCTGCCCGATTGGCTGGGTTGTCAGGAACTGGGATCTTCGGACGTCTTGCTGCTTGGCGACACTGCCAATTCCTATGACGGACGATATTTCGGCGTGACATCCGCCCATGATATTCTTGGCCGTGCCAGAATACTGGTTCCATTTTGAGCAGCCCCCGGCGCGAGATGGGGTATTTCACTTCGCTCAATGCACCCTATGGCGGCGCGAAGCGCCGCTAACTCATTTCCGGCTGAACTCTCAGGAATCAATCTGAACAATTTGAAACGACCAACCAATTTTTGAAACATGATTGTTTTCTAGTTCAATAAAAACACGACCGTGGCCAGCCCCGTCATGACGATGGTATATCTCATAAAGTTCGTCGGCCTTGCACCCCAGTTCACCTTGTAGGCTGCTTTTGTGGCAGGCAATAGTCCCGGAAGATTCAAAACCCTGTCGCGCCAGTGCATCGTTTGTAGTAATGTAATCGTCTCCTATCGTGACTCCGAACTTTGAGCCAGTCGATATGTATCCATAGTACGGCGTATCTGCTCCCAGAGGTATGGGTCGAGGCTGGCCGCAGCTTGGTATAGTTATGCAGACGAGAATAATTAAGACGGCCGCTGCGAGTTTTGTCACGGGCAAAACTCTGCGTCTATACAGTATGCTATGAGGTAAATCATAAACATATACGTTACCTTTCGACATGCATAATGGATACTGCAGGAGTAACCGTCTGGAGATGGCGGTCGCGGCGGAGATGTTTCACGGCACTGGCAACCACGGATCGTAGTCCGGCCAAGGCTGCGACGGCGCCGTGCCGACTGAGTCTGGCCTACTCCAGCCCGGCGCATAGCCATCTGGGCGTATGCCGTCATCATCGCTCGAGCCTGGCTGTGCCTCCTCCAAGACCCGTGCAGCACCGGCGTTGCTATTGCCATGACCTCTTCGGCTAAAGAACGCATCGTACTTTGTGGGTCCTGGATTCTCAGGCGTGCCAACAATCTCGTCCACTCGTTTTCCAGCACGGATGATTGCCTCGTCTGTGAAGCCTTTTCCCGTCAAGTCGACTTGATGAGTAATCTCTATTCTGCCCTTTGCCGCGTCCTGGTCATCCTTGTTGGTTGGAGAACTAGGGTCTCCTGCCGTTTCGACGAGTTGACCATGCGGGCCACTCCCGTACTGCGGACCATACGAAAACCGAGCACGCTCAGAACCGTCAGAGTTTGTTACGACTATGAAGCAGTGTTGGCCAAAAGTCATAACGGGCCTGCAGAGTAGAGTAGAATCCCGGCCGGTAGGATCCACTTTATTCATCGGATCGTTCCCGACATAGGCGTACAGGTTCATCTGGTCTTGCGTCCCGATCGGATCGGTCTGCATGAACCTGCCGAGGTCGGGATTGTAGATGCGGGCCTTGTAGTAATAGAGCCCGATCTCCGGCAGCCAGGTCTGGCCGGTGTACTGGAACCGGCCGGTGTAGGTTCCGCTCGGATTGCCGTATTCGTCATAGCGCATGTAGGTCACCGCCGATCCGGTGTCGGCGGCGATCACCGAGCCGCGCTCGTCCTTGAACAGGTGGCGCTTGTCCGAGGTTCCCGCGCCCTCGAACCACACGATCGGATCGTCCACGCCCGGCCCATGCACATAGCGGCGCAGCAGCGTGTTCGAGCCGTTGTACTCCGCGATCAGCCGCGTCCCGTCATAGAGGAACTTCGTCGTCGTGCCGCCCTGCGCGATGGAGAGCAGCCGCCCGGTCGGATCGTAGGCGAGCGCCGCGCCGTTGGACGACGATGTCAGCCGGTTGGAGCTGTCATAGGTATAGGTCTTGGTCGTGTCGTTCGTCGTGTTGCCGCGGCCGTCATAGGCGAGGCTTGAGCCGGCCACCGTCGTGTACTGGTTGAGCCCGTTCACCGCATAGGCGTCGGTGAACGTCGCGCCATAGGTCCACTCATAGAGCGCGCCCGCCGCCGTCCGCGTCGTCAGCTGGCCCGCCGGGGAGTAGCCGAACGTGCGCGAGAGGTCATAGGTGGAGCCGCCCGTCACCAGATCATGGCTCAGCCCGGCAAGCCGCGAGAGCGCATCATAGGTGTACGCCGTGCGCGCCACGCCCGAGGCGCAGGACGAAGCCGTCCCCGTCCCCCGGCACATCGACGCCCGCCGGCCCAGCTGATCGGCGTAATACGTCGCCAGCACGTCGGCCCCGGATGTCGCGCCGTTGAGCCCGATCAGCTTCAGCGATCCGTCGTCGAAATACTGGTAGTTCGTGTAGAACCCAGAGCCCGGATATGTCAGCTGCGTGCGCTGGCCCGCCGTGTCATAGGCGTAGGCGACCGTCCCGTTGGGCTGCGCCTCGCTCGTGACCCGCCCGAGCGCGTCATAGGTCCAGCTGAGCGTCGCGCCCGTCTGCGCCGCCGAGACCAGGTTGGCGAAATTGTCATACCCGTTGGTGACGTCCAGCTCGGAGCCGGGCCTGTTGATGAAACGCAGCCGGCCCAGATTGTCGTACGTGCTGGCCACCGTCAGCCCGTCGCGCCGCCGCTCGGATGTCCGGTTGCCCGCCGCGTCATAGCCGTATTCCTCATAGTCCGTCGTCGAGCTTGTCCCCGCGCCAACGGCCGGCGAGGGATAACGCAGCCGCCGCAGCCTGTTGTGGCCATCATATTCATGGGTCGTCAGGTTGCCGGCTGCATCGCGCAAGGCGCCGACCTGTCCCTTGAGGAGATAAGTCATGGTCCGTTCGGCGCGCGCATACGGCGTGCCATGGCCCGTGCGCAGCGTTTCAACGTCGCCATCGGCAAAATACGTCATATGCGTAATGCGATCCGCACCGAACGACCCGGCCGCGCTCTGCGTGCACGCGGCGGGAAGCGACCCGAACAGGGCGCACACCTTGCGGCCTATTCGTATTCGGGTTTCACAACCGTGACACCGAACGCGCCGGTTGAGTTTAGTCCCACCATGGAAGATCCTGCCCGAACGAAAACACGATCTTGTATGCTGGGACCGCTAAGCCTTCATTTTCAGGAACATCGAATACTCTCCGCTTAGACAAAACACTTTTGTCGCAGAACTTCTTTTCGTACCCGACGATTGGCCAAATTGCTTGCACATCCACGTCGGTTGAATCCAGCGGGATCAAATCCCAAAGCGTGGATACGTTGTGCACACTTTGATCCCCAAAGCGCGCAACCGCCCAAAATGGGCCGACGGCTGAAATCGCACAAAGCAGCCTGCTGCTATCGGAGAGCAAATCCAGAAAGAACGCCGAATCGTTATTAGGCTCCGTCAGGTCTCGGACCCAAAACATCTTGAAAAGAAGCCGAGTATTATTATCGACCCATCCCCTCTCAAGGGTCCTCGCAACTGCGCGGAAATTCGGTGATCGAAGATCGCCGAGGCTTCTTTCAGCCTCAGACTCGATATCTTCAATTTGCGCAACTTTTCTCTGGTCCGCAGGGGTAACCATGGATTCTTCCTGAGGCATCTTCTACCGTTCTTACCGAAGTCTGAGACCCGCCATTAGGCCCGGTACCCGTTGCAACGCCGTAAGCCTTTTCACGGGCAATGCCACCGTTTGGATCGACACGAACAATTTGACCATTCGCTGCGGTGTCACGAGTAAGTTTTTCGCCCGAGCCAGCCCCAAAGAAAGTCGATGTCGGTTTACCTTGAGAAACGCGATTCACATTCTGTGGCGTACCCGGGATGTGACCAGCCTGCTTTTGCGCAGCAATAATTGCTTGACTTGGTGACTGCGGACCAAACGTCTTTACGGCAACAGCGCCTGCAGCGCCCACCGACACCGGATTTTCAGCGAGAGCATTCGCTGCAGTAGTAACTGCGGTCGTTGTCTGCGGGAACCTGGTTGCGAATGCGACAGCCACTCCCGGAGCCGCAACAGCGCCTACAACCGCTACCGCCACAGCTGCGGCTTGCGGTCCTTGCACGCGGTCATTCTGCACTCTGCGCATCATGAAGTCGGCATCCTGCGGATAGTGATAGCAGAATTCGCACATCCCCGTCGGATCCGTCTTGTTCATCGGATCATTCCCGACATAGGCATAGAGGTTCATGCTGTCCTCGTAGCCGATGGGATCGGTCTGCATGAACCTGCCGAGGTCTGGATTGTAGACGCGGGCCTTGTAGTAATAGAGGCCGATCTCCGAGAGCCAGGCCTGTCCCGTGTACTGGAACCGGGGGACGGTCGAGCCGGTGATGCTCGGATTGCCGTACTCGTCATACTTGATCGTGGTGACCGATGAGCCCGTGTCGGCGGCGATCACGGAGCCGCGCTCATCCTTGAACATGTTGCGCTTGTTGGTCGTGCCCGCGCTGCCATACCAGACGATGGGATCGTCCACGCCGTCCCCGTGCACATAGCGGCGGAGCAGGCTGTTGGAGCCATTGTACTCCGCGATCAATCGCGTGCCGTCATAGAGGAACTTCGTCGTCGTCCCGCCCTGCGCGATGGAGAGCAGGCGGCCGGTGGGATCGTAGGCGAGCGCCGCGCCGTTGGACGACGATGTCAGCCGGTTGGAGCTGTCATAGGTATAGGTCTTGGTCGTGTCGTTCGTCGTGTTGCCGCGGCCGTCATAGGCGAGGCTTGAGCCGGCCACCGTCGTGTACTGGTTGAGCCCGTTCACCGCATAGGCGTCGGTGAACGTCGCGCCATAGGTCCACTCATAGAGCGCGCCCGCCGCCGTCCGCGTCGTCAGCTGGCCCGCCGGGGAGTAGCCGAACGTGCGCGAGAGGTCATAGGTGGAGCCGCCCGTCACCAGATCATGGCTCAGCCCGGCAAGCCGCGAGAGCGCATCATAGGTGTACGCCGTGCGCGCCACGCCCGAGGCGCAGGACGAAGCCGTCCCCGTCCCCCGGCACATCGACGCCCGCCGGCCCAGCTGATCGGCGTAATACGTCGCCAGCACGTCGGCCCCGGATGTCGCGCCGTTGAGCCCGATCAGCTTCAGCGATCCGTCGTCGAAATACTGGTAGTTCGTGTAGAACCCAGAGCCCGGATATGTCAGCTGCGTGCGCTGGCCCGCCGTGTCATAGGCGTAGGCGACCGTCCCGTTGGGCTGCGCCTCGCTCGTGACCCGCCCGAGCGCGTCATAGGTCCAGCTGAGCGTCGCGCCCGTCTGCGCCGCCGAGACCAGGTTGGCGAAATTGTCATACCCGTTGGTGACGTCCAGCTCGGAGCCGGGCCTGTTGATGAAACGCAGCCGGCCCAGATTGTCGTACGTGCTGGCCACCGTCAGCCCGTCGCGCCGCCGCTCGGATGTCCGGTTGCCCGCCGCGTCATAGCCGTATTCCTCATAGTCCGTCGTCGAGCTTGTCCCCGCGCCAACGGCCGGCGAGGGATAACGCAGCTTCTTCAGCCGCCCGAACCCGTCATACTCATAGGTGGTGAGATTGTTCTTCGCGTCCTTCACGCTCGCCGTCACGCCCGAGAGCGTATAGGTGAACGTCCGCTCGTTCCGCGCCAGCGCCGAGCCATGGCCCGATCGGATCACCGTCACGTCGCCGTTGGCGTTGTAGCTCGTCTTCACGATCCGGTCCGGCCCGAACGCTCCCGTCGCCCCCGGCGAGCACGCGGGCGGCGGCGAACCGTAGATCGCCGGGTTCATCCGCACCGCGACACAGTCCACCCGGCTCATCACGTCATAGGAATACTGCGTCACCGCCTCGGGCTGGCCCGTGCCCACATTGATCGCATTCTCGCGGATCTTCCGGCCGTAGGCGTCGTAGGCGGTGGTGGATTTGGCCAGCACCGTCATGGTCGAGGCGCAGAAATTGTTGGCCGCCGAGCAGTTGGCCGGGGAGGACACCGTCCCTTGCTCCACCATCGTCACCTGGCCGTCGGCGTTATAGGTCGTGCGCGTCGCACGGTAGAGCAGTGCGCCGCCGCCATCGGGATCGGGCGACACCACGACGCGCGGCTGGCGCATGGCGTCGTAATAGGTCCACACCTTGTCCGCCGTTCCGCTGAGCGGGCCGTCGATGCTCGCGATGTCCCCCTGCGGCGTGTAGGTCGTCGCAACCCGCGAATTGGTGGACGTGTACGCCGTCGCGTTGTTCCCGGCCCGCGTCACCACCAGCGTCGGGCGCCGCTTGGCGTCGTAGGTGGTCTCCACCACCGTCTCGTCCGCCGTTCCCGCGCAGGACGCCGTCGTCCGGCACGACTTCACCGTCGCCACCCGCGTGACCCCGCCCGATGTGGCGTAGGTGTAGCGCGTCTGTGGCTGGATCGCTGAATAGGGACCCGAGCCCGGCGCGACGCTTGTCGCCGTCAGCACCCCGCCATGACTGTAGTCGTAGGTGTAGGCCGTCGCGAACCCGCGCACGTCCGTCACGCTGGTCGGCCGCCGGCACACCAGCGGATTGGACGTGCAGGCGGGATAGCTGGCGGATGTGACCGCGTTGGAAAACCCGAAGCCGGGCCTGGGCGAGCGCGTGATCTGGGTGACCACGCCCGTCGCCGGGCTGCGCGTAACAAGGATGCCGCCCCCCTCCGGGACGGAGCCCGAGACGAACCCCGATCCGTTCTGGACGGTGGTTCTCTCATATCCCAGGGGATTGGTGACGCTACTCATCTCCGTCAGGTAAGCGTCGTCTATTGGGCGATAGTCCCAGAAATACTTGTAGGCGGTCTGGCCGTTGTTCGGATCGGTGACGGTCGTGGTGAAGTAATAATCCTCCTCCGGATGGGGGCAGGTGATATGCGGCAGCGGCGCGCCCTGCGGTGTGGGTATGCAATCCGACCATGCATAGCTGTACTGCCACGTCCCGAGGCCGTCCGTGGCGGAGGTCACCCGCCGGACACTGTCGGTGAGCATCTCGTGCGTATAGGAGACCGATGCGCCGGACGTCTTCGTCGGCCGGGCCATCCCGATCAACTTGGAGGCTAAGGGCGCGTCGCTGTCATAGATGATCCGCGTGGTGCGGTTGAGCGAATCCGTGACGTGATGCTCGAACCCGACCTTCGAGAACGTCAGGCTGGGCCAGGTGATCGAATAGGTGCATGTCGCGGCGTTCGGCGCGCAGGGATCGACCGCCGTGTCGAACGCCGTGACCTTGGTGAGCGTGGTTCCAGAATAGTCGAAATGCAGCTGGTAGCCGAGATTGTTGGCGACGGACCGGATATTGGAATCTGCATAGGTATAGGTGATGACCTCGCCGTCCGGCCTGGTGATCGACGTGATCAGGCCCTGATTGGACTGGTATCGCGAGCCCATGCCCGTCTTCTTGGTATAGTCGTACGTGCCGATGCTCCCGTCCGGGGCGGTGTAGGTGAAGATGTCGCCGGACTTGGTGAGCGTCCCCAGCCCATCCATCAGCACAAAGGGGCCGCCGCAGCCATTGGGCTGGAAGATGTTCGACTTTCCCATAAAGGTGACGGTGTAATATTTGTAGCAATAGGGGTCGGACCCGACGGGCTTGTTGATGCCGCCCCAGTTGCTGTAGCGCCAATACCTGGCCTTGCTGTCCCAGGACGCCGCAAACGACAGCCCGCCATTGGCAGGATCGCCGACGCTGATGGTCGGGGACGAGATCTGCACCGAACCGGACGACATATCGACGCCGAACCTGTCGACCGTCTGAAACGTCGGCGGCGGCTCGATGTCGGTCTGCGCAAACGCCGGCCCCGCGACAAGGCCGATCACGCCGGCAGCCATGGCTATCGACACGCGGAATGCTCGGACAAAAAGCTCGCAGTCGAGTCTTTTGCGCATTGGTCCCCCCGATTCAGATTGATTGCGCCGTCCTAGCTGCGCTTCTCGTAAGCGCGGACAACTTCCTTGCCCGACCCCGTGGCCTTGAACGGCGAGGTCAGCCGACCGTCGAGACGCGCAACTTCCCCCGTGACCGTGTTGACGACGATCTTGCGGCAGCGCATTTCGTCGCAAACCTCTCTCTCCGCCCAGGGATCGCTGAGCGTGCCTTCCGCAGAGATCACGACTTCGCCCGCCTTGCCTGGAGTTCTCTGGGCGAGGGCCGCCGATGAGGCCAAGGCGGCGCAGACCGCCAGCCATGCTATCCTGTCAATCATGGCGCACGTCCCCTCCCGTCACGGATTGAGCTGAAAGTTCAGAAGGACCGACGCATCACAGCCACTCATAGCATTCATCCGCAGGCTTGCACAAAAGGAACTCGATCGTCAGCGTCGCGGAAGATGTCTGATTGGTCGAATCCTTGATGGAGTACGTAAAGTTCTTGACGCCGGGCGTCGCCGTTCCAGACCACAGGAGCGCATCCGCGCCACCCACGTTGACGATGGAGAGCCCAGAGCCGCTCACCGACGTTATCGAGAGAGTGTCCGCCGGCAGATCGGGATCGGTGTCGTTGGAAAGGACGTAATAATAGGCCGTCACCGGATTTTTGTAGTAGGTGGCGTAATAGTCGTTGTGGGCAGTCGGCGGCGAGCCGCCACCGCCGCCCGCCGAACAGCCCGACGCCGCCGAAACGCTCGTCCGGTTGTCGGCGCTGTCATAGTTATAGCAGACAGGCGTGCCCGAACTCGGCGTGACCTTCGTCAACCGCCCCAGCGCGTCGTAGGAATATGTCTGCGATACCTGCGCGGTCGCGCTTGACGTCAGCAGGGCCATAACAACGGCCACACCAAAGCAACGCATGCAGCGGCCCCCTCCCACGTGCAACAGCATGGGCTGCTGCATCCCTCGATCAGGAGCGTAGGCCGATCCCTGCGAGACTCGCAATCGAAAACTTCGCGCAGCTGTGGAATTCTTTGTTCGCTGCTGGCAGGCGCTGGCGCGGCGACATGCACGTCGTTTGCCGTCTCATGAATACGCAGCGGTTGACGATCTCCTCCAGTTTTCCTCGGGCGCTCGTTGGAAAGAATCTCGGGAAGCAGCCGTCGAATTCGACATTGTGCAGACGGTTAGCTTTTGAACATCCATCCTAGGAGAATTGCCAATGCGATGTATGGCCCAAAGGCCACGCGCGCTCCTCGCATGCTTGTTCCGGACGCTATTGCGCCAATCGCGACGACCAGGAGCGCGCATGCCGACGCGATCAGCGTTAGGTGGGGGAGCCACTCCCAGCCAAGCCATGCTCCACCAGCTCCCATCAGTTTGGCGTCGCCCTGACCGAGAGCTGGTCGGCCAAGAATGCGCGTAAACAGATGACCGAGTGCGGTGAACGCTCCGTAGCCCAACGTCGCGCCGATCATTGCGTTCGGTAGCTCCGGCGCTGGCGCGTACGCGGCGCTCATAAGACCGACGATCAGGAGTGGGATGGTCAACAAGTTGGGCAGACTGAATCGGTCTATGTCGACCATCGTCGTCCACGCCAGCGTTGCTGACAGAAAACACCCAGCCGGCCAGCGCTCCGAGGGCGTCAACAACACGCACATGCCGAACGCGGCGGCGGCTAGCAATGCAGCCACTACGGCCTTGCCTCTGGGCAGGTAGAGCGCATGCACGGGCGATTGCCTCGCTACTGCCTGAACATTTCGATGCGGCGTTCGGGAGGTCCTTCAAGCACCACGGCGGCGGCCTCAACCTTCAGCACTTTGCCGGCGGAGGTATCGTCGCCTTGTTTCACCTGCACCGATTGACCGCCAATCAGGAGGCTTGCCCGCAGCGATCCCCCCATGCGGCTGATGCCCGTCAACCGCACCTCGATCGGTGGCGGCGGAGGGGCCATCGATGCACTGCGGTCAAACGCGCTACGATCCGATGCAAACGGTGATCGCTCAAGAATCGATGGTCCTGCTTTCGGCTCGGTCGGCGGCAGTGGAGCAAATTGCGCGCGCAGAATGGCAGGCGGGTTCGCATCGCTCAACGTTACTTCGGGCGGCTCAAGCATCGGCGCCGTTGCCGCGGAGGCGGCGAGAGCGATCAGCACGATACCGGTGATGCGCAGAAACCCTCTCATGGCGATACCTCTACGGGACGCCAGGCGCGTCCGATCTGGGCTTTCACCGAGAGGAATATGTCGGGCCGCGGGCCCTGGCCGGCTTCGATTTCCAGGCGCCGCACCATGAGAAACGGGCGCTCGGCGTCAAAACTCGAAAGGAATGCGACCAGCGCCTGCAGGTCGGCTGTGAACGTAAGGTCAATCCAAACACCCTGGCCGAAGCCGCCAAGATGCTCGGCGGCGAGCGGCTGCGTTGACTGAACGGCGAGACTTGCGCTGCGGGCCAAACGGTCAACGGCGGCCTGCAGGGCAAGTTGCGCCTCGGCAGTGTCAATGTGCGCCGCTGCGAGGTCGATGGGATTGTAGGCTGCACCTGCTGGTGGAGATGACGAGGCGAGCGAGGCATAGCGTGCGAGGCGGTTCTCAGCCTCACTGCGCAGCGCCAGGGCGTCGACAAGCGGATAGCCCAGGGCCGAGACCGCAGCGCCGAGCCCGACCCCAAGGACTATGAGGGCGGCGAATTTTTGGAGGAGCGGGTGAAGTGTGCGCTGTTTCATGGGGCAACCGTCTTGCGTTCGCGGGCGATGATCTCGAACGACTGGTAGCTGCCAGATGGTGCGGCATTGAGGGGGCCGGTAAGTTCGATGCTCCAGGCTTTGGCAGCATCGGATATCTGCTTGATGGCCGCAGTAGCGTCGCCCGCCTGACCGGAGAGAGTAGTCTCCAGCGGAGTCCAGCGAATTCTCGTCCACCAGGCTGTGTTGGGTGTTGCTTCATTTAGTATGGCCAAGGTCCGCAGCGCGGTATCGGCGCGGCGGCTCATGAGTCCCCGTTCGACCAGTTGAGCGGAGACGTTGGCGTCGTTGCGCGCAGCTTCTGCCGCCACGGCGGCGCGGCGCAGAGACCGCTCCTCTGCGGCGAGCCGCTCGGTCTCGGTCTGGATGTGGGCGGTCCAGACCGAGACAGCGATCATGGTCGCGACAATGACGCCGAGAATGATGAGCGTGTCTATGAAGAGGTTTCGCCGGGCTTTGTGTTCGGTATTCGGTGACCGTAGCTCTACGTCTTGTGCTTGCTCGACGACGAATGCGACTGATTGCGCTCCTTTGCGCTGCGCAGCTTGCTCAAGCTCGGTCAATCGATCTTTGCGCGCCATTGCGACGGAGTAAGTCAGCGATCCATCCGGCGCGCGCGCGGCTGCGCTCGCGACGATGCAGAGCGCCTGCGGGAGCGCTGGCGCAAGGTCCTGAATCTTAAGACCGAGCGCCTGTCGGTGCGCATCGGCAGCGCCTTTGGGTAGCCGCGCGGTCGCAGCGAACCCGTCAGTCTCGCCAAGGACGACTGTCACCTTGGAGGGAAGGCGCTTTTTGCTCGATTCGATATCGTCTACGGAAACCATCTTGCGAGCCGGGGAGCCGAACAGGGCGGTGATCTGCGATGTCCACCAGCGGACGGTGCTGGCGATAGGATTGAGGCGATCAAGGACGCTGGGCTGAAGACGAAGCTCTGTCATTACCGGCACTCCAGCGTCACCGTATCGAACAGGCAATCGAAGGGAAGGTCTCGCCTGGGCATCGCCATGGCGAGGGGCGTCTGTAAATTGGGCGCAAGGAGCACGATCAGGCCGCCTGGCCGCTGCTCGAACCTGGACCCCGTCGGGACGTAGATGCTTCTGTCAAGGCCGGCTGAGCGCCATTCCAGTGCCAGGCCGCTTGCGGAAGGCTCCAGACGAGCGCTCACCTGATCGGAGCCTATCTTTGCCTCGATCTGGTCAGAAGTCACAACGAGACTGCCGGCGTCCGCGCGTTCGAGCAGCGCCAGTACGCTTCCGATGGATCGGCTCGCGCGAACCTCTGTGACGGCTGTCCGGACAACACCTGTCGTTTGACCATAGCGGTGGGTCAGCTCGACCAGGCCGACGATCAAGAGCGAGGCGACGAGAAGCCCCACGACAAGTTCCGTCAACGTGAACCCCGCTTCTGAATCTATGGCCGCCTTACGGCGCCGGGGCGATGCGATACGCTTCAAGGCGCGTTACTCCCTTCCGGCCGGCCGCTTGCCAGGCAACTGCGATCTCAACCTCAACCAATCCAGGCAATTCGATCTGCTCCTCGCCATAACTCACTGTCCAGGAGAGTTGCCTGTCTGAGCTGGCGCCCTGCCGAGGGGTTAGAACGATGTCTGGAGCCGCCAGGGCCTCGGCCAGCAAAACCTCGGCTTGACGCAAAGCTTGGGTGCGAACCTCCATCTCGAGTGTGCGTGACCTTGACGAAGCGAGTATGTTGATGAGCGCCGCAGCTGCGATGGCTGAAAGCGCCAAAGCTGCAATCGCTTCCACCAGACCAAAGCCGTCCTCGCTACTCCCGCGCATCAGAAGGTTCCCTCGCCGAGTTGGGACAAGCCCGTCAGGAACGCGCTCATAAGCCAGCCGGTAAACCCGCCCATGGTGAGAATCAGGATGGGACCGGCGGCTGCCGCGGCTCGATCAAGGCGGCGCAGGGCGCGCTCGATAGCGATATTGCCCGCACGCATTAGCATTTCGCCGAGTGCTCCTGATTCCTCGCCAACTCGCGCGAGACGATGAAGTTCAGGCGAGGCATTGGGGAGCGCGGCGAGCGAGCCCGCGATAGTTCGCCCATCTCGAAGGGCCCGACCGGCGGCTTTGAACCGTCCCCTCCAAATGATGTTGGGTGCTGAAGATGCGGCAAGATCGATAGCAGTTGCGGCCGGCGCGCCGCCGGAGATCAGCGCGCCGAGCGTGCGGGCAAAGGCCCCACAATTGATGTCGCGTACAATGCCGCTGAGGAATGGCATGTTGGCCCGTGTGGCTGCTAAGAGTTCACGCAGCGGCGAGCGTCGTGAGGCGACAATCAGGAGCGCGACCGCAACCGCCCCGCCAGCCAACAAGAGAAGGCCGTCTCGCTGCAAGGTCTCGCCAATTGCGAGGACGAGGGTAAGCCCCTCGGGCGGATTGGGCGCGTCTTCAAGGAGCGGCGCGATAGCGGGTCCGGCAAAGACGGTGAGCGCGATGATCGCGAATATGGAGAGAACCACCAGAAAGGCGGGATAGGCGAGGGCGTTACCGATGCGTTGGCCAAATTCTGATTGTCGGCGCAGCAGGTCAGCTGCAAACCGGAGCGAGTCTCCGAGCTTGCCGGATGCCTCGCCGGCGCGCGCCAGTTCGGAGGCAAAGGCCAGGTCACCGGTGTCCTCCAGCCGGGTTGCGCGCCCGAAATCGGATCCGACGTCAAGCCGTTCGGCCATAAGCCGAGCGAGCTGAGCCGCCCGCGGCGTGGAGGCGCCGGTTGAGAGGACGTCGAGCGCCCGCCTCAGAGGGACGCCGGCATCGTGCAGAGCAGCCAGATCCGCCAGAAATATTGCGAGCTCTGGTCGAGGTATACGACGATGCGAGAGGTTTGTTCTGGTCTTGCGGAGCTTGACTACCGTCTCGCCGCGCGCCGCCAAGGTGCGTGTTGCCTCAGTGATCGTCTCCGCCTCAATGAGACCGGTGCGCGCCTGGCCAGTGGGAAGTAGAGCGTTATACCGGTACATCGCCATGGATCAGCCCGCCATGGCGCGCAAAACTTCAGCGGAGGTCGTAAGGCCTTGGCGTACTTTAAGGGCGCCATCATCCATCAAGTGTGAAGTGAGGCAGTTCGCCGCCGCTCGGTCGACAGGCCCAAGGTCGCGCACCGCGTTGAGAAAGCCCTCCGACGCTTCAAACCCTTCAGCAATCGCGATCCGCCCGAGGAACCCGCTTTGCGTGCAGCGCGAACATCCGGCCGCATCGAATACGGCGGCGTCACTTGGCAGGCGAAAGGCCGTCTTCTCGGTTTCACTGGGCGTGCGCGGCCGGCGGCAGTGGATGCAAAGTCGTCGCACCAAGCGTTGCGAGAGTGCTCCGCGGAAGCAGGCGGCAAGCTGAAATGGTTCGACACCCATTTCAAGCAGGCGCGGTACGGCGCGTGGGGCGTCAATTGCATGAAGCGTTGCAAGGACGAGATGGCCGGTGAGGGCGGCCTGGACCGCTGCCTTCGCTGTCTCACTATCACGAATCTCACCCACCAGGATGACGTCTGGGTCTTGCCGCAGGAAGGCGCGGATAGCTGAGGGGAAGGTAACCCCCGCCTTTGGCGCGGTCTGCACCTGGGTCACATGATCGAAGTGAAACTCGACCGGATCTTCGACAGTGAGCACCTTGCGCGGGCTCGTGCGCATCGCCTCAAGACCTGCGTAGAGTGTTGTCGTCTTGCCCGAACCCGTCGGTCCGGTCACAAGAAAGAGGCCATGTGGCCATGCCAGCGCTCGATCAAGCAACAAACGTTCGTTAGGTGAGAATCCGAGCGCATCAAAGCTGAGCTTCACTTCGCTGCGGTCCAGGATGCGGATCACGGCGGACTCGCCATTGACCGATGGAACAATAGAGACGCGCAGGTCTACGGGGCGGCCGCCCACAACCACGGTTGTACGCCCATCCTGCGCGGCGCGGCGATCGCCAAGGTCGAGATCAGCGAGCACTTTGATGCGGGCGATAACGGACGCAGCAGCGGCGAGCGGCTCTTCTGCAATCTTCTCAAGCACCCCATCAATACGGAATCGCACGGAGAGCGCGTTTGAGCGCGGTTCGATATGAACGTCTGAGGCGCGCCGGACGATGGCTTCGGTCAACCAACCAGCGACACGTCGCGCCACCGGAGCGTCGCGATCAAACTCCAAGGCTGCTTCGGCGCGGTCTTCGTCGCGTTCGGCAACTTCTTGCGTCCAGGCTCCGCGAACGTCTTCGTAGGCTCCCGAGAATAGTCGCCGCTGCTCAGCTGCTCGGGCGATGCTGACAGTAACCGGCCGACCTGTGGCAAAGCGGACGCCACGCACCGCCTCGTCGTCAAATGGATCAACGAGGCCAAGAAGAACGTTCTGTCCGTCGCCTCGAAAGACCACGCACCGATGCGTGCGCATAAACGCAGGGGAGAGAACGCTGGCGATATCCGGATCGACCTCGCCATCCGCCGCCGGCAGGCCAGAGACATACATGAAGGCCGCCTGCAGGGCGTCGTCGCTCACGGATCCAAGCCGGTTGAGAACTAGCGGCAAGGATTCGCGGTCGATGCCTTGAGCTCGACGCGCTGCGTTCTCGGTGCTTGTGCTCAACCCATCGTTCTCACGCAGCCAGGCAAGGACCCGTTCGTAGGAAGATGTATCTTCCACGGCATGAGGCGCAGGGTCCGTGACTGGTTCCGGAGTCACTCCGCGAGCAAGCACTTCATCTGGCTGAGCATCGCGCGGCGCCATGGCTAGTCGGACCGGACGTCAGCGTCAGCGCCTTCGCCCCCTTCTTTTCCATCAGCGCCTAAGGACAGCACGTAGGGCGGCTGGTTAGCGACTTCGGAACGCGCGATGAGATATTTGCGCTCCCAGGGATCGAGCAAGGTCCGTTCGGACCGCACGTAAGGACCGTTCCAGACGCCAACGCCTTGCGGGGCCGCAAGCAGAGCATCGATGCCTTCTTCTGGCGTTGGATATCGGCCGACATCGATGAAGAAATCATCGAGCGATGCCGACAGCGTGTTGGCTTGAAGCTTTGCAGTCCGCGTCTGGGCCGTGTTGAAGCGCCCAAGGATCTGCGGTGTGACAGCAGCAGCGATCAACGCCAGCACGACGATGACCACGAGCAGTTCGGTCAGCGTATAGCCAGCCTCGGAGTGTTCACGCGTTTTGCGCAAGCTGGTGTCACGCTGCGCGATCCGCCTATGCGCGTTCTGCTTACGAGACATCGCATGGGCCTCCAGCAAGGCGGCTTGTCGGACGCCAATCAAGAATCTTGAAAGGAGAAGCAGGCGTTCGCGTGAGTAGAATCACCGCGCTGAGGCCGTCCTGTTCTTGACCAACGATAGCCAAGTCTACGGTCAACCGCGCGCCCGCACCCGGTCGCCCAATCTCCATGTCTTCTTTGGCGGCTGCCGGATCAAAGTCGGCGGCGCCCCCGAACGCTGTCAGATATGTGGTGAGGCAATCCTCAACCGACCGTTGGAGCCCGAGGTCTGACACCAACCGCATTGGTCCCTCTGAGGCGCGGCGGGTCAGAGCCGCCACGACGTCCTCGCGGATCGTTGCGTCGACGTTCCGCTCCTGGAGGAAGGCGCTAACAACAGATGGCTCGGCAAGGTTGATGTCGAGCTTGCGCGTTTCCCAGCTTATGCGCGCCGTCACCTGTTGGCCGAGCACGGGGAAGAAGGCTTGACCTTCAAGGTCGATCTGCCGACGTCGTGGCTCCAGCACCAGTTGTGTTCCCACAACGAGCAGGGCGGACCGCAAGAGGCTGGCCTGGGTTGCTTCCGCCTCTGCGCGCTTTGATGTGACAAGCGCACTGCTTGAGGCGCCAACCAGGGCCGCCGCGACGATGCTGATCGCCAGCAGCGAGCCAATGGCTGTGGCCAAGATATAGCCATCCTCGCGCGTTTGCCCCGTCACCTCGCAAACTCCTCTTCGAGTTTACGAAACGCCTCTCGGAGTTGGTCGGTGGCGGCAACCGACGCTGGTCCGTCCGCAAGAATGCGAGGCGTCACAAATACGATGAGCTCAGTGCGTTCGGTGATCCGCCCATCGCTTTTGAACAGGCCGCCGATCAGCGGGATGTCCATCAGCAAGGGTATGCCCGTGACACTGCCGCTTTCGGTTGTCGAGATGAGCCCGCCCAGCGCTACGGACTGCCCCGAAGGAACCAGAAGTTTGCTTTCAATCTTGCGTTGCTGGATCGTTGGCGAGTCGATGCCGGATGAAGTCGTGCGAGCAACTTGTGAAACTTCTTGCGCGATCTCAAGCTCGACCATGCCGCCGGCCCGTACACGGGGGACTACGGTGAGAATAACCCCGGTATCGCGATAAACTGTCTGGTTAACGATAGGCGCGTTGGGGTCGGTGACCGATATCGCTGTTTGTGTCACGATCGGGACCTGATCGCCCACCTGCAAATTGGCAGTCTCGTTATTGAGCGCGACCACGCTGGGACGCGAGACGACTTTTACTTCGGTAATGCTCGACAGAACATTTAGCGCAGCATTGATATCCGTGTTGACATAACTCAGCGAAAAACCCGGAAAGCTACTGGTTACCTGGCCGCTCGGGGCGTCCGTGAATGTTCCAGTGAACCGATCTTCAATGCCCTTCCAATTGACTCCATACTGAAGCTCATTGTCGAGCGTTACCTCGATGATTGCAGCCTCGATCAGGACTTGTGGCGCGGGCTTGTCGAGCGCTTCGAGCAGCGCTTTGGCCTCGGCCAATTGTGTTGGCCCACCGCGCGCGATGACTGCATTTTGGCTGAGATTCCAGCCGACCGAAAGCGACTGTTCAGGGCCCGTTGTATCGAGTGTCGCCGGGTTGTTGGCGCCGAGTTGCGGCGCGCTTGCGGGGGGCGCCGCGGTACCAACGCCAGTTGCGTGCGCTCCTTGAGAGCCGCCGCCCCCGACCTCGCGCAGAGACTCGGCAAGCGTCTCCGCGCTAGCGTTAGTGGCGCGATAGATCAGAAGCCCAGGGCTCATTGCCGAACTGGAGACGTCCAGCCGTTCGATCCATCCCCGGATCACCGGTACAAGCTGAGGATCACGCGCCAGCACAATCAGACGCGACAGTCTTGGGATGGAGACAAGGTCGACCGAAGTTGTCGAAGGGCCCAGGATAGGCTTGAGTTCAGCGATCAGTCCGTCGGGTGTGACATTCTTGAGTTCGAAGGTTGCAACGGACACCTGCGCAAACCAGTCCACGTCGAACATGGCGGCAGCATCTGAGATTGCGGTGATGGAGGCTTCATCGCCTCGTACGAGCAGAAATCGCCGCCGGTCGTCGGTCTGAACGATTGTTGCGGAGGGGGCAAAGGGAGCAACCAGAGGGCCGAGCTGGCTCGGGCTTATGAAGCGTGGGGTTACCACAGCGACGCCACCACCGGGCGGTGAGCTCTGGCCTGGGCTGATGACAGCCGCCTGAACGGGCGCGCCTTGATCGCCAGCACGCGCGACGGCGACAAAGTCACCACGGTCGATGACGGCGATCCCCATAGGCCTGAGCGCTATGCGGACTGCATCAATAGCTGCGAGGCGCGAGCGTGCCTCCTCAATGCGCATGGTAACGACACCTGAAACATCGGGCGCGATAGAGTAATCGATCTTCAGAAACTCGCCGAGGATCTGGTTGAGGACCATGGCGATGTCCGCGCCAGCGTAGGTTGCCGAGAAGGGCTGCTCGGTCTCGAAGTCGACTGGGCTTGTTTGCTGTGAAGCGCTGCCGCTCTGGACGAATTGGCCGGGCCGGATGACAGACTGGTCGCTGGGCGGTTGCGCAGTCGCCAATCCACTCATGCCCGATGTCAGGAGGAGGGCGTACGCCGCAGTGAGCCTTTGTCCAGTGCGCATAAGCCCCCCGCAGGCTGGGACGCGAGCGGTCGCCGCATCGCGTGCGCCACCGCTGCGCCCCTCTGTCTGTACTCAACGACATCGTGTCGCAACACGAAGGCGTGGGCAACATTGAACTGAATGGGCGTAGGGTTCATTTGTCGTCAGGACGCAGCGGGTGGTTGTGCGTCTTCCAGCGGCGGCGCCCGCTAGCGTGATAAGAAAATTCTATGCACACGCGAAGTTTTTGATTGCGAGTCGCGTTGCCTTAGACCTAGGCTCACAACCCATGTGCAGCGACGTCTGTCGATGCACATGGGTTGGGGGCCACTGCATGCGTTTCCTGGGAGTTGGTGTCGCTGCCATATTGTTGGTGTCGAGCGCGACTGCTCAAGTATCGCAGATATATACGTATGGTGCGCTTGTGCGGCCTACGAAAGTTACGCCAAGTACCGGCACGGCGGCCTGTTACAATCATGATCCCACAGACAATCGAACGACTGTGACGGCGTCAGATGGATGTACATTCTCTGGCGGCGGCGGAGGTCAGAATTCTCCCCCGCAGGCAGTGGACGTCTACGTGTTCATTCAAAGTCGGGAGTCAAGCTGGTCAGGGAGCTTGGGCGTTCTCTTCAATGACATCGACGCCGATCTGCCAAGCGGCACTTTGAGTGTAACCTCGGTCTCGGGGAGCTCTTATGCGACCGTCCAGCCTAGCGGCAGCCACGATCTACCTCTACATCGCCTACTGCAATCTGGAGTGCGGGCTTGAGCCATAGCACGAAGCTTGCGGCGGTTGCTGTCGTGATGATCGCCATGATGGCGGCGTCACTTGCAGAGGCGCGGCAGTCCTCGGCTGCGGCTGGCGGAATTGTCGTGGCAGCTGAAGGCAAGCTCGTTGCCCCTTGGATCGAGAAGCAGGCCTGCGTCAAAGGCACGGCCACCTGCAAAACCATGATCGTCAACACAGTGACGAATGAGATCGCGCAGATGGGCGAGCAACTATCCTCCCGGTTTGAAAGAACCGGGAGAGGTGGAGAAGTGCAGCGTGCCGCAAGTGCGATGGACAAAGCATTGGGTCGCGTTCCGGAGCGTTAGAGCGCGCCGGCAAATCTTGGGGTTGGGCAAAGTTGATTGTTGGTCCGAGGCAGCGACAGAGTTGAGAGCTGCCGACTGGCGGTCAACTTGAGGCTCTGGAGTACAATTCGAGCTAGGGGGAAGAGCTTGATTCCTACACGATTGAATGCGGCCAAATTTTGCACCGCAGAATTGATATCCCGCCGCGGCTTGCAGCGAGTTTGGGCTGTGATGTCGTGGGCAGGTCGTGTGCTTGCGCTAACTGTGATCGCTATGCTGCTTTTGCCGATCTCCGCGCTTGCGCAGCAGGTTTCCGCTCCTCCCAACATCCAGCTCTTTGATGAGAACGGTGTGAGCCTGTCGAGCCCGCACATCCGAGTCCCCGAACCGGGGGTTGCTGTCGGCGTGGAAGGAGCCGGCGGCCTTTCATTTCAGAGAACGCGCCCCCTCAAGCAGGCAGCGTTTCCTGGCGGCATTGCGCCGCCGAGTGTGACGTGGATCACGAGCAACCTAGCTGGGTACGTCACGCTTCCAGACCCCACACCTTGGAAGCCTGAGATTGCTGGGATCTCGATCGTGTATGGAGGAGCAAGCGCGTCCTTCGCGCCGTCAGCGGACAACATAACCCCAATCAATCCAGGTCCCGCTCGCGATGGAAGCAAGTTGGAGCTGATATCCGGCAAGTACATCTTCACGGCTGCCGATGGCACGAAGGTAACTTTTGATACTGCAATCAATTGTCTTACGGGATGGCGTGGAGCTGACTGGACCGATCACATGGCGATGTACGGTCTAAACCCAGCACTTACAAAATTCGGAGCTTCAATCACAAAAGTCGAGAAGCCCGACGGCGAGGTCATTGAGTGGCACTATGTTGAGGCAGGCCCAGTTGCAAGCGAGGCATGCGGCAAAGGTCAACGGTTGCAATCTGTGACCAACAATCTGGGGTATCAGATACACTTCAAATACCAGGCTGACTCGATCTCCGACTATAATAATTGGTCTTCAAATTGGGGGAGTATTGAGAAGGTTACGGCAATAGACAATTCAGTCTACGCCTGCGCTCCCACTGCGAATTCATGTTCCGACACGGGTGGAGGAAGCGCCTGGCCCACAATCACCTACGGCGCAGAGTCCGGCGGGACGACCTATACCATTGTCGATCGGCTGGGAAACGCCACCAGGTATATCTATGCGCGACAGGTCGGAATATACATCGACATGCTCGATCTGGTTGCAGTTCGCAGCCCCGCAAATGGAGCAGTCAACGACATCACGCTATCTCGTACCATCACCGGTTCGGCAGGTTCCGTATCATTTGCAACGGCGTCGGGTACCTGGAGTTATGGCTATTCCGGGCCTATTCCAACAAGCCCGCCCTTCAGTGTGACGTCTGTTACTGGCCCGAACGGATATACGCGGCAACTAACCCTTTATCCCACCAGTTTCGGCTCGCTGGTGGGACAGGATCTGGTGAACGGCTACCAGATGGACTACCTGCATGATGGGCAGGGGCGCATGACGCGCGCTACCTACCCGGACGGTCGTGTGTCGCACTTCGAGTACGATGTTCGGCGCAACGTTACTCGCGTCCGACATGTCGCCAAGCCGGGATCAGGTCTTGCTGACATCAATACTTACGCGACCTACCCCGAAAGCGGCAACACGGTCTGCACGAACCCCAAGACGTGCAACAAGCCGCTGACTACCACGGATGCCCGCGGGTTTGTGACGACCTACACCTATGACTCTGGCCATGGCGGCGTGCTTACAGAAACGAAGCCTGCGCCTGGCTCCGGGCCCTATGCGTCGATCCAGCCGCAAACGCGCTACACTTACGCTGTGTCGGGCGGGGTCACGCGCGTTGCGACAGTCAAGTCCTGCCGGACGGCTGCGTCTTGCGCGGGAACGGCGGACGAGACCGTTGTTGAGACGACCTACAATGCAAAGCGCCTTCCTTCGCTGGTCGTGACCCGTGCGGGCAACAACGCAACGGCTTACACCGCCACCAACTCGCGTGTGTCCACTACCTACACTCCCCAGGGCGACATAGAGAGCGTGGACGGACCGCTGAATGGAACGGCGGACAAGGTCTGGAACTACTACGACACGGTGCGCCGGCTCCGCGTGACGGTAGCTCCTGACCCGGATGCTGGCGGGTCACTGCAGTATCGCGCCTCGCGCACGACTTACGATGCCGATGGCAATCCGACCATGGTTGAACAGGGCAGCGTGTCCGCCCCAGCGAACTGCTCGGCGGCCAACAATTTCTGCGCATCGACGATGACCGTTCTGGCGAGATCGACGGCTGTCTACGACAGCTTCGGCCGGAAGGTGCGTGGGAATGTCATCAACATCGCAACCGGTCAGCCCGAGGCGGTGACGCAGGTGAGCTATGACGCCGCCGGCCGCGTGGAGTGTACCGCCACCCGCATGAACCCTGCGGTCTACGGCTCGCTGCCAGCCGCCTGTACGCAAAGCACCGCAGGTTCCTTCGGAGCGGACCAGATCGTTCGCACGACCTATACGGCTAATGGCGATCCCCTGGTGATCCAGTCGGGCTATGGGACGCCTCTGGTGCGCAATGAGCGGACATTCACCTATCTGGCGCCAGGCCAGACCGGCACAGTCAAGGACGCGGCCAACAACCTCACCACTTACGAGTTTGATGGGTTCAACCGGGCGAAGAAGGTGCGCTATCCGTCTCTGACGGCAGGGGCGGGGACAAGCTCCACGACCGACTACGAGGAATACGGCTACGACGCTGCTGGTAACCTGACGTCCGAGCGTCGGCGCGATGGGGCCATGATCTACAATGGCTACGACAACCTTAATCGCCTGATCACTAAGGGCGGCTCGACGATCGCGGATGTAACGAATGGCTACGACAATTTCAGCAATCTGATCTCTTCCAGCCACGCGCTTGCGGCGGTCTCCTGGACCTACGATGCGTTGGGGCGCGTGCTGACCGAGGCCCAGCCCAATGGCACTGTATCCTACGCCTACGACACGGCGGGCCGTCGCACGCAGCTGACTTATCCCGGTTCGGGGTTCTACACGAACTATCAGTATTTCGACGATGGACGTCTCAAGCTCATCGGGCTCAACGGCGCGACCACCGGCTCGGATGTGCTGGCGACGTATTACGACGATCAACTGGGACGGCGCGCCTCGATGTGCCGGGGAACGGGAACGAGTTCGTCCTGCTCCAGCGTGGCGCGGACGGCGTGGAGCTATGACGCCGTTTCCCGGCTGTCGGGCCTGAGCCATGATCTTGTGACCGGCGGCGCCACATACGATCTGTCGCGAACGTTCAGCTATAGCCCAGCCAGCCAGCTCGTCACGCGCACGGCGGCGACGGCGCTTTATGAGTGGGCTTACGGAGCGACGTTCTCCGATGCCTATGTCGCCAACGGCCTCAACCAGTATACCTCGGTGGCGGGTGTGGGGCTCACCTATGACGGCCGCGGCAACACCACCAACGACGCGACCAAGGGCTATTCCTACGATGGCCTCAACCGCCTGACGTCAGCCACGAATGGGGCCAGCCTCGCTTACGATCCCACCGGCCGCCTTATGTCGGTCACCCTTGGCGGGACGACGACAAAGTTCCTCTATGACGGAACGCGGATGATCGCGGAGTACAACGGGTCCAACAGTCTGCTGCGCCGCTATGTGCATGGCGATGGCGTGGATGATCCGATCGTGTGGTACGACAGCTCCGGCACGACCAACAAGCGCAACCTGTTCAAGGACGAACGCGGCTCGGTCGTCGCCGCCGACACGGGCTCATCCGTGACCACCATCAAGTACGACGAATACGGCAACCCCAGTGTCACCGGCTCAACCGTTCCGCGGTTCCAGTACACCGGCCAAGCCTGGCTCTCGGAGATCGGGCTCTACTACTACAAGGCCCGCATCTACAATCCCGACCTCGGACGGTTCATGCAGATCGATCCTATCGGCTACAAGGACCAGATGAACCTCTATGCCTACGTCGGGAATGATCCGATGGGGCGCAGCGATCCCACCGGTCTGTACGGCAGCGGCTGCGAGGGCTTCATGCAGCGCGGTGGAAGTGCGTGCTATGACTACAGTGGCGGGTGGGATGGCAGAGCCGAACGAAGCACTTCGGTGACCCCCGCGCCGCCAGGCTCCCCAATCCATGAGCCGGGGTATCCTAGCAACGGAGGTCCACCGATCGAGGACCCTCCTTTTGGCGAGCCAGCAATCGATGTTCCGTGGCTCAAGTTGATTGCGAGGGGAACAGCCCTGGCGATCATTTGGGAAATAATTGATCGGCCCGGGGGAAGGGACACCGTACCAAAGGATACGGTAGTCATTGGCAGGGGCCAAGACGTGCTGAATTTCCGATTGAGTGAAAACGAATTCAGTTTGATGAACAAGATGGGAGATTATGGTGCCGCTGCGAATATGGAGGTCAATCGGACGGTCTTTAGTGCGCTTTTACAAAGAGGAGTTAGTGTCAGAGATATCTCGCCTGGAACAGCTCCGGCAGGCTCGTTTCTAGCCATGGAACGAGAGCTCTTGCAGCAGTTTGGATACGTTCGAGAGGCGCCCGGCAAGCCGTTTTGGCGCCCCTCCTACCGGTAAGCGACATGATGCAATACCCTTTTTTCACAAATTTTGCGGACACCGTCCGAGGTGTATTTTCATATTTGAAAGATTATAATTTTGTAGAAACCGCCGCGGATGAACGCAGAATAATTTATTCGAAGGCCAATTGGGTTATTTCTGTTTATTTTGTGCCGTTTGAGTACGAAATAAGCTTGTGCATTGCTTATTCCGAGGCGTGCTTTGAGATCTATTCTTTTATTGAGGCGCTTGACCCGGAAGAATTTGCAAAAACCTATGTCCTAACTGCACAGAATGACGACGAGCTACAAAGTTCGCTGGAGTCCTTGTCAAGCAGATTGCTAAAATTTGGGGCGAGAGCGCTCGACGGAGATCCAACAATTATGGAGTTTGTAGCTAAGGAGCTGTCAGGCTAACGCGGTATACGAATTGGAGGGACTGTTATTTATGCACGGCCTGGAGAGGGTGATGGCCGGCCCCCATCGGCGCGTCCGGTGTCAATGTTAGTGCATTGAGGCCTCCCATTTCTGCAGACACGATGCGGCGAGCTGGCCAGGCGGGGATGACGATGGCCTCCGGCTGCTCCAGCGTGGCGCGGACGGCGTGGAGCTATGACGCCGTTTCCCGGCTGTCGGGCCTGAGCCATGATCTTGTGACCGGCGGCGCCACATACGATCTGTCGCGAACGTTCAGCTATAGCCCGGCCAGCCAGCTCGTCACGCGCACGGCGGCGACGGCGCTTTATGAGTGGCCCTATACCGCGACGTTCACCGACGCCTATGTCGCCAACGGTCTCAACCAGTATACCTCGGTGGCGGGTGTGGGGCTGACCTATGACGGTCGCGGCAACACCACCAACGACACGACCAAGGGCTACTCCTACGACGGTCTCAACCGCCTGACGTCGGCAACAAACGGGGCCAGCCTCGCTTACGATCCCACCGGCCGCCTGATGTCGGTCACTTTGAGCGGGACGACGACCAAGTTCCTCTATGACGGAACGCGGTTGATCGCGGAGTACAATGGGTCCAACAGTCTGCTGCGCCGCTATGTGCATGGCGATGGCGTCGATGATCCCATCGTGTGGTATGGAAGCGCTGGAACGACCAACAAGCGCAACCTGTTCAAGGATGAGCGCGGCTCGGTCATCGCCGCCGACACGGGCTCATCCGTGACCACCCTCAAATACGATGAGTATGGCAACCCCAGTGTCACCGGCTCCACCGTTCCGCGGTTCCAGTACACCGGCCAAGCGTGGCTCTCGGAGATCGGGCTCTACCATTACAAAGCCCGCATCTACAATCCGGACCTTGGACGGTTCATGCAGACAGACCCTATTGGCACAAACGACCAAATGAATATCTACGCCTACGTGGGGAATGATCCGATGGGGCTAGTTGACCCAACGGGACTTCACAAAATATGTGGGGAAATGACGAGCGAAGGGATTCTCCCTTGCGTGTTTGTGGATGCCGACGGCGATGGCAGTGTCACGGACGATGATCTGACCAGTGATCAAGCAAGTGCATTTGCTAAGAGTTTTGCGAATTTTATTCGCGACAATGCTGGGGCAAATCTGCGCAGATCGGGGTTGCAAGTTGTAGATCGGACCCAGAGCAACGGCGACTTGGCGAAAATGTTGCGAGTAAGCAGCCAGTTCGTCGGAGCTGCAAGAGATGGCGGTTGGGGGAGCCGAAGAACGAACGCCATCATAACTATCGAATCAAAGGCAGCCTTTGAGGAGGTGGGCATGGGGGGCGCGCCAGAACATGTCTTGCTCCATTGGAATGACTACGACAAGTACGTGGACGAGTATCGGTTTAGTGTCGGCTTTAGGGACCACTTGCTTATGCCTGGCAATGCAGCGCGCGCGATCATACACGCAGACCTGCATAACGAATGGGGAAAAGGTAGTGATGAAAAATGGCGTCATTTCCGACTCGATCATGAAGCAAAATTACGTTTGAGAGACTACGGCCTCGCGAACGGCGGCTGCACTGGAGCGGGCGGATTCACGGGATGCTGAAATCTTTCCTGCATTACATTTTCGCTTCTTCCATCGCGTGGCTTTCGGCTTGCGAAACTCCTGACGTGCAAAAAGTGGAATATTGCCAATCGGATAATTCGCCGAGCGATGTGGGTCGAACGTACAAGCGAATTTTTTTTCTCGATTTGGACTCAGTAGGTGGCAGCGACCTACTAATGCCATATGTTCCGATTGAACTGACGGATGGGCAAGCGATCACTTCCCCATATCCAATTTATCTTCCCCGGGCTGGAGCCTCTCTGACGGCGGGAATTAAGAGTGTTGAAGAGGTAGATTTTTCTTTCGAACAGATCTCCGCCAAAGACAATCTTTGGTATGTTGAAGCAAAATTTCGCGATTTGGACTCGTCGGTTTTCCATCGGGAAAGCGTTGTCTACATTTATTCAACTACTGAAGGAATACTATTTTTCAAAGCGGTCACTACATTTCTTCCCGACGGCCAATTGATAAGCCATAGCTTTCGTCGTTGCGACGAGCGGGTTCCTGGGCTTCGATCTTTCTGAACGGGGCAGTGGGGCTGACGACGAGATTGCCAGGTTAACCGGAACTTTTGATCCGCCGCCTTCAAATGCGTCCAGCTGTGAAGTTATGTTGGACTGGATTTTGGAGGATTGACATTGACCGGCCCCCATCAGCGCGCCCGGTGTCAACGTTAGTGCATTGAGGCCTCCATTTCTTCTGCAGGCGCGCGCCTGCGAGGCGGCCAAGCGGGATGACGATGGTCTCCGGCGCAGGCGGTTGCCATCTCAGCGAGCTATGTGGACGCACCGCATTGTAGTGGCGTCGCCAGGAGCCGATCAGCACCTGCGCCTCCTTCAGGCTGTAAAAGATCTCGATGTTCAGCAACTCGTCGCGCAACTTGCCGTTGAAGCTTTCGACGTAGCCATTCTCCCATGGTAACCGTCCGGTCTGAGCGACCTTACGGTGGCGGGGATAAGGGTCATTCTGGATGGATCGGGGCGGATCGTGTCCGCTTGTCTATCGTGGACGCGATCCCACCATGTCCGACCATAAGCCCGTCAGGGTGCGCCGCAGCTACTCCTGTGCGTTCAAGCGTCAGCTGGTCGCCGAGACCCGTGAGCCAGGCATCTCGATTGCGGCTGTTGCGAGACGGCATGGGATCAACGCCAACGTGGTGTTCGGTTGGCTTCGCGATCCACGTCTTGGCGGCAACGTTGCGCCCGTGGAGTTCTTGCCGGTCGCCACAAGCCCCCCCCCCCCCATGATGGCGCCCAGCCCGGAGAAGTGGCCGGCCCCGCTGGGCCTGACCGTCGAGTTTCCCGGAGGCGTGCGCGTCCATTGCATCCGGCGAAGGCGACCTTGACGGTTCAGGCGCCACGGTTCCACGGCAACAGATCGTCGATCCTGTTGGCGGGATGATCCGCGATGCTGCTTATGACATTGGCGAGCCAGGCCTGCGGATCGACTGCGTTGAGCTTGGTGGTCTCGATCAGGGTGTAGCCGATGGCTGCGGTCTGTCCCCCGCCTTCAGAACCGGCGAAGCGCGGCCGGCGAAGTCAAGTTCGCTACCAGACAGCGCGCCCCGGAAAAAACCCCATAGCCTACCGTGGCCCAGACGCTTTCGGGAGCAATCAGCTATTGCGTGGGTCCGGCTGAAAGCCGCGTCGCCTTGTCCATCGAGCTCTCAAGACGCCGGACCTCTCTGCCGTTGCCGGTGGCGGCAAACTTGCTCGACCATCTATCGCCAACGCGTGCGATCTCGCGTGTTTGGCTGTGGATCACAACCCATCGGCAAGTCTCTTTCCCTGTCGTCTCGCGTGAGCAGGATTTTCCTTTGGTCCAAGGCGCCACGATCTTGCCGGAAGCATCCATGACGATCTCCATTGCAGGCGTGGGCGATGGCTTGGCTTGAGGTTGGGCGAGGGCGGGGAGACCGAGGACGGCGACCAGGGCGATACTGATGTGTTTCATGACGCTCACCAGCAATCGGGCGGACAAGTGATGATGATCGTCGGGATGATTTCGATATCGACCGAGGCTGTGGACGTCAGGCCGGTTGAATCCATCAATGTGTAGGTCATCGAATATATACCGGGACCTGCCGCGAAGTAGATCGACTGTCCTCCAGACTGAATTGTTGCATATGATCCATGCGCTCCGCCGACGGCGCTGATCGCTAACGTGTCAAAGGGTAGGTCGGCATCAGTGTCGTTGACGAACAAGTAGTAGGGGCCGGAGATGTCGATGCCGTAGTCGCTTTCTGCGAAGACATAATCGTAAATGGCTGATGGCCCCGACACCCCCTGTTTGACCCGCGTACGATTGTCGACGTTGTCGTACGTGTATCGCACGCGGCTTGACGTTCCCGAGTCGCGCTCGACGCGGATCAATCTGCCGAACTCGTCATATTCGTAAGTGTAGGTGGTCTGTGCGCTTGCGGATTGCGCGCTCAGCGCCATTAACAACGCCACCACCAACGACGCCAATCGCATGAGTGCAATCCCCCCTAGCCAAAGCCCGCATGCGCGCGGTCGCGTAGAACCCATTCGAAGTATGCCGTGCGCCAAGCCAGATGCAAGCGTCAAGCGGCTGTGTTGGGTAATGTGATGGCAGTGCGCCCGACGATGCATGCGGGCCCAGATAGATTGTGCGTTGCGCAAGAAAAGTTTTGCGCTTGCCCAATCGTGGCGGCGTGGTCACGCTCTGCTTCGTGGTGAGAGAGCATGTGCTCGCGGTTGGGGCATCGCTTTCGCAAAATTCTTCATGGGACTGCGCGTCGTTGGCGCGCATCGGGGGACGAATATGGGGCTGCATGCACGAGGCGGGCATTGGCTTCGACGTTTCCGCAAAGTTGTATCTGCAGGAGGCGTGCTCGCAGCCAGCCTTGCCGCCGCTCCGCTTGGGTATGCGCAGGTGCAGACGGCAACGCCGCCCGTGTTCAGCGCGATCGATCATCTCGGTGTCGATGCGAGTACAGGTCAGTTCCATCTCTCGACCAGTGAAGTCGCCATCGGGCAGCCCGGTGCAGGCGGGATTGCATTTGGACGTGGCTGGGTCGCGTCAGGTTGGCGTGACTCCCTCGCCGGGACGATCTCCGTTTCGGGGGCGATCTATACTGTGAGTTTGGGCGCAAGCGCTGAGACTTTCACGCTCTCCAGCGGAACATACACATCGAATCAGGCAATGGGTTCGACCCTGGCCTACGCATCGAGCAAATACAGCTACACGCTGCGAGACGGCACGGTTGCAGAGTTCGACACGGCTACGGCAAGCTGTTCGGGCGTCACCAGCTTCTGGGCCTGCAATGCGGGCCTGATCACAAAGATGACGCGACCAGATGGCGAGGTCATCACCTGGACGTACTCGGCGGCGAGCGTCGGTGGCCAAAGCGCCATCCGGCCGCAATCGATCTCGAACAATCTCAACTATCACATCCACTTCACCTACGCGATCAATGGGCCGAACAATGGCAGCGAGGTTGTCGGCGGCTATCTTGAGCGCATCAAGGTCACGGGGATCGATCGCTCGATCTACAATTGCTCGAACTCCACATTTATCTGCTCTGACAGCACGGGGGCCAACTGGCCGTATGTCGTTTATGGTGCTGAGAGCGGAGGAGTTCAGACGGTAACTGACAGGCTCTCGCAGACGACACGGTTTAAAGTCACCAGTGGAAACTTGACGGAAGTCAGATTGCCGACATCGAGTTCGGTCGCACGCACGTCGATTGCCTACAGCTCAGGGAAAGTCATCCTCGTTTCTACGAACATCGGCGGATGGTTTAGTACTGCCTACACCTACAGCGATGCTTCCGGCGTTCGTACAACGACAGCGGCACCATATTTCGAGGGTAACGCATCGATTACAAAAACCAATATCGCAAATGGCTGGGTGACCGAACTCTGGGCTGACGGCGCCGGCACGCGCAGGACGGTCTTGACACGGGACGGCTACGGTCGAGTAACGCGCACAACCCGCGCAGATGGCGACTACACAAATCTGACCTATGACGCGCGTGGGAATGTCACACAGATCGTCGAAACGCCCAAGACGGGAAGCGGGCTCTCGAGCATCACGACGACCGCATCTTATCCGGGCAGCTGCTCCAACGCCAAGACCTGCAACAAGCCGAACTCGACGACGGATGCGCGAGGCTATCGGACAGATTATACGTATTCTTCGACTCATGGCGGAGTGCTGACGGTCACGCTTCCAGCGCCGTCGGGTTCAGCCCCGGTTGGCAGCGGAACGCGGCCGGAGATGCGTTACACCTATGCCGATGCCAGCACCGGCATCTACCGCGTGGACACGACAAAGTCCTGCGCTTCCGGTTCCTCTTGCGCCAACGCTGCAAATGAGACGGTGCAGGCGTTCACCTACGATTCCAAGCGGCGTGTTGTAACGACAACCGTTCGCGCAGGGAATTCGTCGGTGATATCGACATCGAGCATCACCTATACTTCGCTGGGCGACATCGCGACTGTCGATGGCCCGCTCAGCGGAACTGCGGACACCGCGTATCTATACTATGACGATATCCGCAGGCTGCGCGCGAGCGTGACGCCCGACCCGGATGGCGGGGGATCGCTCCAGCATCGTGTGTCACGGACGACGTATAACGCTGATGGTTTTCCGACCGTTGTCGAGGTGGGTCATGTATCCTCGCCTTCCAGTTGGGCGTCGATGACCGTTCTCCAGCGTATCGACAACACGTATGAGCTCGGCCTTCCAATACCTTTCTCCAAGACCGCCCTGTCATCGGGCGGCACGACCTATGCGGTTCAGCAGTTCAGCATACACGAAAATCTCTTCGCGCGTTGCACGGCCACGCGCATGAATCCCAGCGAGTTCGCCTCGCTTCCGACCGGCATGTACGCCGCCTGTCAGGCAGACACCGCTGGCTCCTACGGATACGATCGCATTACACTCACTGGCTATAACGGATATCGCGAGGGGACGAGCGTTGCCGACGGCGTGATTGGCAGCTTTGGGACGCCGAGGCGGCTGGTTCAGACTGTCTCCTACGATGCTTCGTCGGGAGAATCCGAATACTTGACCGATGCAGACGGCAACAAAACCAAATACGAGTATGATGGGTTCTCGCGGCTGGTGAAGACGATCTTCCCCAGCCCGACAACGGCTGGCAACCAGAACGCAGGGGACTATGAGCAGCTCACGTATGACGCCTATGGGCGCCTGACAGCCCGCCGCGGGCGAGATGGGCAGAGCTTCTCGTTCAGCTACGATAATCTTGGCCGCGTGACCGTGATCGACGCGCCGGGTTCGCAGCCGGACATCACCTACACATACGACAATTTCGGCCGCGTGCTGACGGCGGCCCAGTCCGGGCACACGCTCACCTACGCCTATGACGCCCTCAGCCGCCTGACCAGCGAGACGCAGGGTAGCCGCACGGTCAGCTACCAGTATGACGCGGCAGGGCGGCGCACGCGGCTGACCTGGCCGGACAGCTTCCATGTGACCTACGAGTACAATGCCGTGGGCGAGGTGACAGCCATCAAGGAGAATGGAAGCTCAGCGCTTGCGACATTCACCTACGACAATCTTGGCCGTCGCACGTCGCTGGCGCGCGGCAATGGCAGCACGACAGGGTATGCGTTCGACGGCGGCTCGCGGCTGATCGATCTTGGGCTCGACCTGGGCGGTTCCTCGCACGATGTGTGGACGGATCTCAGCTACAACCCGGCCGGCCAGATCGTCTCGAAGACGATCAACAACACGGGCTACAACTTCACGCTGCCGGCCGCTTATGCCGACGCCTATGCTGATAACGGGCTCAACCAGTACACCTCCGCCGGGGGCGTGGCGCCGAGCTATGACAGTCGCGGCAACACGACGGGCGATGGGACGAAGGCCTACGCGTACGACTACAGCAATCGCCTGACGAGCGTGAACGCGACGTCGGTGCTCCTGAGCTACGACCCGTCTGGACGGCTGAGGGCGCTTGGCGGATCGGCGGTGGCCGACACGCTGTTCGTCTATGACGGTGTGGACGTGATCGCGGAATACAATCCGGGCGGCAGCCTCGTCCGCCGCTATGTGCACGGGCCGGGGATGGATGAGCCGCTGGTGTGGTTCGAGGGGGCAGGGCATTCGGGCTCGGGCACGCCCGACCGGCGTTATCTGTTCGCGGACGAGCGCGGCTCGATCATCGCGGTCGAGGGCGGATCGACGACGAAGAACAGCTATGACGAGTATGGCGTTCCGGGGTCAGGTAATGCGGGACGATTCCAGTACACCGGCCAGATGTGGATGCCGGAAGCGGGCCTCTACCACTACAAGGCCCGCGCGTATAACCCCGAACTCGGCCGGTTCATGCAGCCCGATCCCATCGGCTATGGCGATGGGGTGAATATGTACAACTATGTCGCCGGTGATCCCGTGAATTCGCGAGACCCAACGGGCCTCGTGGTCGTCGGGAATAGCGTGATTATTACTGGCGGCGTGGAGGATGGCGGCATTGCGTGCGGAAGAGATAATTCATTTAACGAGTGCGAAGCATACCGGCAGTTTCTGCAACAAGGGGTAGAGCCGAGCATCATCTTTCCGAGTGAAATTGGGATGGATCAGGGCATTCTTACCAACCAGCCCACACCAGCTCCGCGGGGATGGACATGTACTAGTGGCGTGAACAAAAGCGGGTTTCCTAGCCCTACACTAAAGAGCTTGGGTTTCGACAAAGATGGAATGAATCCCGGTCAATTCGCTCTGTGGAACCCCCTCGCCGCCTTTGCTGCGTACACAATCGCGCAAGACGCGGACTGGGAGACGCGTGTGTTTCAAGGCTTCTCGGGCATCCCAGCGCACAACAATGCTGCAGACGCCTTTCATCACGCCTACTGGAGTTATCGCATGCAGCAATTTTTTTGGTTTGATGGCGCCAAAGACGTTGGCGATATTTGGGAGCGTTCCGAGCAGGGTATGCAAAACAGTCCTGGTGAACGACTAATGGATCTCTACAATAATATGGTAGGGCGGCAGCAGGCGAGTTTTGGGCCGACGTTTCCAAATGCATCGTCCGCTGTGCGAGATTTGATTAATAGAGATTGTCTGCGTACGTCGCCCTTCTAGAGGTGATCCAATGAAATTGAACAAATTTTGGATAGGGTCAGCGGCGGGGTTTGCTCTCGGTTTGTTATGTTGTTGGGTGACAGTATTTGTAACGGGAATGAATTCCACCGTTGTAATATATAATTCGACGTCTGCGCAACTTGAAGAAGTGCGAGTGGGGCTAGATGATGAGGTCGTTTGGAATGGCCTTATCGAAGTTGGTGAGCATATCGACGTCCATCTCGGGTCGTCTCGTTCGGGCACTCTGTGGATAGAGAATATTGTGAAGTCTGATGTCGATCGTCGCGAATTAGCTTATGTAGCACCAATGATCGGCTACGATTTTTATGTATCGTTGAATTCAGAGCATGGGGTCACGTTGCAGACATGTCCTAAAGGCTCTCGCGGCTGATAAGAGACACTGCTCGATAATGAAAGAGAATTTTATTATATCACAGGGCTTTTTGCTGGCGATTGTTATCGGAGCGCTGAGTGGATTCCTGTTGGTGGTGTTGTCAGCCGTTCCGCAAATTCCTTCATTTCCAGTCTTTGTCATCATCGTAGCCGCTTTTGTGCTAAGGAAGATATTTTGGAAGGGTGTCACTTGACTGTATTGGCGCAAACTGAGTGTGTCGGTCAGATTGTGCCTAATTTGCAGTAGGGCGCGAAACATGAAGTCGGACTCTGTATCGCCTCTCGATTAGTGCGGGCCGGCTGCCTAGTTCAACAAGGATCCGAAGTGAGCGGACTGGATTCGAAGCGGCGTAAGCGGCACTAACGATCATCCGATAGCCGATTTCCTGGCAGGGCAAGTACAGGTGGATCGTTAGGAGCAGGCTCGCGCTGCCTGCCATGTGCTGCTCCGCTAGCCAGTCTCTCTCAGCGGGGGCCGGTCACCGCTCGGATACCAACAATGTCTGCTTCACGTGCTCAACGCAGGCCCGCCGGCGGGCGGGGCTCAGTAGTTTCCCGAGGCTGCTTCCTTCGGGGGGGGCTAGCGGTCTGTCACATGCCGCTTCAACAGGCCTGTCCTTATTGGTCTCTCATCAATCGTCTTTGAGCCGATTGGCCTTGGCCGTCGCCGTCTCCTTGCGCCAGACTTCCTCGCCGCGACCGCTGCTCCCGAAGTCTGACGCCCATGTGTTTCCAAGGCGCGCAATCTCGCCGGTTTGGCTGTTGTAGATGATCGGTTCGCAGGCCTGAGGTTGCGTGCAGGCGCGCCCCTCCTTCCACGGAGCGGCGAGGGCTCCAGTGGATATCATAACAACTTCGCCTGAGTATTCTTTGCCGGTCTGGGCGGTCGCGCCCACAACTGTCGTTAAAGCTATGAGCAGGGTCAGGATAATGCGCATGTCAGAGCGGCGGCCCCCTCTCGCAGATCGGATTGCAGTAGACGACCTGCGCGGATATCTGCGCGCTCGATGTCGCTCCGCTGGCGTCTTTCATCGTATATGAGAAATTGTGCGTACCGAGGGGCGCCGCTGTTAGGCCAACGCCATTCGCGAGCACGCTCGCATAAACACTGCCCGTGGTCGAAACCACCGACAACGTATCATCGGGCAGGTCGGCGTCCGTATCATTGGCAAGAACGAAAAGCGTTCCTGTCCATGTGCTTCCCGTCGTCATGAGGAAATAGGTGTCTGCCACCGCCGCCGGCGCAGCGTTGCCGCTCTTCACTTTGGTTCGGTTGTCCAGTGCGTCGTAAGTATACGTAACGACCTTGGTCGCGTCGCTCGTTTCACGAACCTGAATGACACGCCCAAGCGCGTCATATGTGTAAGTTGTCTGGGCGTTTGCCTGAGCCGCCATGACGAGCGTTGCGACGAGCAAGAGCAACGGAAGCTTCATCAGTCGTCATCCCCCAATACGTGACGCGCACACGAAGCTATGCGTGAACAGGCGACAAGAGCAAGCGGGAATTCGAAAGAGTTCGGCATCTCGTGATGCGCGATGGACTTTCGCTGGCAGGTTTTCTCGGGGCGCTAGATACCACGGAAGTTTTTTGGCTATCGGAATGCTCAGGCGTTTTTCATCGCGGATTTGTGCTTCTCGGCAAGCGCCGCCTCATTCGCCTTTTTGTTTGCCGAACGTGTCTGATGCTACTTCACTCTTCATCTGTCTACTTTGGGGGGAGACGCATGCTCGAACATCTCATGTTGGCTTTGCGCACGCTGCAGGGCGTCAAGAGCGCCATTCGGCGAGGCGTGCTCGTGAGTTGTGCGCTCGCCGTCGTTGCGGCGCCGGCAGCGGCGCAAGTCCAGACTGTTGTTCCGCCGCTGTGGAGCTCGATCGATCATCTTGGTGTCGATGTAAGCACCGGAAAATACAATGCCGCTGTCACGGGAGTCGTTATTGGGCAGCCCGGCGCTGGCGGTCTTGCCCATGGGCGCGTCTGGATCGACACAGGCTGGCGCGATTCTCTCGCCGGCACGATCAATTCCAGCGGTTCGATCTACACGGTCAGCCTGGGAGGAGCGTCTGAATCGTTCACACTCTCGAGCGGCGTCTACACGTCGAACCAGAGGATCGGTTCGACGCTGTCCTTCGCCTCAAGCAAATACACCTACACACTGGCTGAGGGTACGGTGGTCGAGTTCGATACCGCCGTGGCAAGCTGCTCGGGTGTTACCAGCTTCTGGGGATGTAATGCCGGCCTGATCACCAAGCTGACCCGACCCGATGGCGAGATCGTCACCTGGACATATTCTACCGCCAGCGTCGGCGGACAGACGGCGATCCGTCCGCAATCTGTCTCGAACAATCTGAATTTCCACATCCACTTCACCTACGCGATCAACGGACCGAACAACGGCAGCGAAGTCGTGGGCGGCTATCTGCAACGGACCAAGGTCACTGGCATCAATCGCGCCGTCTACAATTGCACGAACGGGTCATTCACCTGTTCGGACAGCACGGGGGCGGACTGGCCCTATGTCACGTACGGAACGGAGAGCGGAGGCTCGATCGAGACCGTGACGGATCGGCTGTCGCGGGTCATGCGCTACGTCTTTGCCAGCGGCAAAATGACAGGCATTCGGTTGCCGTCGTCATCCTCCACAAACCGAATCACGGTCACCTACGTGAGCGGCAAGGTGGCTGGTGTCACCAGCAGCATAGGAGGCAATGACGGGGCTACCTACTCGTATGTGGACAGCGGCGGAGAGCGCGTCACGACCATCGACCCAACGGTCCACGGCGGCAACAAGGTCGTCGTCACGAATCTAGCAAACGGATGGACCACGGAATTTACGGACGGCATTCTCGGCGTGAACACGACGGTGTTGACGCGCGACGCCTACGGGCGCGTCACGCGCACAACACTGGGGCTCGGCCAGTATGCCGACTACACATACGATGCGCGCGGGAACATCACGCAGACCATATTCACCCCCAAGACCGGCTCTGGGCTTTCGAACATCACGACATCAGCGTCGTTCCCGGCGAACTGCGCCAATCCCAAGACCTGCAACAAGCCTGAATCGACCACGGACGCGCGGGGTTACCGTACGGACTACACGTACTCATCGACCCATGGTGGGTTGCTGACTGTAACTTCGCCTGCGCCCTCGGGTTCGGCGCCGATTGGCAGCGGAACGCGACCTCAAACGCGCTTCACTTACGCTGACGCCAGCACGGGCATCTACAGGCTGAGCGGAACATCGTCGTGCGCCAGCGGGTCTTCGTGCGCCAACGCCGCGAACGAGACGGTGCAGTCGATCACCTATGACAGCCAGCGGCGCGTAGCCTCTACCACGATCAGGGCAGGCGATTCATCGATTACCGCAACCTCGTCCGTCACCTATACATCGCTGGGCGACATTGCGACGATTGACGGGCCCCTGAGCGGAACTGGCGATACGACGCGGTTCTATTATGACGGCATACGCCGGCCGCGTGCGGTGGTTGGTCCCGACCCGGATGGTGGTGGGAGTCTTCTCCATCGTGTCGCCAAATCGGACTACAATAGCGATGGCTTGATCACGGCGGCGCAGCTGGGCGCCGTGTCTTCGCCGGGAAGCTGGGCCTCGCTCACCGTGATGCAGCAGCAGGATCTCGTCTACAACGCCGCCGGCCTCGTAGCGACGGCGAAGCTGGCTTCCCTCAGCGCCGATCCTCCACATGCGGTTGCGCAGTTCGACTATCTGGCAGGCTCCAACGTAACCTGCTCGGCTGTACGAATGAATCCCGCGACGTTCGCCTCGCTGCCGGGGTCGGCTTGCGATGCGGCGACGGCAGGCTCGTTCGGGCCGGACAGGCGCGCACAGCCAACGCTCAATGATCTGGGCGAGCTGACGGAGATGCAAGAAGCCTATGGAACGCCGCAGCAGCGCAGCGTGGCGAAGATGGAATATCTTTCGTCCGGCGAGCTGCAGAAGATAACGGACGCGGAGGATTTCCGCACAACTTATCACTACGACGGATTCAGTCGTCTCGTGAAGACAAACTATCCGCATCCTTCGTGGGGCAACATCAGTTCCTCGACGGACTATGAAGAGCTGACCTACGATGCGTATGGCCGGCTGACGGCGCGGCGGGGCAGGGATGGGCAGAGCTTCGCCTATTCCTACGACAATCTCGGCCGGGTGACGACGGTAGATGCGCCTGGCTCGCAGCCGGATGTGAGCTACACCTACGACAATTTCGGCCGGGTGACGCAGGTCATCCAGCATTGCCGCTTCGCCGCCGAACAGGTGCGCGACGCCACTCCCGTCAAACACCAGTCCGTCGGGAAGATCGACCGCGACATGCGGGGAATAGCGCCGGATGATCCACAATCCGAGGCGTTCCAGGGCAGCCACATCCTCTTGGGGATCGGCGAGTTTTGTTTCGAGGCCCGGAATCAGGGACTGTGCCTGGGTGGCTGGCATACCGGTGCGGATTCCGGCCTTGCGGGCAGCGCCGTTGGCGGCATGGATGATCTTGGAGCGGCCATCGGAGCCGACCAGAACGAGCGGGCGCTCACGAGGCGGCGCGGTATCGGGATGCGTCCTGTAATAGCGATCCGTTGGCCAGGTCGGCAGGAAGAGCGAGACGACCTTTTTCATCACACGCCTCCACGATGAAGTCTGCACATTGTCCGGCCTGGCTCCTGATAAGCTCGACGAGCCAGCGTGGCCGGCCGACGCCAGGAACAGGGAGCGGTGAAGAGGGAAGGGCGGTGACGCGCCAGCGCGTCGTCGTTGCAGTCGGCTGCCCGAAATCGAATGTGTCGCGATCGCGCTTCCAGCGGCGGATTGCGAGCGCCAGCGTGCCGGACGTCTCGGCGGCGAGCTTGAGACGGCGCGATGCGGTCATCGAAAGCTTGGCGATCTCTCCCACGACGGCGCCCAAGCCGTCGTGACGAAGACCTTCCTCGCAGCAGGCAAGCGGCGAGGCTTCATCGCCAGCCTCGACGATGATGATGCGATCAGGGTCGAGACCAGCCTGCGAGAGTGCGGGGGCAAACAGATCCGGGCGGGTGATGCACCACAGGATCTGTCCCCGGGTGCGGGCGGCTATGCCTGCAGCGAAGAGGATGGTGGCCGCGCCGTGGATTGCGCCGGACGCGCCGCCGGCTATCTCGTGCAAGCTGTCCAGCGCCAAGCCGCCGCCCGGAAGAATTCTATCAATTGAATCAATACCGAAGGCGAGCGCATGCGTCTGCGCCCGGCTGCTCAACCCGAGCCGTTCGATATCCTTTCTGAGGCGCTGAAGAAGCGCTTGATCCTGCACATAAGCCTCCCAAAGTTCTTGATTTGTTCCAAACGGGCGGTAGAGTCAAATCGGGGCGTTTGCGTCTACGTTTTGTGCGGATCTGAACGCTGCCTGTCAGCACTGCAGCGTGCGGTTTGCGCTGAACATCTGGCATCGGGTAACTTGGGCTATTCGCATCGGCATTGATTCAATGGAGACCTCTTTAAGTGTCTGAGGAGCCTGCACCGGACACAAGTCCGCGGGCGTCCGGGCCTGCCGGGCCACAATTCGAGGTCAAGGTCGCGACGCACTATGCCTTGGCGCTCCTTGCGGAGTCGGAGGCGTTCGGTCTGCCAGGAGCGGTGGTCGAAGCGCTGGAGTTCCAGCGCGCCGGCCAAGGCCATCCCCTGGACGACATCATCGTCAAAGGAAAGAGAACCGACGGGTCGGAGCGTTGCCTCGAGGTCCAGACAAAGCGCTCGATGTCGTTTACCGAGGCCGACACTGATTTCGCGGCTGTCGCAGCTGGAATTGCCAAAGGGCGCCGGATTGACCCCGAACGGCGGTTTGCCGTCGCTATCGAACGAACGACGGGCGCGATCGAAACCGGCGTGCAGGAGGCGCTCGAACTCGCCCGGAATACGGTGGATGCATCGGAGTACTTCAAGCTTCTCAATACCAAAGGACGCAGCAACGACGCGATGCGGCGGTTTGTGTCCGCGTTCAGGAAGCACTTGGATGCAAATGGTGTTGTCGGCGACGACGCCTTGTTCGACATCCTGAATCGCTTCGTGGTTCTGGTCTTCGACTACGCGCGTCCTGCGTCGATTGCGGATCATCATGATCGTGCCAGGGCAAAAAGTGTCCTTGGCTCTCCCGACGCAACACATCCATACGACACGTTGCTCGGCCTCATCTTCAGATCCGATGCGATTGGCGGACAAACCAATCGTGCGCACCTCGTCGCCCAGCTGAATGAATTGGGACTGCAGACCAAGCAAAGGCCCAGCCTCGTAAAAGCGCGGAGCCGCATCGAAGAGATGAGCCGGTTTGCGCTTGCCGAAATCTCGACGGATGTCGCTGGCCATCAGATACTCAGGGGAAAGCGCCGCGAAGCGCTCGCCGATGGGATCGCTGAAGCACGATCCGGCCACCGCATCGTCGAAATCACGGGACCCGGCGGCGCGGGCAAATCGGCCTTGCTCCGCTGGGCAGCCGACGCGTGGGGCGCATCGTGCCGCGTTATGGTATTTTCGCCGTCCCGAGTCCCACAAGGTGGTTGGCCTGCGTTACGCAGCGCATTTGACATCGACGCGACCGCCGAAGTCTTCCTCGCCGATCTCGTTTGCGATGGAGGTGGTCTCGTCTGCATTGATGGACTCGACCGTTTCAGGAGTGAGGGCGAGCAGAAGACAGTGTCGGACATTCTGCGTTCGGCGCTTGCGACCCAAGGTGCGTGCATCCTTTTTACCGCTCGCGACGGTTGGGAAGAGGAGGCTACCTGGCTCCCGTCCGACATTCTCGAGGCGCTGAAGCCTCGCAAGACTCTGAGGGTCGAAGGCCTCAATGATGAGGAAGCGAGCGATTTGGCAGGCCTGGCGCCGAACCTGGCTCGATTACTGGCCCCAGATCATCCCGCCCGGT
The DNA here is from genome assembly GCA_964529555.1 of uncultured Rhizobium sp. GTDB lineage: Bacteria > Pseudomonadota > Alphaproteobacteria > Caulobacterales > Hyphomonadaceae > UBA7672. Next base: position 73,972 of record CAZGWV010000001.1, read on the forward strand.
CGCTCACGCGCAATCCGTTCATTCTAAAGCGCCTGATCCGAAGCCGGCTCGATGCAAGCAAGCCAATCAGCGAGGCGGCGCTGGTCAAGGACTGGTGGACGTCAGGCGGTCATGGCCTGACGCATGCCATCGGCGTGCAACACGCTCGGAGGCGGGTGTTGCTCGCCGTTGCCAAGTCGATCCTCGCGGGCGAGAGCCTCGCTGATGTCAGCGGCGAGGATTCTGAAGCAGTTGCAACACTCTTGAGCGATGGGGTCATCGTCGAAGCCAATGCAACAGATCGAGTGAAATTCAAGCATGATCTCTTCGCCGATTGGGCGCTTGGATGTGCACTCGCCGAAGACATGGGTTCTTTGGGTCTTGATGCGCCGCCTCCGTTCTGGTTGAGCCGCGGCTTCGAACTGTCATCTTCCCTGCTAGCAGAGAAGGATGATCCAGCAGAATGGGCCAACCGCGTTCGCACGCTCATGCAGGAAGGCGTGCAGAGCGGATGGGCAGGCTTGGCTGTTCTGGCGCTTGTGCGCTCGGAAAACGCCGCAGAGCTGCTCAATCGGCACAGCGCCGCATTGCTTGAGGAAAAGGATGCCATTGCCGCAGTGCTGATCCGGCGGACGATCGCATCGCACGGAACACCTCTTGACCAGGTGCTGGGCGGTGTTCTTCCCCCGGGCACGCAGATTCCGCAGGGACTGATTGTACCCGATGTACGCCGGTGCATGCCATTGGTGGCTTGGTGTGCCGCGCGCTTTGACACGCTGCCATCTCTGGCTCTGGCGGCCGCGGTCGATATCTTCGAAGCGTGGCTGATGCTGATGACCTTCGGAGAACGAGCAATCTCTTCGATCCTGCTCGATCGGTTCGCCGACCTCCTGGTTGCTCATCTGGAAGATCGCGAACTTCGCACCAGCTATCGTCCGGGAGAGAAGCTTCCAGTCATCCGATACCCACTCGGCAGTGATGGCGTTGAGGCGGCCCGGCTTCAACTCTCATTGCACGCCACACACGTGCCTGACGCAGCCGCGCGCTACCTTGACGCCATTGCCAAGTCGCCGCGTGCAGAAGACGAATTGACCCGCGTCCTGGAGTTTCCGGGCTCACTGGCTTCCGCTGCGCCTCAATCGTTCGCACTCGCCTTGCGGCGAGCGGTCCAGATCGAGCGGGACTACGCCAAGAAACACGCCCGCCGGGGCCACATCGAGCCGCGCTTTGGCCGGCTGGAACACCCATTTGTGCTTGGCAAAGCAGGATCAGGCATTTTCGCAGATCTGCTGGAGAAAGACTGCGATGTAGGCGTTGCACTGATCCGTGACCTGGTCGCCCACATTGAGGATGGTCACACAGACGAACACGCCTTCGATCTTGTGTTAAGCGGCGACAAGAAGCGTGTGACGTCGCCGTTCAGTTATGGTTGGTCGCGCGGCCAGAGCCCTTCAACGATCCTCGCAAAAGCTCTTTCGGCGCTGGAGCATTGGGCGCATGCCCAGGTAGAGAGCGGGCGTCCCATTGGTGAAATCGTCGGCAAGCTCGCGAGCGGAGACTCGATCAGCGGCGCGTTCCTAATGATCATCGTTGATGTGGTTCTGAGCCACTCAAATCTGGACGGACCCGAACTCATCGATCTGGCGTCATCGCCCGAGACACTGGCGTTGGACGCGCACCGGGCTCAGCTGGACTATGTGGAGCGGGCAACAGGTCGATCGCTTTCGATTGGTCTTGGGGAAAGCCGCCTTCAGAAAGATCGTGAGATTGAGGCTTCGCTGTCGCAACGCACGTCGCGGACGGTGCCGCTTCACAGCGCGCTGTCGCAAATGACCATGTGTCAGAACGATGAGGCGATCGCTGAGGTGCAAACGCGGCTACGACGTGAAATAGACCGGCTCGGCGCGTGGGCGGACGAAGTCGTGAACTTGACGTCACGCCAGTTCATGGCGTCGCACGCGCTGCTTCTTTCCGACAAGAACAACTACACCCCCGTGTCGGAAACAGGGGCTGACGGCATCACGAGGTCTGGCTGGCAGTTCAAGATGCCGGAAAATCAGAATCGCTGGCTCGAATCGCAATCCGCCCAGACGACAGCTGAGACGATGTCGTTCAATCGTGCGCTTGCGACGCGGTTGTCCATGAACAGCGGCAAAGGAGCAGCGAGAGCCAGCGTTGAGGATGCACTTGCGGTCCTCGCGGAAACCGCAGGCGCCAGTCCCGGCGAGTCCAAGGAGCTGCACGATCCAACGGATCCTTGGGTGGCTCGGGTCGGCGCCGCAGCCTACATCGCACGCTTTGGCGACGCGGCCGCTTTGAAAGCGCATCGCGTGGAGATTGAAGCCTGTTTTGACACCGCGCTCGGTCCTGAGATCAAGGCCAGACAGAACTATCGATACGACGTCATGTATGATCCCGTGGCGCTCGCGATCACCGGACGTCTCTATCTCGCGACACGCGGCAACGATCCACAGATCGACACGCTATTCGACGCCATACGGAGATTCCCCCAGAGCGCCGCTGCGGCTTTCACCTGCCATGCGAACGCGGCGGCCACCCTTGGCGAAGCGATGCTCGCTGCGTGCATTAGAGTGGGTCTGCAGTCCTGCATTTTCCGAGGCGCAAGGACTATGACGAGTCCGATGAAGTGTTCGAGCAGCGGCGGACGAACTCGGATGAGCAACGCGCAAAACGGGTTGCATCGGAGCTAGACTGGTTGGCTAGCAAGCAGACTGAGCTGGGCTGGCCGACTCCTCCGCCACGTCGCCAGCGCAAACAACCGGATGAAGCTCTGGTCCCGCTTGAGCCCGGGAAACCGCGGCGGAGGAGAGCGGCGCCAGACATGCCGGACTTCTACTTCGATGATCACACCGCCGCGGTCTGGCTCAGACTGGTGTCGAGAACGACGACCCTCGCACCGAGCAAGGTTGCTGACCTCGTCCGCGCGAACCAGGAATGGCTGCTCGATGTCAACGGTCCGCCTGCGAGCGATGAAGACGACCGGGATTTTGAGAAGTCCTGGACGCGCGGGATCCTAGAGTGCGCGGCCAGATGCGCGAAAGCCTGGACTGCCAGCGAGCGCGACCATCTGATCTTCGACATGCTCGCGCGGTTTTCGGATCAGGCATTCATCAGCGCAGCGGCCGCCTTCCTCGTCCAGGCCGACCTTCATCACATTGAGGGAACGGCCGATGACACCGCGTATCTCGTTGAAATTCGAGAGCGTCTATGGCCTCGGCTCAAGGAAACGCTCCGATGGAAACAGCACCTGTGGTCGTCGTCGAAGACGGGGATGGAGTACAACCTCAAGGAGATCGTTGCCGGCTTCTTCCTTAAACGAAGTCGCGGGTTCGAGGGCGCGACCAGCTATACCAAGGGGCTGAGCGAGGAGCAGCTCACGCCATTCCTTCCACTGATGACGGAAATTTCCGTTGCCGCGGGTGCTTGCTCGACGATCACGCTGTTCTTTCTCGACATCCTGGAGATCGTCTCGCCTTCGGCGGCCGCTGGACCACTTCTTGCGGCTGCTACAGCCTGGGAAAGGGATGCCGAGGGCAGCTTCTGGTCGTCGTTCAGCATTGGCGCTCGCGTTGGCCGGCTGGCGAGTCAGTTCGCAATCGAACCTCAAGACATCGGGTCATGGATTCGGATTGCAGACGCTATCGCGTCCGCTGGTGTCGTTGAGGGTGAGCAACTGAAACGAAAGCTTCAACAAGCTGACCGTTGAGCGAATACGCTGGGCAGCAACGCGATCTCACGCAAATGTTCACACCTCCGGTGCGAAGTGTGTTGAAGTTCATCGAACGCCGCGTTTAATGTGCAGGCTTGGCCCGTCCCCCCAACCCAGGGTCAAGCAGGAGGGGCGTCGGGAAGCCGGCGCCCTTTCCGTATCTGCGTCACGCGGATGCTGCGTTGGACGATCTCCGAACTCTTTGCCGACGTTCGCGTTGCCGGTCCGCTTGCGCGTGCTCGTCGATCGCCTGCCGCGCTCACCGGTCAAGGGACGCTGACGCTCTTCGCCCTTGACCGGCGAGCTCACACGGCAGGCGTTGTCGGTCTGGGTCGCGCAAGCGGCCCCGGCTTCGCATTCTGCCGCCGGGAAGCTCATCGGAGCATCCCATGTCCGTTCAACAACAAACGATCCTGTTCATTCCGCTCAACAAGCTTGGCGTTTCCACTCGGAACGTCCGGCGCAAGGATCGCAAGGCCGACATCGAAGCGCTCGCCGCGTCGATTGCATCACGCGGTCTGCTGCAGAATCTCTGTGTCGTGCCCGGCGAGAGCGACCGCTACGAGGTCGATGCTGGCGGCCGGCGTCATGCCGCGCTGAAACTGCTCGCTAAAGCGGGCGTGATCGAAAAGGACTGGCCGGTCCCCTGCAATGTCGTCGCCCGTGAGGACGGCGTCGAAGTGTCTCTCACCGAGAATGTGCATCGCATCGCGATGGACGCGATGGACGAGGTCGATGCCTATGCGACTCTCATCGCTGAAGGAAAGACCTCGGACGAAGTGGCGCGGCGCTTCGGCGTTGAGCGCCGGCATGTCGATCAGCGTCTCGCGCTGGCTGGATTGTCGCCGAAGATCAAGTCCGCTTGGAAGCGGGGCGACGTCAGTCTTGATGCCGCCAAGGCATTCTGTCTGGTGGAAGATCATGCACAACAGGATGCTGTCTATCGCAGTCTCGGCAAGCCGGTGACGTCGGCGTCGTCGGTCCGAGCGCGGCTGATGGATGGGCGCATGCGTGTGACTGACCGCGTGGCGCTGTTTGTTGGCGTCGAGACGTATGAGGCGGCTGGCGGAAAGGTGTTGCGCGGCCTGTTCGATACCGATGCCGTTTTCATTGAAACGCCCGCGTTGCTGATGAAGCTTGCGGAGGACAAGCTTGGCGCATCGCGGGACGAATTGTTGGCGAAGGGGTGGAGCTGGGTCGACCTCAATCTGGGAACCGGCCGGATCGAAGGTCTGTCGCCTACGCGGCTGCAGCCGGAATGGCGTGATCCGACAACCGAGGAACAGGCCGAGCTCGATCGCATCTCGGGAGAGATCGAGGCGCTCGATGCGGCTCTTGAATCCGACAGCGTGGAGGACGATCTCCGCTGGACGCAGCGCGATAGTCTTGAGGCCGCTTATGAGACCATTCGACAGAACGGGCGGCACTGGACCGGGGAAGTTACGGCGCTCTCCGGCGCTGTGCTGTCGATCAGTCATAACGGCGAAGTCAGCGTGACGGAAGGGTGCGTGCGAACGGAAGACCAGAAGCGCGTCGATGCTTACCTCAAGCTGAAGCGGGCAGGGAAGAACAGCGAGGTCGACGAGGGCGCAGATCGTCCTCCAGCGCGTGTCAGCGCATTGCCCAAGGCAGTCAATCGCGATCTGACGCTTGCGCGTACGCGCGCGATCCGTCTTGCGCTCTCGGGCGATCCGGATGTCGCTCTGGCATTGTGCGTCGCGGCGATGGTCGCGAGGAGTGTGCACCGGATCGAGATCACTGGCGTTGCGATTTCGGCGCAGGTGCGCCCGGTGGACGATCTTCCCGCCCTTGATGAAGCGCGCGCTGAGCTTGAGGGCAGATTGCCGTCCGACGAGTCCGCGCTTCTCGAATGGGCGCTCGACCTCTCGCGCGAACGACTGCTTGCAGTCCTCGCTGTTCTAGTTGCAGGGAGTATCGACCTTGTGCATGACGACACGACGCCCAATGACCTTTGCAAGCAAGCGCTTGCAGATCGGCTGGCGCATCAGCTCGATATCGACATGACGAAGTTCTGGCAGCCTGACCTCGACTACTGGATCCGGTTGCCGAAATCGGCGCTCATGGCGGCGATCGCCGAATCGCCAGGCATGGTCGAGCGAGGAGAGCGTACGCGGGCTGACCTCCTGAAAGCACACTCGAAACTTCGGAAAGACGACCTCGCTGCGAAGGTTACGGCTGCGTTCGATGGCGCGGGCTATTTGCCAGAGATACTGGCAACACCCGTTGTTGCGGGCGATCTCGTTATCACGCCTGAGGGCGTCGCCGCAATTTCAGTTCCAACAATGGCGGCGGAGTAGCCGTATGGATTCCCCACGCGAGTTCATGCTCGCGTGGGGAGTTCTGCAAGCTTCAGCAAAGGCGCGTCATTCGTCCAGGATTTCACCTTCGCGTACGGACTTTTCGATCTCTTGCTCCGCCGACCGGTGAAGTTTGGCGTACAGCGCATGCGCCGGCGACGTTTTGGGTACCGTGACCAGCGCCTCACCGGATTTGTCGCGTTGCTGGACGTCCTCTGTCATCGGCTGACCGACGGTTCCGCTCCGCATACCTGAGACAGCCGACGCATAGAGATCGGAAATCATGTCGCTGGTCGTCAGTACCCCGATAATAGCGCAACGCTCGAGCAGCTGCTCCACGAAAGCCTTCTCGTCGTAGACAAACGTGCGCGGCGCCTCACGCAAAAGCAGGCCTATCAGCTGCAGGTCATCTGAACTTGCCGTAGGAATCTTAGTCTTGAAGAAGGCGGCCGCGCGCCCAAATGCACCCCTAGCAAGGCCCTCGAATACGCTGCCGACATGGTTGGTGAAATAGAAGTCGTTGCGCTTCGGATGCGCTCGCATCCACTGCCAGGTCCGTTCGAGAAGCTCTGTCGATCTTGACGTTTCGAATACTTGGACATTGGCGTGCGTCCAGGGCCCGTAGTTGATCGGCCGGTGGTCGAAGGACTGCAGTTCAATGGCGTCATCGAGACGTGTCAGGACGAAATCCAGAAACTGGTCGGAAAACGCGGTCGACACATAGGTGAGGAACCCCTCCAACCATGCGCCGTCGAGTGTGGGCAGCGGTCGGAGTATGGCGAGAAATCTGACTATATCGTCAGATGTCAGGAGCTCGCGCTTGCCGCTCTTCTGATCGGCAAAGAACAGGAAGAGATCGTCAGCCAGTCTGGGGGAGGCATGTATTTCCGCTGACGACAAGAGGTCTATCGCCTGTCGAGGCGTCAGGCCCTTCCACTGCCAGATCGTTCGAATTGCGCCTACCACCGCCGAAGGATTTGCAGATGCGATCGCCGCCTGAAGGAGGGCGATGTCTTCACGATCTGCCTGCCGTCCGGTCCATCCGAGCGCGCTGGCGGCTGCCTGCGCCAACACGTGTTCCGGGCGCTGCAGGAATCGCAATGCGAACGCTCGGCCTTCCGCCGGGTCGGCAGCCATGATCTTGCCGAGCGCCGTGGCGGCGAACTGGCTGGTGATGGAGGCGGGACCTGCTTCGGCGTCTGTCACGATCGCACGTGCGAGATCGATGTCGGTGTCGAGAAGCGGGAAGACGATTCCTCCGCCGTTCGAGATGTTATCGCCGGCGGTAGCGAGTTGGCTCAGCGACTCGTCTAGCACATCGCGCAACGCGGCGCCGGAAAACTGGGCTCGGAGGTCGGTTGTCAAACTACGAAGCCATTCTTCCTGGCGCTCGAACCACCCATCGGCAAATGGACGACCGGTGAGCAATGCTTCGCCGCCGCCACTGAGCGCGGTTAACAGGCGAAACTCCATGGACTTTGGCGTTGCTCCAAGGACCTTGATGGCCGCCAACTTCAGAGCGCCGGCGCCATACTGCGCGTGCCACAGCACCGACCTTGAGATTCCTAGCGCCGCAATATCCGTTACGGCCCCGGACTCAAGAAGAGCTTTGAGCGATTCCATCGTGCCTTGAAATTCACGCCGGTACTTGGCCAAGAGCGTGCGGCTGGTGGCATTGTGAGGCCGTCTCAGCGCCGATTGCATCGTCGTGGCTGCCCGAGAGACCGCTTTCGGCGAGGGACTGACGAGCAGTTGAAGCAGTTTCTCGATCAGACGCCGTCTTAGCGGCGCCACGACATCGTAGTTCACGAGAAACTGGGTGATCGAGAACTTCCGGCCGTGATCGCGGGTCGTTGACCCTTCGCCGCTCAGAACAGGTCGCACAATATCGAGGGGAGAGTAGTGGTGGTCCCACGCGCCGGGTCGATCCATAAGCGACAAGCCGAACTCAAACACACGTTCGCTGAAGACGAGCGGCTTGCGCTCCTCGAAACCGCAAAGCTCACTGAGGACTCTTATCGCGTGTCCCGGGTTCGGACCCGTTTCGCGCTTGTCGTCTCGGCCCAGGCTCCACAGCAGCTCGCAAACTTCGTCGACGAACTGGAAATTGTAGCTGACATAGCGAAGTGTCGTGCTCAGACGGTCAAATGTTTTGCCCTCGCGGATTCGCGCCGAGACGAAATCGAGCGCTTGTCGCGGTTGATAGACGGCGACCGCCTCGATTGCTTCCAGGCGGGGGTCATACGGGTTCTCGATATCCGACAGTCCGTCCCAGACCTCCTGCAGCAGCGTGCTGTCAGATGGGTTTCCGCTTCTGAGGCGCCAGTCCATGCGGCAGAGATTGATGAGCAAGTTCCGCAGGTACCCTGTCTTCACCTGCGAGAAGGCTTTCAGAGCGAACGGCGCCAACCTGCCGGTCGCGGTGAGGCAGCTCTGTTCGATAAGATAGTCGCCCAGCAGGTCCGGCATCAGTCGATACTGGTTGCGCCTTCCGTAGATGACCCCGCCTTCCGCCAGAAGCTTCAGCAGGCGTGGCGCGTCAACGGGATCGACACCGGTCAAGACATGAAGGAGTTCATGAAGTCCGGGATCCTCGATGTGGAATGGCTGCACGAGAGCAAGGACATACAGGACTTTCCTCATTGGGCCGTGGTCTTCCTGACCACCGAGGTGCTCGACGCTGGAAGTTGCAAACTTCGCGAGAATCATGCCGCGAAGCTCGTCGCTGTTCTTGGCTCGCTCGAATGGCCACTTTTCTTGCGCGACGATCTTCCCCGCCATGACCGTCACCAACGGACAATCCAGCGTCGCTCCAACGATGCTGTCGCTGAGCGCGGCCGGAGCGCCGAAGTGCGTTAGAGCTTGGATGGCAAGATTTTGCACAGCCTCCGGCGCCAGGCTCTCCAGTTTCAGCACCACAGGATCGAGTACGGAAAGCTGCGCAGCTTCCCGACGAATGCGGGCGAGCGCGTAGGGGCGCGTCGCCAGGACGAGCGTCGCGTTGTTTGCAGCTGTACAGGCAAGCTGGATGAGATCCGCCAGTCGCTCGCGGTTGTGGGCATCATCCACAACGAGGATCTTCTTGCCCTTCCCGAGGGCTTCGAGACTCTTGGGTACTGGATCGCCATTGGGAGACAGGAATCGGGTCAGGGTCTTCCCGTCGCTGGGAGCAACCTGGCCAGTCGCTTCCTTCAAGAGCCTGGATTTGCCGGCGCCGCCAGGCGCCACGAGGATGATTATCTTCTTTTTGTCGTCCGCAATTGCCTGGCCGAACGCCGCAAGCTCTGCATCTCGTCCCGTCAGTAGCCATGAATGGCTCAGAGCGACGTCCTTACCTTCAAAGGGTGCGAAAAACTCCGCGCTCGTCATCCAGGGACTGGCCTCCGTGCGGCCGAGCAGGGCGAGGCGCTGTCCGGCGAAGAAGATGTCGACCAGACGATCCTGCTGATCCTCGGTCAAATCCATGCGCACGATGCGGGAGAGGTCGTTCCTGTCGAGGATATTCCACCCCGGTGTCGATCGTATCAGGTTCGCGGTTTGCGGACTCGCGACGCGGCTGAGGACAATGTGCTTGCGATCCGCGAGCGCGATATGAGCCTCGATCGCGTCGCGAGCGTCTCCGGGCCCAAACTGCTTCACGCGTTTGCACTGGAAGCTGAGCACTTGTCCGTCGGCGGTGTCGACGCGGATGTCGAGGCCATCCTGCGTGTGACCAGACGTTCCCGCACGCCTGACGGCCTGGTCGCCAAACTTCGCATGCAGAACGTATTCAATGAAGCTTTCAAATGTGTCGGGATCGAGCTGGTCGACCGGGAACGGCTTTGCGAAACTCAAAGTCGCTGGAGAAGAGGTGCTGTGGCCGAGCGCGGCCGACAGATCCTGGGGGGCGATATCGAGAAGTCGCGCCAGTTTCGGGAGTTGCGCAGGCCGGGGCTTGGTCGCTCCAGACTCCCACCGCCGCACGGAATCTGCGGAGCAGCCCATAGCCTTGGCGAAAGCTTCTTCAGTCTGAAACCCCGCTGCCCGTCTCGCCGTTGCGAGATAGGTCGCGGGGTCGAATTGGTCTTGGTCCTGATTCACGGTCGTCCTGTGCACATTCGGGTTTAGTCAGCGTCGCATCACACCAAATTATCATTCCTCTATCGGGTTGTGAGGGCGGTCGAGGTGTCGAGATCAGACTGACACAGGGTGTTGCCGCGAGAATCCTGTTCGTGACGTGCAGAAAGCTGCCTTGCGTCGGCGGGCTTGCAGGAGTTTGTGGCCCCGAGCTGACGCCGCCTGCTCCGGCAAAAAGGTCGAGAACATTGCTTCCCCTGACGCCGCCTTTCATTTGCTTCGAAGTTCTTTGGCGACCCGCTACGCGGCCGGGCTTTAGGCTTCGCCCCGAGCCAAGGCGTCTCGGCCCTGCGGGTAACTATCCCTGTCGCGATTTTCTCACGAACCATGGAGCACCCAGGCGCCGACACCTGCCGCAACGACTGTCGCTATGGCCGCTATCGTGGCAACCGCGATGGCGCTAGATCGGTTGATCTTCGCCACCTCCACGGAAGCTTCCGCCTCCGTCAGGGGAGGTGGTTTGGGAGGCGGTGTGGTGCGCTTTCGCCGGCTCATCGTGTCGTCCCTTGGACGTCCCGGCCAGTGATTCGGCCGAACGTCTGCCTGAGTGTCCCCCCGGTTGAGGGGGACGCGGATTGACGATCGGACCTTGGCCGCTCGATCTCCACGCACCGGATCGTGCAGGTGAGTCGCGCAGGCGCTGCTTAGCGGACCAATCGCTGCTCCAGGCATTCTGACCCGCGATTTTGAGACGGGGATAAGCTTACCCGTCCACCGGCATAACTCTCGACCGCATCTACGATTTTTGACGATTCTCGAAGTATGTTCGCGGCGGCTGGCGAATTTCGAAAGCGGCCACAATCCGCCGTTCATATGATCGACGCCCAGAGCGATCTTCGCTCACCAACGCATCGCCGCCGGGGTCACGCTTGCTTTTGACGCCCATCACGCGGCCGGCGCATGCCCGCTCAAGGGGCCGAGGCTTCGCGCTGCGCGCTGCAGGCCGCACCAACCCCTTGCGCGGTCACCGCTGCGCTTGCTTTCCGGCCGCTTCCGAGGGGCGTCGCAAGCGCGACCCCGGCGGGGCTGATCCTGCGGGAGAGCAAGGAAGACCAAGATGGACCGCGCCTCATTTGAACTCATCGGCAATGTCGGCAAGCTCGAGATCAAGCCGACCAAGGGCGACAAGAAACTCGCAATCATCTCGATCGCCACGTCCGAGCGCTGGAAAGCCGAAGGCGGCGAGTGGACCGAGAAGACCTATTGGCATCGGGTCGTCGTTTTCGCCCCGGCGAAGGTCACCCTGATCGAAAAGGCGGTCCAGAAAGGCACCCGCCTCCGCCTCGTCGGGCAGATCCGTCCCGGCTCCTGGGAAGATGAGCGCGGTAATACCCGCTACTCGGTCGAGTTCGTGGTGTCCGGCTTCGGCGAGGTCGAGATCATCGCGCGCGGCAAGCCGAAGTCCGAAGAGGCCCCTGCCGAAGAGGCCGGGGCCTCTGCGAAGGCCGGCAAAACCTCCCGGAAGAAAGCGGCCTGACCGCCGGGCCGGCGGCCGAGGCCGCCGGCCACTCCTTCCTTCAATCAGCTCCATTTTTTCAGGGAGGTCGCCATGACCGCCAACGCCAACCTGCAATCTCTTCACGACACCGTCACCGCCCGCATCATCGCAGAACTCGAGCAGGGCCGCTTCCCCTGGGTCCAGCCCTGGACGTCGTTCGGAACGACGCCACTGGGATTGCCGGAGAATGCGTCAACCGGCCGGTCCTATTCCGGGATCAACATCCTGCTGCTCTGGTCTGCAGCCATTGAACAGGGAAGGCCGTCCCAGCGCTGGTTGACCTTCAAGCAGGCGCTCGCCATGGGCGGGGCGGTGCGCAAGGGCGAGAAGGGGACGATGGTCGTTTATGCCGATACCTTTGTTCCGAAGGCCGAAGCGGAGAAGGCGGCTTCGTCAGGGGAGGAGGCGCGGCGCGTCGGCTTCCTGAAGCGGGTCGCGGTCTTCCATGTCGATCAATGCGACGGCCTTCCCGTCGGTCCCGATCCTGTGCCGCTCCCTGGCCGGACCGAGGTCCTGCCGCATGTTGAGGCCGTCATCGCGGCCACGAAGGCCGACTTCAGGATCGGCGGGGATATGGCGTTCTATTCGCCATCTCACGACTTCATCCAGGTCCCGCCGCAGGAGGCCTACTTCGAGCCGATCAACTGGTACCGGACCAAGCTTCATGAGCTGGGTCACTGGACCGGTCACGTCTCTCGCCTCGACCGGAATTTTACGGGCCGGTTCGGTAAGGAAGCCTACGCACGTGAGGAGCTCGTCGCTGAACTCTGCTCGGCATTTCTGTGCGCCGAGTTGGGCATTGCTCCGACCGTCCGTCATGCGGACTATCTCGGCGCATGGCGGGACGTCCTGAAGGGCGACAACCGGGCAATCTTTCAGGCTGCGTCACTTGCCTCGAAGGCGGCCGATTTCATTTCCGGTCGGCAGGCGAGCGAGGGAAGGGCGGGGGGCGCCTCCTAAGGCGCCACGTCAATAAGGGCCGCATAGAGCGACGCCACAACCTGATCGCCCGCGGCGTACTGTCGGTTGCGCCCTGTGGGCTTGTCGGCGCGCAGCACGCCGGCAGTCTCCAGGCGTGACAGCTGAGTTGAGACCGCTCCGGAGGCAAGGTCGGTGGCCTCAGCTATTGCGCCGGAGGCCACGGGTAAGCCTAGCCGGATGGATTCGGCCCAAACCAGCCGCGACTGCGGCGCCAGGCCAGCAAGCGTTTCGGACAGGAATGGCGCCGCGAACTCGGCCGTCCAACGAACGAGGTCGGCAAGTTCGCTATCAGGGTCGGTGGCGAGTGCGGTGGCGGCGGCATCAATCAGCGCCGGACGCCCTTCCCAGGTCGCTCGCAGAGCCTGCAGGGTTGAGAGGCTTACCTTGTTGAGGGCAAGCCGAGCTCCCAGCGATGCAACACCTTCCTCTGTGTAGCCCCGAGGTATGAGGCGGCGGAAGAATTCGTAGAAGGCCGCATCCCGATCCGGACGCCAGGTGATGGAAGCGGTCGCAATGAGCGCGAGGGGTTGGGTTTGCAGGATGTTGCGGAAGGCCCAATGATCGTCTGGCGGCAGACCGGACACCAAGCGATCCAGATAGGGAACGAGCAGTGTTAGACGGCCATGCTTTTTGAATGTCTCCCGCATGAGATCGTCAATCTCATCTCTCCACACGGACGAGGCGTAAGAGCGGCGACGCAGGTTGAGGTCGGCCCGCCCCAGACCGTGAGGGGCTCCTGAATTGCCTGCGGCCGATAGAATCGCTTCTGCAAGAGATGGCCAGTCGGTGATGCTGTCAGGGCGATACTGCAGACGCGCCGTTGCGCCCCCCTCGTTCCGTAGGTCTCGGTAGATCACGTCAAGCAGGCGTGCGGCGCCGTATCCGGGTTGGTCATCGATCACGACGCCCTGAATCGGCGCCGCCGCGGACGACTCATGGCGCCGGATGATCTCCATGAGGCGCGCAGCCTCATGTTGCCAAATGGAGCCGCCAGTCAGGGTGGATGCGCGGCGGCTCATGACTTGGATGATCCAGCATAATCGAGCTGAAGCTTGCGTCTTACTAAGCCTGTCAAAGGCTGTAGCGAGCGCGGAGTTATGAATTGCAGGAAACTGAGCGTGGCGAGTCTTTGGCCAGCTCGTGCAAAGTCATGTTCAGCAAGGCGGCCTGAAGATCGGTCGGACGCCTCGGTGAGCGTGAGTTTGTTGGCTCCGAGGCCAAACGCGTGAAGGAGTTGTCGAGCTGCGTCGAATTCGCGCGACGACACGACTTCCTTGACGCGCTTCTCGATTGGCTCGGGGCCATACATTCGCAAGGTCAGGTCATCGAGAACCCGTTCAATGCTTGTTGGCGAGAGATCGCCGAGCTGGTCGATTGCAAAGAGTACTGACAGGACTTCATAGGGCCAGGCGGGTGCGAGCAGTTGCGCCAAGGTTCGTGGAAAGTCCCCGTCAGTGTACCTGTTGGTTGGAGAAGTGTTTCGAATGAACGTCTCGACGATGTCGGCGGGCCAAGGGGCGAGGTGCAGGACGCGGTAGCCCGGGAAGGTTCGCGAAGGCGTGGTGTTCGAGTTGTCGGCAATACTCAGGGCCGCAGGGTCGCTGCAGAGTACGAGAGACAGCTTCGGGCGAGACGATTGGAGGATACCTAAGAAATGCGTCCAAAAATCCCCGTCGCGTCCTATCGCGAAGTCGAAGTCGTCGATGAATAGGACGAACGCTTCCTCCGGGAACACCGCGTCGATCGCTTCGCGAAAACCCTCTTGAATGTGGAATAACGTCGAGCGCACCTGACGTTCGACGGCAGCGTCAGGCCGCGGCTTGGTGGAAGCGATTATCCTAAGGAGATCCCACACCTCCATTCTGGCGGTCATGCTGATGATGGTGTGGTCACGCTGGCATGCGTTCGCGATCGCCCGCATCAGCGTCGTTTTGCCGGAACGGCGTGGTCCCAGGATTAGCGCGCTATCGCCTGCCTTGATGGTCGCGAGACCGTCGGCAAGCAGGTTAGGCGGCCAGAAAAGCAGTTGTGAGAGCGGGTCCAGGCCAGCCTCCTTGAGAGGAGGATATATAGCCCACAAAATTGTTACTAACAAGCTCGTTTCTAACTGTATTGTTTGTAACAAGTACGTTAGTAACAAGCCTGTTGTCACTAAAATCTACGCCAAAACTCTTCAAGCATGGGATTTGAGAACCGAAGCCGGCGTTCGCCATCCTCGTCACGCCGTTCGACGAGGTATCCGTCATCGGTCAGAACACGTAGTGCGTTCACGCGCGTCCGGCGGTCGTCGCCATCGCCCACCAGTGCTTCTCTGAGCTGGTGGCCTTTGAAGGCGATCAGATCGAGCATTTCGGTTGCGGCGGCCGCCTCTGCAACCTCAAGCACGCTACCCAGCCGTTCACGGTAATGGTCGAGATCAAGGTCGCCGAGGGCCCCTATCCAGAAGTCTTCGATATCCTGGCTGGTGACGTCTTTTGCGGAGATACCGGAATTGACGAGGCGATCCAGCAACGTCTGCAGGTGATACGGAATAGGCTCCTCACCTGTGCACTTCAACACATCGGCCCGCCGTTCCTTCGGCAGATCAAAATCGTAGGTCTCAGCAATCTCATCCATAAAGGAGACGGCGGAAGTCTTAGTCCAAGGTCCAATACGGAACGCACTGAGATCGTTCGCATCGGCTGTTGCCTTGTGCTTTCGAAGCACAGGCTTGAGCCCAATCGACCCACCAACAACCATCCGAAATCTGTCGCCTACTACAACATTCGTCCGAATTTTTCGGAAGAGCTGAAGTAGGCTGACGCCTTCTTCTCTCGTGGCCGGATTGTTCAGAAGCTTCTCGATAACGATCGGAAACTCATCGAGAATAAGGATCAGCTTTTCTTTCTTGGTTGTGGCAGACGCGATCGCCTTCTCGAACTCACCCGCTAGATGCTCCCAATCCTTTTGTGCTGCTGTCCTGATTGTTGCACTGACGCCAAAGCCAGCGACTTCCACCGACCCGAGCGCTTTGAGGAAGCCACTCGCAATCTTTACGCCAAGCCCGCCGCGATTCTCCAACCGGCTGATGATCTCAGTTATCACCCCCGCCGCGGACGTCTTGCCTTCAAGATTGGCAAACACCGGAAACCAGCCATTGCGTGGGTTGGATTCGACGTGCCGCATGAGGCTCGTTTTGCCGACTCGCCGGGGCGAGACCAGAAGCAGATTTTGACCGCCATCGATCGCCTTCCAAAAGCGCTCGACCTCTGTCTTGCGGCCGAAGAAGTCATCGCCCGTAACAGGCGAACCAGTTTTGATTGTTGCAGCCACAGCATCCCCCAAAAAGCTCGCTGCAACACTAGTGGCGACTCGGCTGCCACTCCAAGCGCATTCCCGCGCAGAGCGTTGGTCCTGGCCTATCGTTAGAGCTGGGCGCCCATGGGCATGGGCGCCGGTGATGGCGAGCATGCGCCGGCGGCGGGGTGGTGCTGGGGTGCTGGTGCTGGCGGGGTGGTGGCGGGTTGGCTGGCGGCGGTGGGGAGGGGGAGCGGTGGAGTGCAAGATTAAGCACCTACGGTGCGCCGGGCCTTACGGCCCTGTCTACACATAGAAAAATCCACCGTGGATTAGCCTCATGCGTGCCGTGGATTGGCAGCGCTCGTTGAAGGGGTGCAAGCGGTAGACGCGAGCATTCTGAAAGCGATGCTCATCGCCATGACGCGGCGTGAAAACGAGTTCGAACTGAAGGCTGGAAGGACGAAGCGCGACCGTGCTCCGCGCCTGCGCGCCGTCCGCGCCGCGGTGTGGAAGGCGACACAGAAGCCGCGCTCCTCCGGGCCGAAACCCAAGCAGTCCAGCGTGCGGGCGCACGTCGCCCCCGGCTCGAAATCCCGCTCGCGGCCGGTGTTCGCAGCCAGCCGCCGCGTCGTGGTGAAAATGCGCTATGTCGGAAATGCCGGGATCAAGGGCGCACCGCTCCGCGCGCATGTCGCCTATCTGTCGCGGGAGACGGCCGGCCGCGCGCAGGACCCGACCCGTTCGGTGGACTATCTCTCCCGCGAAGGGGGCGCCGGCGAGACGAACTACTCATTCTTCGACCGGGCGAATGCCGGCGTTGACGCCCGAGCCGTCACCGCCGGCTGGGCCGACGATCCGCGTCACTTCCGCATGATCGTCAGTCCCGAAGACGGGGAGGCGCTGGGTGACCTGAAGCCGTTCATCCGCGAGCTGATGGCGGGGCTGGAAGCCAAGCTCGGGACGAAGCTGGAATGGCTCGCCGTCAACCATCATGACACCGACAATCCGCACACCCATGTCCTGATCCGGGGGAGGCGGCCGGACGGGAAGGAGCTCTTCATTCCGTCCCGCCTCATCACATCCGGCATCCGCGAGCACGCCCAGAAGATCGTCACCCGCGTCCTGGGACCGAGGGTGGAGCTGGACCTCGCCAGAGAACGGTTCAACGAGATCGACCGGAAGGCGGTCACCTCCCTCGACCGGGAGCTGTTGGCGGCGGCCGAGAGAGGGCTGATCACGCCGGCCCGGCCGGATCTGGCGGCGCGGCTAGAGCGGCTGGAGGGCTGGGGTTTGGCCGAGCGTCGCATGACGGGATGGCGGCTGGCGTCCGGTCTCGCCTCCCGTCTCAAATCCATTGCCGAGCACGATGCGGTGGAGCGCGCGGTCGCGGCCGTCCGGCAGGGAAGGGACCCGCAGCTGCTGCTGGAGGCGGATCGGTCAGCTCCCGTTCTGGGCGAGCTTGTGCATCTCGGTCCGAGTGACGAATTCGGCGACAAGTGGCTGGCGGTCGTCGAGACCGGCGCCGGCGAACTGCGCTACGCCCGGTTAGAGAAGGCGGACGATCTTGCCATCCTGACCGGCGCACAGCCCGGCGCCATGGTGACGATCACGCCCAACGAGCCGGCGATCCGGCCCTCGGACAAAGCCGTCGCGCGGGTCGCAGCGAAGACGGGCGGCGTCTACTCGCCGGAAGCTCACGCCGGGCTGGAGCCTCACGTCGATCGTCGCATCCTCGACGCCAATGTCCGTCGGCTTGAGGTCATGCGCAGGCTGGGGCTTATCCAGCGTTCCGCCAACGGGGAGTTCAATGTCGGTGACAACCACCTTTCCACCGCGCTGAAGTTCGAGGAGCGGCTGGTGCACCGGGCGCCGTTCTCGGCTCAGGTCGCGAGCTACTGGTCGCTCGGCGAGCAGGTCGATGCGCTTGGGCCGACGCAACTCGATCGGGTTCTCGCAGGCGAAGCGCATGGCCCGGCAGGCGAGGGGCCTGTCGCCAGAGACTTCCAGCAGGCGTTGCAGCAGCGGCGGCTGTTCCTGATCGAACGGGGCTGGCTGGGCGGCGACGAACAGACACTATCACGGCAGGCGCTTCAGCGACTCGCCGTGCTGGAACTCTCGGCGCAGGCCAAAGATCTGTCGAAGGGACTGGGCGTGCCGGTGCTGACCTACGCCGCGCATCGCGTCTCGGGCGTCTATGCGCGCCGGATCGACCTCGCCCAGGGCCGCATGGCGCTGATCGTCGGTCAGCGGCAGGCCAACCTCGTGCTATGGCGGCCCGCGCTGGAACGGTTAGGCGGCCGACAGGTCGAAGGTGTCATGCGTGGGAGAGGGCTGTCGTGGAGTCTATCGCGTGGAATGGGAATAGGTCTCGGCGGCAGCTAGTGTCGATATCCAAGTCAAGAGCCAGTTGAGAGACGCGCGGCGAATCCACGGCAAATTCAGCTCTGAGGCAGATGACACTGACTAAGTGCAAGTGTGAGGTTTGCACGGTTGAATGCTTTGAACGCTCCGGATTGTATCCATAGGAGATGCAGGAGCGTCAGGTGCATTTACGGCAAAGATCATCGCAAAGAAGCAAGTCGGTTCCTCAATTGGACTTGTTTGACGTTGGCGCGCGCGCCGGCGCGATCAACAACCGGCGCGCACCTGATGGTACGGCTGAGCGTATCCACCAACAACGTTCTCTTTCGCTTGTCGCCGTCGATGCGGACGTCACAAGTAATAACGATGGCGCTCCTCTCGAACCGGCAATTCGAAAGTCGCTTGACCTTCCATCTGCCAAATCGCGGCGTGATACTGGCATACGGACTATCTCGGTCGAAGATATGCCGAGCTACTCCGATCTTGATCACGAGATGGTTCAAATGTCCCTGGAAACACTGCCTGCGGAAAGGGTTTGGTTCACATACTCGGCAGTACAGCAATGCTTTGGTGTTTCTCGCGCAACGATCGCTCGCCGGATGAAAGAGGGATTGATCCCAGGAATACGGTTCCTCGGCGCCAACGTTTTGGAGGATGGTCCGGTGAGACGTTTTAACCGGATCCAGCTTCACTGGCTTCTCTTGGCAGTGAGGGCGCCAAAATTCCAACATACGGAGCGATCCATCTCCAATCTACGGCGGCGTGTCGTCATCTCTTGACGCAGCTCCGTCATCTCGTTCGAGAAAATCAGCGTACTCCTGCATCATCTTGGCTCGCTTTACGAAGTGATCGGTTCGCAGGTATGCGCGCTCGACATCCGATCCACCGATCTGGTGGGCCAATGCGGTCTCTGCGATTTCGCGTGGATAGTCGGTGCATTCGGCGGCCCACACGCGGAATGTGGATCGCAGACCGTGCGGCACAGCTTGTAGACCCATGCGCCGCATTGTTGCGGAGAGTGTCATATCGGAGAGTGGAACCCCGCATTTTGCGGAGAGGAACACGAGATCACAAGTCGTATCGCGAGGCAGGCGTTTGAGAAGCTTAGTCGCCTGCCGTGACAAGGGTACGCGATGCTCGCGGCCAGCCTTCATACGTTCGGGTGGTACCGTCCAGACCGCTTCGTCAAGATCAATTTCCGACCAGCGGGCGCCTCGCGCTTCGCTGCTACGCGCCAATGTGAACAACACAAACTCGAGACATCGGGCGCCGTTCCCTTGAACTTGCCGAAGGTGCTTGAGAAAGGCCGCCGCATTTCGCCAATCGATGGCCTCGTGGTGTTTCACTGGTTTCACTTTTCGCAGTTGCTTGGGGCTTGGCAACATCAGTTCAAGGTGCGTCTTCCATCGAGCAGGGTTGTTTGTGGTGCGATAGCCGCCGGCAATCGCCCAATCGAGCACCGCTTCGATCCGCCCCCGTAACCGTTGCGCCGTTTCCATCTTTGTCGCCCACAGATGTTCGGTATTGGGCTTGGTAGGATCAGCTAGGATTTTAATGACATGACTGGTGTGAATCTCTTCGACTGAAAGGCTGCCGACGACAGGATAGGCGTAGGTTTTGAGGCTGGATCGCCACACCTCTGCGCCTTTGGGTCCGCGCCAGCTGGGTTCCTGCAGCGCAATATAGGACTTGGCCGCAGACTCGAAGGTCATGATTTCCTTAGTTGCCTGACGGTTGCGTCGCTCAGCCTTGGCTGCCTCGATTGGATCGATGCCCAGTCGAACAGAGGCGCGGGCTCGCTTGGCGCTCTCCCTCGCTTCCTTGAGACTCACCGCGGGATAGGGCCCGAGTCCCATGTCCCGTCGCCTCCCATCGGGCATGGTGATCCGTAGTATCCAGGACCGGCTACCAGGGGTGTCGACATTGAGTGCGAGGCCTGGCACGCCGCCAACCGGATAGAAGCCGGGAGTGGTTTGGCGGTGAATCCACTTCGCGCTTCTTTCAAGTGCGATTCTAGGCATGTTGCGCCGGCCTCCACCATTCTTGGCTCCCTTCAACTCTCCCAACAATCGGCGTGCCATGCTGCGGTCCGGCATGAAACGGCATGAGACGGTCGATTGTGGTACATGTCTGATTTTGCCCAGATAGTGCTACGATGTGCGATGTACTGAAATGGTGCGCCCTTGGACCTCGGCTCCACCAATCTTCCCCTTCAGATTGCCGTGTTTGGCTGGAACTCGCGGGTTTTCCATTTGTAAACGCGGCGGGGGCCATTAGTGGTGGGCACGGGCGTTGCCCACCCCTCGCGCGGAGATAGCATGCTCGCGGTACTCGATATTGTTCGGATCGTGATCCAGCTGCTGATGCTGGTGCTGATCGTGCAGGCGATCCTGTCCTGGCTGCTGGTGTTCAATGTCGTGAACGGGCGCAACCAGGTCGTGCGGACGATCTGGCAGTTCACGCATGCGCTGACGGAGCCGATGCTGAAGCCGATCCGGCGCGTGGTGAAGCCGATCAACGGGCTCGATCTTTCGCCGCTGATCCTGATCCTGCTGCTGATCCTCGTGGACCGGCTGCTGATCTATTACGTCTATCCGATGTTCCTGCCGTCGGTGCTTTGACCGCCGGCGCGGGCGCTGGAGCGGTCTGGCGCCTGGTTGCGGGCGGGGCGGAGCTTCGTGTGCGGGCGCAGCCGGGGGCGTCGCGGGATGCGATCGAGGGGGTAGGCGAGGACGCGGCGGGGCAGCGTTTCCTGAAAGTCCGGGTGCGGGCGATTGCCGAGAAGGGCAAGGCCAATACCGCCGTGGAACTGGTGCTCGCGAAGGCGCTGGGTGTTCCCAAATCGGCGGTTTCTGTCGAGAAGGGCGAAACGCAGCGCATCAAGACCGTGCGAATCTCCGCCGATGCGTCTATAGCAGCGGCGCTTGAGACCCTGACGGGAGTGACCCAATGACGGCGCAACTGATCGACGGAAAGATCGTTTCCGAAAAGGTGCGCGCGGGCGTTGCGGCGGCGGTGGCGAAACTGCCGGGCAAGCCGTGTCTGGCCGTGGTGCTGGTGGGCGATGATCCGGCCAGCGCGATCTATGTGAAATCCAAGGGCGAGAAGACCGAAGCGGCGGGCATGCGCTCGATCACGAAGCGCTTTCCGGCGAGCGCCACGCAGGCCGAGATCGAGGCGGAACTGAGCGCGCTGAGCGGGGACGCAGAGGTGGATGGCATATTGTTGCAGCTGCCGCTGCCGAAGGGGCTGGATGAGGCGAGCGCGCTTGCGTGCATCGACCCGAGGAAGGATGTCGATGGGCTGACGGAGCTGTCGGCCGGGCGGCTGGTGCTGGGCAAGCCGGGGCTGCGGCCGTGTACGCCGGTGGGCTGCGTGATCATGGCGAAGCATGCGCTGGGCGATGATCTGTCCGGGAAGAATGTCGTGGTGATCGGGCGCTCGATCCTGGTCGGCAAGCCGGTATCGCTGTTGTTCCTTGCAGAGAACTGCACGGTGACCATCGCGCATTCGAGGACGGCGGATCTCAAGGCGCTGTGCCGGACGGCGGATATTCTCGTGCCGGCGGTGGGACGACCGGAGATGGTGCGCGGCGACTGGGTGAAGCCGGGCGCTGTGGTGATCGATGTGGGCATCAACCGCATTCCGGCGCCGGAGAAGGGCGAGGGCAAGACGCGCGTGGTGGGCGATGCGCACTTTGCCGAATGCATGGAGACTGCGGGATGGGTGACGCCCGTTCCGGGCGGCGTTGGCCTGATGACGGTGGCGTGCCTGTTGCGGAATACGGTGCTGGCCGCTTGCGCGCGGCGCGGGTGGGATGTTCCCAAAGAGCTCGACGCCTGATTTGGCATGAGCCTGTTCGACGATCTCTGGGCTGCTCAGGAAGGCCGCTGCGCCCTATGTGGCGAGGCCATGCCGAAAGGGCGGTTCGACGTTCCGCATGCAACGGTGTGGAAGAAGAAGCGGCCGAGCTTCGATCACATCCGCCCACGCAACAAGGGCGGCGGCGACGAGCCTTCCAACCTTCAGCTCGCCCATGCGGAGTGCAACTGGCGCAAGGGCGACAGTTGGTCGCCGGGTTGAGCGTCAGGCGGCGGCGGGCGCCTTGAGCTTGCCGATCACCCACCGCGCCACGCGCCAGCCGAGCAGGATGGCGAGAATGGTCGCGTGGATCAGCGGGTCGCCATAGATGATTTTCACCATCAGGAGATTGTGTGCGACCGCGAGGATGGCGAGCGGATAGATCAGCCAGTGCAGCCTGTCCCACGTTTTACGGCCGAGGCGGCGGATCATGCTGTTGTTCGAGGTGATCGCCAGCGGCATCATCAGCACGAGCGCGGCCATGCCGAGCATGATGTAGGTGCGCAGGACCATGTCCTCCCACAGGAGGGCGAGGTTCCAGTCCTTGTCGAGCCACAGATAGGCGATCATGTGCAGCGCCGCGTAGAAGAACGCCGCAAGGCCGATGCGCCGGCGGATCAGCACGATCGGCGCCCAGCCTGTGATGTCGCGGATCGGCGAGATGGCGAGCGTGACCAGCAGGATGCGGATCGCCGTGTCGCCGAGGAAGTGATGGATGTAGGCGACCGGATCGGTTCCCATCGCATCCGAGAACGGGTCGGTCAGGACCTGGAAGAACTGCCACGCGATGAAGGCGAACGGCGCCACGAGCGCCGCCAGCGTCAGCGGCTTCATCCAGTGCTTGCCGAACGCGCGGAGAAGGGCGCTGTGGGCCATGCTGCGTGCGCCTGTCCTGCCTGCCCTAGTGATACTTGATGAGGTCGATGCCTTCGTAGAGATAGGCGACCTGCTTCTCGTATCCGTTGAACATTTCCGTATTGCGCTGCGGGTTGAAGCCGCCGACGCCGAGCACGCGCTCGCGCGTCTGGCTCCAGCGCGGGTGGGCGCGGTTGGGATTCACGTTGGAATAGAAACCGTACTCGCGCGGGTTGGCGGCGTTCCAGGCTGTCGGCGGCTGTGCGGTGGTGAAGCGGATGGTGGCGACGGATTTCGCGCCCTTGTAGCCGTATTTCCACGGGAGGACCGTGCGGATCGGGGCGCCGTTCTGCTGCTTGAGCGATTTGCCGTAGGCGCCGACGGCGAAGAAGGCGAGATCGTTCTTCGCTTCGTTGAGGTGGAGCGCTTCGGAATAGGGCCAGTCGAGGCCGCCATAGGAGAGGCCGACCATCGCCTTGCGGTCTACGTGCGTGAGGAACTGGGCGTATTTCGCGTCGGCCTTGGGCTTCAGCCTGGAGAGGACCGGCCACATCGGCACGCCGATCCACGGCACCACCATCGACCAGCGCTCGACACAGCGATGGCGATAGACGCGCTCTTCCAGCGCCGAATAGTCGATCAGGCTGGCGAGGTCGTATGTGCCGGGCGCGTCCGTCTCGCCCTCGACGGTGATCTTCCAGCCGGAGACGTCCATCTTGCCCGCGTGGCGGGCGGGGTCGTCCTTGTTGAGGCCGAACTCGTAGAAATTGCAGTACGTGTTGAAGTCCTGCTCGGCGGCATGTGCATCGGCGATCGTGTAGGCGGATTTTTTGGCGGTGAGCGCGGCGCCGGCGGCGGCCTGGGGCGTCTGGGCGAAGGCGGGCAGGCCGCCGAGAAGGGCGGCGGTTCCGCCAAAGCCGGCTGCGGCGAGAAACTCGCGGCGGCGCAGATAGACGCCATGCGGCGTCATCTCGCTGCGCAGGTCCTGATAGTCAGCGTTGCGGCGGAACTTCAGCTCCATCTCGCGTTCTCCTGCCTGTCTTTGTCCTGGTCTTCTACGCATATTCTAGCGCGGCCGATCACCTGGCGCGACCCAACCGTACATAAGCAGTACGCGGCGCGAGGCCAAACCGTTACACCTCCTCGTGAGCGAAGAACGCAGGCCAAATGGCCGCTAATCGGGTGTTCAGGCCTGTGCGTGCTAGCTTCCTGCGTCGGGACAGGCGTTTTCGACGTGATTCGGAGGGGTTGACGTGGTCAGGACCGGATTTGCCCTGTGCGCCTTGCTGGCGCTTTCAGCCTGCGCTGCGGCCCCCGTGGAGAGTGGCGGTCCGCCTGCGCCGAAGACGACCGGGCAGGCGCTCGCACAGCTGGCGTGCCCGCACCGGATTGCGGAGGCGTATGCGTGGGTGAACCACATGCCGGGGCCGGGCCGGTCGCCACGGCAACTTCATGTCGATGTCGGCCTCGTCGAGGCGACGGATACTGCGGTGATCCTGAAATCGGTTGCGACCACGGGAGATACCCTGGTCCTCGAAATACGGACGGCGCCGACCGCGCCGATCCCCGGCCGGGTGTCTTTCCGCGAGCCGGCGCCGGCGCAGATGTACAAGCGCGTCAGCTTCTTCTGCCGGGGTGGAGAGATCCATTCGCTGGACAGCATCGAGAAGGTTTACTGACGCGCAGGCCGCGCTGATGCGCGCATTTGCCCTTGGGCGTGGCGTCCTGTAGACCCGCGCCCGCAAAGGGAGCGAGCATGCGTCTGGCCTTTTTCGGTGATGTCGTCGGCCGTGCCGGCCGTGCGGCCGTCTCCGAACACCTGCCCAAGCTGAAGGCTGATCTGAAGCTCGACTTCGTCGTGGTGAATGGCGAGAACGCGGCGGGCGGCTTTGGCATCACATCGAGCACGGCGAACGACCTGTTCGACGCCGGCGCGGACTGTATCACGCTGGGCAATCATTCGTGGGATCAGGCCGAGGCGCTGACCTTCATCGACCGCGAGACGCGGCTGCTGCGTCCGTTCAACTATCCGCAGACGTTGAACATTCCGGGGCGTGGCGCGCAGCTGTTCACGACGGCCAGGGGGCAGCGCGTGTTCGTGATCCAGATTCACGGCTCGGCTTTCATGGAGTCGCTGGACGACCCGATCCAGGGCGTGCAGCGGGCGCTGGATGAAGCGCCGCTGCGGCAGGTCGCCGATGCTGTGATCGTGGAGATGCACGCCGAGGCGACGGCGGAGAAATACATCATGGGCCATTTCTGCGATGGCCGCGCGACTGCTGTTATTGGCGCGCATACGCATGTGCCCACGGCGGACGCCCAGATCCTTCCGGGCGGTACGGCGTATCAGACGGATGCGGGCATGTGCGGCGACTATGACAGCGTGATCGGCATGAAGAAGGGGCCGCTGGTTCAGCGCGCCTCCACGCGCCTGCCGGTCGAGCGGAAGTCTCCGGCGGAGGGTCCGGCGACGATGTGTGGGGTCTATATCGAGTCCGACGATGCCACCGGGCTTGCGACGCGCGTGGAGATGATCCGCGTGGGCGGGCGGCTGAAGCAGACGATCCCGGTGGTGGATCGGTAGCCATTACGTGGCGGCAGGCCTCCGATGGCCGCGCGCCGCAAGTCTCAAGCGCTCAAGTCATGTGCACGCGCAGCGCTGCCGTCGGCGCAGCGTGCGCTGGGTCGCGTCAGCGCGGCGGCGATTGCCGCCGAACCGGGAAGGAAGGGCGTCTGCCGATCGCGGCTCCCGCCTTACGTTCCTCGCGCCTTGGCGTCGCTGTCGAGCGCGGAGATGTCCTTCGGGCGCATGGTGTCGAGATCCCACAGGGCGGGATCGAAGGCGCGCCTTGTCATTTCATGTTTGGGATAGCCGCCGGTCTCGTTCTCGTGGTCGATGATTTCGCCGCGCCCTTCCGCGACATCGGCCAGCACGCGGACATCGTCTGCGTCGCGATCCCACGGGCGGGCGCCGGCGTGGGTGAGGACGTGGGTTTCGACCTGAATTGCAGGCATGGCGATGAGGCCCGAGGGCCAGTCGACCGGGCGGTCGTGGCGGATGATCTTGGCGCCGGTCTGGCCGTAGGAGCCTAGCTCGGGCAGGGGCTGGCCCCAGCGGTCCACCATCAGGTTATCGGCGCCGTGATAGTCGAGGTCGCCTTGTCCGCCGATCGTCAGGAAGGGCATGCCTTTCGCCGTATCCTGTCCGCCGCGCAGGACGTTGCCGACGGCGGTCATTTGGCCGTTGACGGGCGCGATCGCGCCCCACTCGTTGGCCATGAGGTTGTAGTGCAGCGCGCGCTGGCCGGGATTGTAGATGATGTTGTTCACGATCGTGCCATGCACGCCGCCCTTGAACAGCGGATTCCGTTCATAGTTGTGGGCGTACAGATTTCCGATGATGAGAATGTCGGCGGCGTTGTCGTGGATCAGCGACCCCTTGGAGTGCTCGCCTTTCGGGTGGGTGGAGTAGGCGAGGCTCTCTGCGATTATGTTGTTCGAGTAGGTGATCTTGTGGCTGGCTCCCATCTGCCATTCGGCCTGCGTCGTGCCGGTGAAGCGCGGGCCGGAGGCGGAGAGGTTTTCATCCGTGCCCCAGGTCAGCGAGCAGTGATCGACGACGACATTGTAGGCGCCGACCGTGGAGATGGAATCGAAGTCGGGGCCCGTGCGCCAGTCGCCGCCGGCTGAGCCGGGGCGGATGCGGATGTGCTGGACGATCACGTCATGCGCCGCGATGTCCATGCCGCCCTTGATCAGCGTGACGCCAGGCGAAGGCGCGGTCTGGCCCGCGATGGTGAGGAAGGGCTCGGAGACGCGCAGGGTCTTGGCGCCAAGATCAATGACGCCGCCAACCTCGAACACGACGATGCGCGGGCCCTTGGTCTCGACTGCGGCGCGGAAGGAGCCGGGCCCCTCGGCGTTGAGGTTGGTGACGCGGATGATCTGGCCGCCGCGGCCGCCTTTCGTGTCGGCGGCCCAGCCCATGGGGGCGGGGAACCAGGACGAGATCGGATCGGCGGCGAGCAGGCTCGGCGCGGCGCCGGCCTGGCCGTCAGCCGGGCCGCCAACCTGGCCGCCAATCTGGCCGATTGCCGTTGTGCCAACGCAGGCCGACAGGGCCAGCCC
>CAZGWV010000001.1:101177-127357 GCA_964529555.1 uncultured Rhizobium sp.
GGCCGCCAATCTGGCCGATTGCCGTTGTGCCAACGCAGGCCGACAGGGCCAGCCCGGTCAGCAGCGCAATGCTCGTGAGGCGGCGTCTCGTCATCTCTCGCTCCGAATTTCCACCCTGCGCCATATGCGGCGATATCAAGAATTGACACCGGTTTCCCAAGAGCGCAACTGTGACGTCGAAATCGTGATTCACGGCCTCCTCCGGCACGGAATCCGGCCGCCCCCTGGGAAGAGACAGCATGGACAGCGCAAGGCTCGCAACTTCGGACGGGATCGCCGCCGCGCTGGTTTCCGCTCGCCGCGACCGCCGCGCGCTGGACGCCTTTCCCGGCCCGATGCCAGCGAGCATGGCGGAGGCCTATCGTATCCAGGACGCCGGCATTTCGATCTGGGACGATGACGTCGCCGGCTGGAAGATCGGGCTTGTGGGCGTGCACCTGCGTGATGCGCTCAAGGCCGAGCGGCTGGCCGGGCCTATCTTTTCCAAGGACGTGCGCACGGCCGAGCCAGGCGTGGCGGTGGAGTTCCCGGTGTTCTCGGGTGGCTTTGCGGCGGTCGAGGGCGAGTTCGTGTTCCGCATGGGCGCCGATGCGCCTGCGGGCAAGACGAACTGGACTGACGATGAGGCGGCGGCGCTGGTCGAGGCGGTTCACATCGGCGTCGAGACAGCGGGCAGCCCGATGCGGATGATCAACGATCTCGGGCCCACCGTGGTGAGTTCCGATTTCGGGAACAATTTCGGCGTCATCGTGGGCGGCGCGATCGACAACTGGCGCGCGCGGATGGATGGCATCGAGGTCTCGACGGAGATCGAGGGGCAGGTGGTTGGAACTGGCGGCGCACTGGCGCTGCCGGGTGGGCCGCTGGCTGGATTGTGTTTCCTGCTGACGCATCTTGCCGAGCGCGGCCGTCCGTTGCGCAAGGGACAGCTGGTCTCTTCGGGCGCTATCACGGGCGTACACGACATTCTGGCAGGCCAGTCGTCGGTCATCGCGTTCGAAGGCTGTGGCGCTATCGCCTGCCGCGCCGTTCCGGCTTGAGGCCAGACCGCACGATCTCCAAAGCCTGAAAACAAACGCCGGAACCATTTCCGGGTCCGGCGCGAAGTCTGCAGCAGGGAAAACACGAAGTTCGGCAAGTTCGCCCGCCGGTCTGGCGAGCCTGCGTGTGCAGGCCGCCAGACCGGGCAGGGATCTAGAACTTGTAGCGGCCGCCGAACACGAACTCGCGGCCGGTGTGCTCGTAGTTCAGGTTGTTGTGGCGGGCCGAGTTGATCCAGCGCTCGTCATACTGGTCGGTGAGGTTGATCGCCTCGAAGGACACGGTGAAGTTGTCTGTCATCTGGTAGGAGGCGGAGAAGTCGAGGTTCAGCACTTCGGCCTTGCCTTCGAAGTCGTTGCCGCTCGCGGCGGGAACCAGCGTTAGATATTCATCGCGCGACACGGCTGAGAGGCGGGCCTGGAAAGGACCGTCTTCGTAGTAGATCGTCGCGCTGAGCGATTTGGGCGACTGCCCCGTGAGAGGCGCCTGCACGAAGCCCGCGCCAATGGTCGCCGCGAGCACGTAGGACACTTCGCTTTCGATGTTGGTGTAGCTGATCTGGCCGCCGAAATTGTTGAACGGAGCAGGCAGGAAGGAGAACGGCGTCTGCGCCGTCACTTCGAAGCCCCTCAGTTCGCCGCCGGGCGTGTTGAGGAAGGTGTTGGTGTCGAACAGTTCGGTGTTCGGCACGCCCGAGGGCAGCAGCGAATCCGGGAAGCCGGTCTGGCTGTAGGGGATCATCTGGCGCAGGCGCTGCACGAATGTGTCGATGTCCTTCTGGAAGAAGGCGACGGCGAACAGCGCCTCGTCATACGGATACCATTCGAACGAGACGTCGTAATTGGTGGACTCGATCGGCTCGAGGAACGGGTTGCCCGAGTTGATCGAGAAGCCCGGCGGGTTGAAGTCAAGCGTGCCGCCCGGCGTGAGGGCGGGCAGGCTGGGCCGTGCGATCGTCTTGGCGGCGGCAAAACGCACCAGGAAGTTTTCGACCGGCTCGATCGAGACGTTCGCCGACGGCAGTGTGCGGCTGTAGGAATTTTCCGCCGTGGTCGGGACCGCGCCTGAGCCGAAGTTTGTGTAACCAACCGATGTGAGTTCGGTTTTCACCCGGCGGACGCCGATGTTGCCGCGCACGGGCATCGTGCCGAGATCGAAGTTGAAATCGGCCTGGACCCAGATGCCGGTCGATTTCTCCTCGGCAGAGCGGTTTTCACCGAGGCTGCTGACCGCGTCTGTGCGGAAATCGCCGAAGGCGTTGATGCAGTCGCACTCGAAGTCGATGATATTGTTGAGCCGGTTGATGGACGGAACAACCCACGAGGTTGGGGTGCCGGCAGGCAGGCTCATGCCGCGGCCGAAGCCTGTCAAAAGGGTCGAGTAGCTCTGGATGGAGTGGCCGCCGTTTGCGAGGGCCGCCAGAAGTCCCGCAGGCAGGGCTTCGGCGGTGCGGCGAGATTCGGTGCCGACGAATTCGAAGGTTTTCTGCGTCGCGCCGGCCTTGAATGTCCACACGTCGTCGAATTCGTAGATGAGGCGGCCGTCAAGGGCGAGAAACGTGTTCACGGCCTTGTTCGGGCGCATGCGGATGATCGATGCATCGCCCAGCGCGGCCGAGCCGGAGAACAGGAAGTTGTTCGGGTCGGTGACGTCGAACCCGTAATTGAAGACGGGCAGGTTCGGGTCCGAATAGTCGTATGAGTATCCGTCAACGTCATAACGCTCGAATGTCAGCGTCGTCTGGTTGGGGTTGTATTGCACGGCGCGCGTGTGACCCGCGACGAGTTCACCGCGGAGATTGCTGGCGAACTCGTGGTCGACGCGGAAGACGTTCTGGAAGAACTCGGTCTCCAGATTGTCGCGGCGCTGTTCGACCCGGATGTCCACATTGTCGAACGTACCGGCGACCAACGTGTTGGACGCATCGACCGTACCCGAGATCAGGTCTGTGGCGCGCAGGCCGGCGGCGGCGGTTTCGCGCGCGAAGCTGATCGCCTCGAGGAATTCCTCGCCGCGCGTTTCCTTGAGGTTTGCATAGAGCAGGTCGTAACCGAACGTGGTCGACTCGAAGGGCTGGTATTGCACCGAGAAGGTGGAGCCCAGACGCTCGCGGTCGTAGGAAATGCGGCCATAGCGCGGGATGCGCGGGTGAGCTGCGTTGTTGGCGGCAGCTGCGGCGGCGGCGCCAGTCAGAACGCCCGATGGCGTGGTGATGGGGCCGGAGACTGTCTGATAGCATCGGTTGGCGCCGACAGCGGTCCCGGAGGTCGGCGGCGGCGCGGCGCAGCCATCGGCGCCGGGGATACGGAAGCGGCCCGAGCTGGAGCCTTCCTCGATCGTGTTGCGCGTCGCGTAGGCGAGCGAGAACAGGACGCCGAGCTGGCCATCGAGGAACTGGTCGGAGACGAGGAAGGTGTAGCGCGGGTCGGTGTTGCGGGCGAGGTCGTTGTAGGAGAACTGCACGCCGCCGGCCATGGTGAAGCCGTCATAGTCGAATGGGCGGGCGGTGGTGAGATCGACCGTGGCGCCGAGCGAGCCTTCCTCGGTTTCAGCGGACTGGGATTTCGAGACCTTGATCGAATTGAACAGTTCGGATGCGAACACGTTGAAGTCGAAGGCGCGGTTGCGGTTCTGGCGCCC
Source organism: uncultured Rhizobium sp. (assembly GCA_964529555.1). Taxonomy (GTDB): domain Bacteria; phylum Pseudomonadota; class Alphaproteobacteria; order Caulobacterales; family Hyphomonadaceae; genus UBA7672. Next base: position 104,859 of record CAZGWV010000001.1, read on the forward strand.
GTCGCGTCCGCCGGTGGTGGCCAGCGCTTCCATGCCGTTGAGGCGCACGCGGACGAAGTCCGAGGACAGGCCGCGGACGTTGATGGTGCGGCCTTCGCCGCCGTCGCGGTCGATCTGGACGCCGGGAACGCGCTGGAGAGATTCGGCGAGGTTCAGATCAGGGAAGTCGGCGATGTCTTCAGCCGTGATGACATCGACGATGCCGGCGTCTTCGCGCTTGGCTTCGATCGAGGCCGCGAGGCTTTCGCGGAAGCCGGTGATGATGACGACGTCGTCGCCGGCCGCGGTTCGCTCCTGCGCGACGGCCGGCGCGGCCATGCACAGCGCCGACGACAAGGTCAGCAGGGAGACGCCAGCGCCAAGCCGGGTCCACGATGTCCAGTTGCTCGATTGAGCCATTGTTCCGCTCCCTAAAAGCGCCGTGCCCATCAATGCAGACCCGGCTTATTTTTGTGTGGGATGAGGTTCCCCACCCTCGATGCCGCTATCGATAGCTACCGGTTACCATAGACGCAAGAAAAAATGACACCGGTTTCCTATCGGCGCGCATTTTTTTGGCGCACGTGTTGCCGAGTCGTGCATTCCGTTAGGTAAATGTGTCGATTTATGCTGCAAGCGCGAAATAATTCACCGGCAGGGCATGGCCTGAACTGGCTTGCGCTTCATTTGACACCGGTTACCATACACGCCACGACAGAGCCGTGCCGCGACCATCAAGGAGCGCAAGACACGGCCGAAAGGGGAGGCTAATCAGAGCCATGGCGTCTTCGCCGGGTCTTCCGCCTGCAATCACGCGCCGCGCAGCCGTCATGGGCGGTCTCGGCGCGCTGGGCCTTGCCGCGTGCGGCAGGTCCGGCCCGCGCATGCTGTTGTCGAGCGATACGCACCCGGTCGGCTATCCCACCGTCGAGGCCGTGCAGGAGATGGGGCGGCTCATCACGGAGCGCACGGGCGGACGATTGGGTGTAAAGGTCTATGCGGGCGGCCAGTTGGGCGCCGAGCGTGACACGCTGGAGATCACCAGCTTCGGCGGGCTCGACCTCAACCGTGTCTTCATGTCCCCGCTCAACGCGATCGAACCCGACACGACGATTCCATCGCTGCCATTCCTGTTCAGCTCGCAGGATCACATGCGCCGCGTACTCGACGGCGCGCCGGGCCGCGCGATCCTCGACAGGCTGGAGCCGCATGGTCTCATCGGGCTCTGCTATTACGACTCCGGCGAGCGCAGTTTCTACAACACCAGGCGGCCGATCCACTCCCCCGCGGACATGAAAGGTCTCAAGATCCGCACGCCGAATTCCGACCTTTCGGTTGAGATGATCAACGGCATGGGCGCCAATGCAACGCCGATGGACCTGGGCGAGGTCTACCAATCGCTTGTCCAGGGCGTGATCGACGGCGCCGAGAACAACTGGCCGTCATTCGAGTCGGGGCGACACTTCGAGGCTGCTCCCTATTTCAGCCTCACACGTCACACCATGACGCCTGAAGTATTGCTCATGGCCAAGGCGCGCTGGGACAAACTCTCCAGCGGCGACCGCGAGATCATCCTGGCCTGCGCGGCGGAGAGCGTACCTTTCATGCGCCGCCTGTGGGACGAGCGCGTTGCGGCGTCGCGCGAGCGATTGCTGGCCGCCGGCGTCAAGGAAAACGACGTGACGGATCGCGATGCGTTCCGCAGCTTGATGAAGCCGATCTACGATCGCTTCGTCACGACGCCGTTCCAGAAGCGCCTTGTCGCCGAGATCGAAGGGATGGCGCCATGACCAACCATCCGGTGCGGCGCCTCTCAAAGGCAGCCTCGCAGCTGCTGATCGGGCTCGCGGCGACGGGCCTCGTGATTATGACCGCCATTGTCGCCTGGCAGGTGATCGGCCGCTACATCCTGTCGTCGAGCCCGTCGTGGACGGAGCAGGCCGCCCAGGTCCTGATGATCTGGTTCGCCTTCCTCGCCGCCGCCGCCGGCGTTCGCGAAGGCTTCCACATCCGCATCGTCGCGCTCGAGGAGGCCATGCCGCACCGTTCGCGGCGGATCATGCAGGCGGTTGGTTCAGTCGTCGTGGCCGCATGCGGGCTGGCGATGCTGGTGATGGGCGGCGAACTTGTGCTGCGTACGTGGAGTCACACGATCCCCTCGCTGGGCATTCCACGCGGCCTTGCCTATCTCGGCCTGCCGATTTCGGGCGGCCTGATCTTCATTTTCGCAATCGAGAAGCTGATCGCCCCCGAGAGCGGCGCAGCGAAGGATGCCGCCTGATGGAACTTGCGATCCTGATGGGCGTGCTCGTCGTCCTGCTGGCGATCGGCGTGCCGGTGGCCTTTGCGCTGATGGGCGCGTCCATCGCATGTTTCCTCGCGCTCGATATACCGCTGGTCGTCGTGTTCCAGCGGATGGCGGCGGGCGTCAGCACCTTCTCGCTGATGGCGATCCCGTTCTTCGTTTTCGCGGGCGATCTCATGTATCGCGCCGGCATCGCCGACCGGCTGGTGCAGATCGCCGAAGCGGCGTTCGGGCGGTCGCGCGGCGGGCTGGGCGTTGTGACGGTTGGCGCATCCACGCTCTTTGGCGCTGTGTCCGGCTCGGCCATCGCAAGTGCGTCGGCCATCGGCTCGACGATCATGCCGTCGATGAAGGCGAGGGGCTATGGCGAAGACTATGCAGTCAACGTGACGGCGACTGCGGCCATCGTCGGTCTGCTGATCCCGCCTTCCCACAACATGATCATCTATTCCGCGGCCAGCGGCATCGGCGTATCCATCGGCGACCTGTTCCTCGCCGGCGTGTTTCCCGGCATCCTGACGGCGTTCCTGCTGGCGTTGGTCAGCTGGATGGTGGCGGTCAAGCGTGGTTATCCGCGCGGTTCATTCCCCGGCTGGGCGCCGTTCCTGCGCGCGATCATGCTGGCGATCCCCGGCCTTTTCGCAGCCGCGATCATCATGGGCGGCATCCTGTCAGGCATGTTCACTGCGACGGAGTCATCCGCGATCGCTGTTGTTTACACCATCGTCATCGGGGCATTTGCCTATCGTTCGCTCGGTTGGACGCGCTTCCGCGAGGCGGCCGCGCAGTCGGTGCGCATAACCGCGATGGTGCTGCTGATCATCGGGTCGGCAACCGCCTTCGGACACGCGCTCGCCATTCTCGAGGCCCCCGGACAACTCGCCAGTCTGATCACATCGATCACCGACAACCCCATCCTGGTGCTGCTGATCATCAATGTGATCCTGCTTCTGCTCGGCACGTTCATGGACATGTCGCCGCTGATCATCATCACCACGCCGATCCTGCTCCCCGTGGCGATCGATGTAGGCGTGGACCCGGTGCATTTCGGCATCATAATGATGCTGAATCTGGGCATCGGGCTGGTGACGCCGCCTGTGGGCTCTGTGCTGTTCGTCGCCTCCGCCATCGGCAAGACGCGGATGGAGACGGCGCTGCGAACGATATGGCCGTTCTATGGAGCCCTCGTCTTCGCGTTGTTGCTTGTGACTTTCTGGCCAGCCCTGTCGCTGGCGCTGCCGGGCTGGTTCAAATAGGTGGGGCTCGCGATGCGGAGGCTTTCAGCCGCCATTGTCGGCCTGATCGCAAGCGCCTGTGTTGCGCCGGCGAACGCTCCCCAGCGAGCGTCCGCCTTGCATGGCGCCAGCATCGCTCCCCGGATGGTCGTGGTGGACCAGCGCGAGGTTTCGGTGGACCAGGCGCCGCCGCACGGGGCCATTGGCATGAGCACGGCTTACCGCATCAGCGATGCGGCGCCCGGCCGGACGATGGAGTTCCGCCGCCGCGTGCTGCACCCAGGGTCTGCGATCGGCGAGCACCCGATCGACCATGATGAAGTCTACTATGTGCTGGCGGGCCGGGGCGAAGTTGTTTCCGATGGAGAGACGCGAACGCTGACGGCGGGGATGGCGGCCTATCTCTATGACGGCGCTGTCGTGGGTATCCGGCAATTGGGGGACGAGCCGCTCGACCTTGTCATTTCCTATCCGCTGAAGCCGAAAGCGGATGGCTTCCTGGTCGATTCCGGCCGTGCGCCGGATCTCGAGATCGAGCTGTGGCCGGGCGGTGCGCCGGGCGGTGAGGCGGTGAACCTCTCCGAGCATGTGGTGGATCGCGACAATCCCCTCGGTCTTGCCGATCGCGCCGCGCACGATGTGACGCGGCCGACCCTGTCGGTGTTCCGCGCGGAACGGCCGGATGGATCGGCGATCCTGATCGTTCCTGGCGGCGGATATCGCTGGGTGGTGATCGACAAGGAGGGATTCGAAGGCGCGCGCTGGTTCTCGCGCCAGGGGGCTACCGTCTATGTGCTGAAGCATCGCCTGCCGCAACAGGGCTGGGCCGCTGGGCCGGACACGCCGCTGCAGGACGCGCAGCGCGCCATGCGGGTGATCCGCTCGCGGGCGAACGCCGATGGCGTGGACCCGGCGCGTGTAATGGTGATGGGCTTTTCGGCTGGCGGGCATGTGGCGGGCTCGCTTGCCACGCGGTTCGACGCCAGCGTTTACGCAGCGCGCGATTCGGTGGACGAGTTGTCGGCGCGCCCTGACGCGGTGACGCTGATGTACCCCGTGGTGTCCATGAATGCAGACGTTGCGCATGCCGGGTCGCGCGAGAACCTTCTTGGGCGTGATCCGACGCAGGCGGCGGTGGAGAAGTATTCGCTGGAGACTGCGCCGCCAGCGACTATGCCGCCGACGCTGCTGATCCATGCGGCGGACGATGCCAGCGTGCCCGTCGCCAATGCGCTGTTGATGTTCGATGCGCTACGCAGGGCGGGCGTGCCGTCCGCGTTGCATGTATTCGACAGTGGAGGGCACGGCTTCGGACTGCGCGGCATCGACGACGACCCGCGCTCGGCCTGGCCGGGGCTCGTAATGGATTGGGGCCGCCGCAACGGCGTGTTCGCCAAGCCCTAGGCGCGCGGCGTTTCAGTCGATCGGGATCAACGGCAGCGTGAGCGCCGACGGCGTTGCGCCGCCCGTCAGGATCGTCACCGGGGGCGGCGCCTCGCGCAGTTGCGGGTCGGCAAAGGTGACGGTGACGCGAATCCGGTGGCCGGTTTTGAAGATGTAGGACATCGGCAGCAGGTCGAACTTCAGCTCGACAGGCTCGCTGGGGGGAACGGGTCTTGCGTCCGCCTGTGCAAAGGAATGCCACGGAAGACCGAGGTGATTGTAGGGCGGCTTGGCGAGCGCCCGGTGCGAAGCGCGCAGCCTGCCTAGCATCTGGTAGGAACGGGTCGATCCATCGGGGGCGACGTCTTCGATGCGCGCCATGACGTCGGTGTCGCCAGCGGTGGTTTTCAGCCAGAGCGTCATTTCCGGGTGGCCGGTGACTTCCATGTCCTGCACGAGCGCCGCCGTCTCGTAGATTGCGCCGCCGGTTACAACCGGAACAGTCGTGGTGGTGGCGCCGGTTGGAGGGGACATCGGCGCCGTCCGCTCGGAGCGTGCGGGCGATTGCGTGCGATCGAGCGCGCCGCCTTCTGTCAAATAGAAGACCGTGCGCTGTTCATTGGCGATCGGCCATGTATCGCTGACGCGCCACTGGCTTTCCTTCGGTGCGTTGTAGGTGAAATAGGTAACGGCGGGTTCGTTCATCACGTTGTTGGGCTTGCCCTTCAGCCAGTAGTCGAAGAAGCGCAGCTCTTCGGTGACGAGATCAAATCCCGTTTCGTCTTTCACGGCAGACCAGGCGCAGTGCGTCGCCGGGCCGACCAGAAGTTTCGTGTTGTTCCTGGGCAGGTTGTTGAAGGTGAAGAACGGGCCGTGGCGCGTTCCGGCCTCATCCCAGTTCGCTACTGACAGGACGCCGATGTCTGTGTCGATCAGCGCGTCCAGATAGGTGTGCGGGCTTGAGAGCTTCCACCATTCAAGGTTCGTGGCGGGTGACAGGGAATCCTTGAACGGGACGACGCCGATACTGTCGAGGTTGTCCTTATGGCTGGCGATCGCGTCGATGAGCAGGGCGGCGCCGTCGGCTCCGTCCACGGCGACGGCCCGCCTGTCGCGTCCTGCTATGGCGGAGTTCTCGCCGGACTGGCCGGGAGGCGCCTGCGGCCGGGGGCTCGCGACGCCGCCGACGGTGGTGAAATGATAGGCGTCGAATTCGGCGCTCATCGGGATCACGGCCTTCAGCGATGGAGGCCGCGTCGTCAGCGCCTGCATCTGACTCCCGCCGGTGGCCGAGCAGCCCCACATGCCGATGCGTCCGTTCGACCATGATTGGGCGGCGAACCATTCGGTGACATCGTAGGCATCCCACCTTGCTTCGTTCACCCATTCGCCCCTGTTGTAGGCGATGTTCTTGCCGAAGCTGGCATAGACGCCCCGGAAGTCGACGACGGCGACGTTGTATCCGTGAGGCGCGAGACGAAGCGCGTAACCCGGATACGTTTCAGCCGCTTCACCCGAGTTGTAGACACGACGATTGTACGGCGAGTGCATCCAGACGACGGGAAGTTTTTCTGTTGCCGCCTCGCCGGCCTGCGTGGGACGGTAGAGATCGACGGCGAGCTTCGTGCCGTCGCGCATGGGGATATAGAACGAGGAACGTTCGTAGCCATCGTATGTCGCCTCGGACCAGCCGACGTATTCGTTGGGCCGCGATACCTTGCCGTCCGGCGTGACCGCCATTTGCGGCGTCGCGGCGCACGCGGCGGCCAGAAATGCGATGGACGTGATACAGGCCGCGATGCGCATATTCAGCTCCCCGCCGGGCCGCTGCGTGGCGGGCCGTGCATTCGATGCGCGCCAGTATTCGGATGCCAGGCAGGTTAGGCAAGAACAAACCGTCACATCTGACGGCCTTGTGCGCTGGGTGCGCGGGCCGTAACGATCTCAGGGAGCGTGGAAGCTGGCCTTTGCGTGGGCGCCGTTCTGGTATTCGGCTGGCCGCAGCGGCAAGGGCGAGTTGCTTCGATGTGCGCCCCTGCACCCCCTGCCGGAGACGGTTCCCGGATTTCCGCGCCCGGCGATCGGGTCGCCGATCTGAAGCCCTGGCGCTATCGGCATAGCGCCAGGACTCCCTGTTTTCCGACCGGGCTGAAAGTCTAGTTGGCCCAGTAGATGTATTCCGCATCATCGCCCGCGCCTTCGAGATAGCCATCGATATCGATGCGCGAGCGTGCGGTGGCGCCCCATGCGGGCGGCACATATTTGGTTTCCTGCGTTGCGTAGAGTGCCTGCAGCTCTTTCACCTTCTCCGGGAATTTCTCAGCGACGTTGAAACGCTCGGTCGGGTCGGTGGCGAGATCGTACAGCCAGACGCGATTCGGGAATTTTGCGGTCTGCAACTTCCAGTCGCCGTGGCGGATCGCGCGATAGTCTTCCTTGCGCCAATAGAAGGTCCGGTCCAGCAGGCTGTCCGGCGCCTCGCCCGTGAGAGCGGGCAGGATGTTCATACCGTCATACTCGCGATCCGTCGGCATCGCGCCGCCGGCAGCCGCAACGAAGGTCGGGAAGAAATCGAGACTGGAGGCGACGCCCGGCAGGATCGTGCCGGGCTTCACCTTGGCCGGCCACTGCATCAGGAACGGCACGTTGAGGCCGCCTTCGAAGTAGCTGGTTTTCCAGCCGCGGAAGGGCAGATTCTCGGTCGGCACATGGTGATACAGAGCGCCGCCATTGTCGCTGGTGAAGACGAGAATGGTATTCTCAAAAAGGCCATCCGCCTTCAGCTTCGCGATCACGCGGCCGATCTGCGCATCCATCGACTCGATCATTGCATAATAGGTGCGCGCCCGCTCATCCTTGATGTGGGACAGACGGTTGTAGTCCGCCATCGGCGCCTGGATCGGATTGTGCGGCGCGTTGAAGGCCAGGTAGAGGAAGAACGGCTTCTCCTTGTTGCGGTCGATGAAGCCGACAGCCTCGTCGCCCAACTCTTCCGTCATGTATTTCTTCGCCGGCTCCGGCTTGCCATTGCGCCAGATGTTGGTGGTGAGATTGGCGTGCAGATAGCCGTCGATGCCGCTCCACGGCAGCAGCACGGTCTTGACGGTCGGATCGTCGCTTTTTGCGAACATCGCCGCACCGCCGGGGAAGCCGACGAACTCGTCAAAGCCGCGCTCGGTCGGCGCGAGGACGGGCGAGGTGCCGAGGTGCCACTTGCCAACGATGCCGTTGTGATAGCCCTGCGCCTTGAGCGCATCGGCCAGCGTGACCTCCGTGAGCGGCAGGCCGTTCTTCTCCGGCGGCGGCGGCTCGGTCTGCGGCAGCATGAGCGGCGGATGCTGTTCCTTCGCATACGTCCCGTCGCGCGCGCGCGCGAAGCCGGGGAGATTCGGCAGCCACTCGAAGCCGTAGCGCGAGAAGTTGCGCCCCGTCATCAACGCCGCACGGGATGTCGAGCAAACAGCGTCGCCGCTATAGCCGGTCTGGAAACGCGCGCCGTTGTGGCCGATCGAGTCGATGTGTGGCGTCTTCACCATCGGGTTGCCGTTGATCGACACATCGTTGTGTCCAAGGTCGTCGGCGATGATGAGCACGATGTTGGGCGGGCCGTCCGCTCGTGCAGCGGGCTTGGCGGGCTCTCCACCGTCTCCGCACGCTGTGGCGGCAAGAGCCGCGGCGAGTACCGTCGCTATCCGCATGTGGGTTCTCCGTTTCGTTCCAGCATTGATCGCGCTGGGCGCGTTATCGTCCAGCATTTTCTAACCGAGCAGCGGCCCGAGGCATCCGGTGCGTTCGAGCAGCGGATCGAGCGAAGCGCGCGCCGCGTCAGGTAACGCTGCGTAGCTCTTGCGGAGCGTCTGCAGGCATTTTGCCTGGTATCTGAACGTGCCCTGCGTCCACGGCTTGCCCAGCAGCCCGACGGTGAACATCTCCTGGCCAGCTTCAGCGGCGCGCGCATTGGCGACTAGAAAGGGGAAATAGACCCGGCCGGCGAAGTCGAGCAGTTTCTCGATAGCCGGTGGTCGTGGTGAGGCGGTATCGCGCCAGCTTCCATCCACGCCAGACGCATCATCGATCTGCATCAGCCAGCGTGTCGTGAAGGGCGCGATCTCGCGCAGGAGATCGTTCGGCGTCGGATCGACGATCAGTTGCGAGAGCTGCCCGTACCACGAGAATTCCGCAAGGCTCGGGCGCGAGCCGAACAGATAGGGCTGCTGCAGGATATGATCCTCCAGGATGCCGAGAATCATGCGCAGCGTCTCATCGATCAGCGGCGCGTTCTCCGGCGTGCAGCCGACGATCGGCATGCGGCCAACCTGCCGGTCGCGGAAGGCGTCGGCAAAAGCCTTGATGTGCGGATAGCCGCCGCCGCGCAAACGGTCGAAGGCCAGCCACTCGCTCATCTGCTTCTGGTCGCGCGGCAGATACCAGCGCATGTGAAACATGAATTTCGTTCCCCACTCGTCGGCCATGTCCTCAAGCAGGGAGGCGAGGAAGTTGTCGGCGGGATCGGCGGGAACAATGCTGCGCTGGCCGGGATGAAGCGCCTCGAGTTCGTGCAGCATCGGCGTTGAATCGTTGCGATAGCTGCCGTTCGGATACTGGATGACGGGGATCACGGGCACCTTCACCGCGCTGCGTTCGCGGTCGTGCTCGGGAGTGATCAGGATCCAGGTATGCGGAATGTGGCGATAGCGCATGATCGCGCGCATCTTCAGCGAGTAGGGCGAGCCAAGCGCGCCAAGAATGCGATACGGTTTCTGTGTCATGGTCCCGCTGCAAAAAAGGGCGGCTGCCCGGCCGGCGCCGGGCAGCCACAGGCCTAGTACTTGACGGTGAGTTCGACGCCGTACGTGCGCGGTGCGCCGTACCAGCCGATGAAGCCGCGCGCGGCAGCCGTTCCGCCAGCACTGATGAAAGCGGCCACGGGTTGAGGCGCGCCTTCAACATAGTAAGCCTCGTTCGCGAGGTTGCGGCCCCACAGGGAGACCTGCCAGCGACCGTCGTCCGGGCCCACCGATGTGCGCAGGTTCCAGAGTTGATAGCCGTCGACCTGGAGCGACGGGTCCAGTGTCGGCTCGACGTTGTAGTCTGTCGTGAAGGTGACCTCGCCACGGGTCGTCCAGAACAGGTCATTGCCCAGCGGCTGTTCCCACGCAGCGCCGAACGAGCCTTTGAACTCCGGCGACTTCTCGGGCGTCATGCCATTATAGTTGCAGGTGTTGGGCAGCAGACCGTCAGGCGTGCGCCCGATTGCGCATTGGCCCGAGGGGCGATCCGTGTATTCGGCGTTCATCCAGCCAAGCGAGCCGTCGAGCGTCAGCTGATCCGTCACGGCAGCGCGGAAATCGAGCTCGATGCCGTTGACCTGGCGCTGGCCAGCATTGCCGACGATGAAGCCGGTGCCGGTCACCGGGTTGAGAACGGACTCCTGGAAATCGTTCAGCTCCATATTGTACGCCGTGGCGTTCAGCACCATGCGATTGTCGAACAGCCTGCTCTTGATGCCGGCCTCGTAGGTGAACGAGGTTTCTTCCTCGAATTCCACCGGATCAGTCGCGCTGCCGCGCCTGCTGTTGAAGCCGCCGGCCTTGACGCCGGTGGACGCCGTGGCGAACAGCAGGATGTCGTCGCTGAGGCGGTACTTGGTGTTGAGCTGCCAGGTGACGTTGTCTTCCTCGCGCTCCTGCAGGCCCGGAGTGTAGGCGCGCTGGACTGCGTTGAAGGTCGGGCTCGCGGCCGGCGAGTTGGTGTGCGAGATGTTGACCCGCTTGTCGTCCTTCGAGAAGCGCAGGCCGCCCGTGAACGACAGGTCTTCGCTGACGTTCCAGGTCACCGTGCCGAAGGCGGCGATGCTGTTGGTCGTCTGGTCGAAGAGCGAATAACCAGAATCGCCTACCGTGAACAGGCATGGCGCTGCGCCACAGACTGCTGGCGGGAACAGGCGGTTCGCGCCCGGCCCGATCCAGATCGTGTTCGTGTAGACCGTGTCCTGCGCATAGAAGAACAGGCCGCCGAGATATTCGATCGCGCCGCCAGTGGGCGAGGCGAGGCGAAGTTCCTGGCTCCACGAGTTGTTGATCTGCTGCTGGAAGTTGCGCGTCACCGTTTGCGGCAGACTGTCGACCGCGATTTCGACATTGTTGTTCCAGTATTCGAACGCCGAGATCGATGTCAGCGTGTGGCCGTCGCCAAGATCCTTGGTGACGTCGGCCGAAAGGCCCCACGTCATGGTCTTGTCGTTGCCGACATCGTCGGCATCGACGACGAAATCGTGGTCGTCGTAGTTGCGGAACGGGAAGCCAAGCGCCGTTTGTGCGGCCAGGAAGCCCGGCGTTGCTATGCCCATCGGGCCGGTCGGGTCGATCTGCTCGCCGACGCAGCAGTTCTGCTCGAAGGCAGACCAGTGGCCGATGACGTTGATTTCCCAGCCGTCGCCAGGATCGAACAGCAGGCGGCCGCGAACGCCCTTGCCGCTGTAGTTGTTGGTGTCTTCGCCCGTAAAGAGGTTTTCGACATAGCCGCCGCGATCGCGCCACCAGCCCGAGATGCGGCCCGCCACGCCTTCGCCAAGGCCGCCGCCGATATAGCCGGCTGCGTTATACGAATCATGGCTGCCCGCGCCGACGCGCAGCTGGGCCGAGAAATCCTCGTCCGGCTTCTGCGTCGTGATGTTGATCGCGCCGACCGGCGTGTTGCGGCCATAGAGCGTGCCTTGCGGCCCGCGCAGGACTTCCACGGAGGAGACGTCCAGAAGCTCGCCCTGGATCATGCCGCCGGAGGGCAGGTACACGCCATCAAGGAAGACGCCGACGCTGGTCTCGATGCCGGGATTGGTGCCCGACGAGCCGATGCCGCGGATGACGACGGACGTGTTGCGCAGGTTGTTCGAGGAATCGATCTGCAGGCCGGCAACGGATGTTGCGAGGTCGGTCATATTCGTGATGCCGGCTGCTTCGATCTGTTCGGCGCCGAACGCCGTGACCGACATCGGGACATCCTGGATATCCTCGGCGCGCTTCTGCGCCGTGATGATCACGCGGTCGAGTCCGCCGCTTTCAGTTTCGGCGGGTGGGGTTTCCTGCGCAAAAGCCGGCGCGCCGATCAACGCAATGGCTGCAACCGAGCAAAAGAGTACCCTCGTGCGGGACAGGGTGCTGTCGCCGCACTGCAATGTAGGCCGTGCCATGAGTCCGTCTCCCTATGTATGCGTCCGGTCTGATGCCGGCGCTTTGAGCAGTTTCACTATCGGCCGCGAGTCTCCTTCTCGATGCCGAGATATCGCAACAGCACGATGGCCAGCTCGCGATGGAAAGCCGGGTCGTCCGGTTCGTACTGGCCGGATTGGTGGATCACGGTGCTGATGATGACGCCGTTGACCATACGAATGGCGCTAGACGTGGAGCGCACGAAGTCTTCGCGTTCGGTGGAGATCTTGCGGGCGGCGAGCGTCTCCGCGATGCGTTGCGCCTGGTAGTCTTCAAGCGAGCGCATGGGCGCCCAGACCTGGTGCCCGCGCAGGCTCATCTCGAACAGCGCGCGATAGTATCCCTCGATCCGCACGACCGTACGGGCCGTGTTGCGGATGAACTCCTCGAATTTCTCGGACAATGGGCGCGTCAGCCAGTCCGAATTGTCGAAGACTTTCTGGATGTTGTCGTGCGCGCGCTCAGCCATGTCTTCCTGGAGTGCGAAGAACAGCGCTTCCTTGTCCTTGAATCGGCGATAGAAACTGCCGACCGAGCATTGCGCCAGTTCGGCGATCTGCGAGACGTGGGCGCCCGCAAAGCCCTCCTTGGCGAAAACCCGCTCAGCCGCCTTGAGCAGCCGGTCCCGTTGCTCGCGCGAGCGCGTCTGGTGTGCGGGGCGTACCCACGCATCTGAACCGGGGTTGCTCTCTATCTTTGCCATCGTCTCCGCAATCCTCCCGGCATGGCCCAGCCTGCCACCAGCGAATGACGCGGAAGCTGACGCCCTGCGTTCGATGGTTCTTCCAACTGGTTCAAGCCCCGGCTGCATCTTGCAATCCGTCCAGCGAGGAAATTCTTGCTTCATCGTCTCTGGTTCAAAATATGAATAGTAATTCCGGTTTCGATCAAGCATTATCTTTGAAACAGGCGCTCACGGGTGCTTGAAGCCTGCTGCAGGTGTCGTGCGGCGAGGCATCGGGCAGGGTGTGTCTGCGCCGAACGAGAGAGTGTGGGAGAGCAAGGCATGCGGATCGCTGGGCTGGCTGCGTTTGTGCTTCTGTCTGCGTGCGGGCAGGGCGCGGTCGATGAGCCGGCCGATCAATCCGCCGCCGCGGCGCCAGCGGTGCGCGCGTGCCCTGCTGTCGAGAATGCCGATGTGCAAATTCCCGGCGGCGAGTTCACGATGGGCGCCAACCCGGAGAAGCCGGAGGAGGGGCCGGCCAAACTTGTGATCGTCGCCGCTTTCTCGATCGATCGGACCGAAGTCACAAACGAGCAGTTCGCTGCGTTCGTTGCGGCGACCGGCTACAAGACATTGGCCGAGCGCGACCCCGATCCGGCGCTCTATCCAGGCGTGCCGCCTGAGATGCTGAAACCATCGTCGGTGGTGTTCGTCGGCGCGCCGCAGACCAGTCTGAACGATCCTTCGGACTGGTGGCGGGTGGTCGATGGCGCCAGTTGGAAGCACCCGGAAGGGCCGGGCAGCACGATTGCCGGGCGTGAGCGGCATCCGGTCGTTCATGTCGGCTATGAAGATGCGCTTGCCTACGCGCAATGGCGCGGCCGCGATCTTCCGACGGAGGCGGAGTGGGAGTTCGCCTCACGGGCCGGGCAGGAGGGTGCGCGGTTCGAGTGGGGCAATGAAGAGCGCGATACGGTCGAGCCGCGCGCCAACACATGGGAAGGTATGTTCCCGGTCGTTGACGAAGGCAAGGATGGTTATGCGGCGACGACTGCGCCTGTTGGATGTTATCCGCCCAGCGCATTCGGCCTACACGATATGACCGGCAATGTGTGGGAGTGGACGCGCGATCCATTTCCCGGCGCGCGGGGGGAGCGGATCATCAAGGGCGGGTCGTTCCTGTGTGCAGACAATTACTGCCTGCGCTATCGCCCGTCGGCGCGGCAGGCTGGGCCGCCGGATACGGGGTCTTCGCATATCGGGTTCAGGACGGTGGCGCGGCGCTAGTCTTATTATTGCTGCTACTTCGTACTACTACCGGGAGCGGCCGCGGGCTTCTATGGGCCAGAGGTCTACCAGGGTGTCGCCTCTTACGACGTGGTAGAAATCGTAGAGGTTTACGGTCGGGTCGCAGTGGGGGACGGCGAGGGTGACGATCGTGCCGACCGGGGGCGAGGTTTCGCCGAAGAGGACCAGGCCGTGTTCGTCGCCCATGAAGTGGAAGGCTGCGCCGGCGGGGGCGCCTGAGAGGACGGTGGGTGGGCCGCCGTCGGTGGCCATGGCTTTGAAGCCGGCGTCGATGGTGCCGAGGCCGGGGGTGTTGGCGCTGACGACGCGCGCGTCGATCAGCAGGGACGTTTCAAAACCCGGCGTGCCTTCGCCGCTGATGTCGCAGACATTGTACTGGCGATCCATGAAAATGTACGAGCCAGTCTGAAGTTCGTTGAGCACGCCGAGTTCCACGTCGATCCTGTGCGTGCCCGTGCCGCCGCCGGTGATGATCCGGGGAGCGAAGCCTGCTTCTGCAAGGGCGGCGATGATCGTGCGCAGATAATCCGTGCGGTCGATGATGTCGGCCCGGCGCTCGACATATTTCTCGATGTGCTGCTGGCGGCCGCAATAGTACTGGACGCCGAGCAGGTTGAGTTGCGGCAAGCCTGCGATGACCTGCGCCAGCGCGACGACTGCCTCGGCGGAAGCGACGCCGGTGCGGCGGATGCCGGGGTCGATGTCGATCAGGACCGTCAGGCGTTTGTGTGAGCCGATGGTCGCGGCGAGCGCACGGGCGTTGTCGGGATTGTCGACGACGACCTGCAGGCCGCCGATGCGCTCGTTGAGGGCGACCAGCCGTTCCATCGCAGGCGCTGACACCACGGGCGAGGTGATGAGAATGCCGTCTATGCCGCCCGCCGCCATTTCTTCGGCTTCGCCCAGCTTGGCGCAGCAGATGCCCACGGCGCCGGCGGCGACCTGACGGCGGGCGATCTCGGCGCATTTGTGGGTCTTGGCGTGCGGACGGAGGCGCAGGCCGTTGGCGGCGGCGTAGGCGGCCATGTCGGCGACGTTCTTCTCGAACGCATCGAGATCGATCACGAGCACGGGCGTGTTGAACGAACGGCGCCCGCCCTGCTGGTTGATGAGATGCGCGTGGAGATCACGGTCATTCATGGGTCAGACGGCCTTGGCTTCGATACCGAACAGCTGGGTGAGATGCGCGTTGGCGAACTTCGCGCCGGGATCGATGCGGTCGCGCACGGCGCAGAATTTTGCGGCATCCGGGTAGAGCGCGTGAACATCGGCTGTGGTCAGCGTGTGGCGCTTGGCCCAGTGCGGGCGGCCATCGTGGGCGCGGAAGATTTTCTCGGCCTCGCTGAAAATGTCCTGCCAGGCCATGCGGTGATACTGGTGCATCGAGATGGATGCGCCGTCGCGGCCCTGGAAGGGGCTTAGCCAGATATCGTCGGCGGCGACGATGCGGAATTCGAACGGGAAGGTGACGGGCAGCCTCTTCTTGCGGATCCAGGCGATGACTTCGCGCAGGGCGGGCCAGCCGTTGGCGCGGGGGAGTTCGTATTCCATCTCCTCGAACTTCACGGTGCGATCCGATGGGAAGATGCGGTAGGCGGGGCCGACGCGGCGGCGCTTCATTTCCTTCGGCAACAGGCGGCGTTGCAGGGAAGGGATGAGGAAGGGGAAGCGCTTCGACAGATCGCAGACTCTGCGGAACGCGGTGTCATCCATATCCCTTTGCGGTCTCATCTCGCCTTCGGAGGGTTTGGGGTGGAGGATTTTCATCATGGCGAGATCGGCATAGGGGAAGACGAAGAACTCGACATGGCGGTTCTCCGCCGCCAACTGGTCCCAGCGTTCGGCGACTTCATCGAGGGGGTAGACCTCGAGCCGTTCTTCCAGATGGTAGGTCGGGAGGACATCGATCTCGATGCGGGTGGCGACGCCGCACAGGCCGAGGGACAGGCGCTGGGCTTCGAACAGATCGGCGTTTTCAGTTGGGCTGCAGGTCACGACGGAGCCATCGTGCGTCATCAGTTCAAAGGCGCGGGCGGCGGTGGAAAGCGTGCCGAGTTTTGCGCCGGTGCCGTGCGTGCCCGTGCCGATGGCGCCGGCGAGGGCCTGCGGGTTCACGTCGCCCTGGTTGATGAGGGAGAAGCCTTTCTCCCAGAGGATTTCGGTGAGCTTCGCCAGCGAGCATCCTGCAGGCGCCCATGCGCGCGAGGTTGCGGCGTCGACGGTGACGTCGCCTTCAAGGTCGGACAGCGAGAGCAGCGTGCCGTCCGTGGCGCACAGCGGCATGAAGGAGTGACCGGCGCCGACGACGCGCACCTTGCTGGCCGATTGAACGAGCCCGGCCAGTTCGGCGTAGGTCTTCGGCTTCTCGACGCGGGCGGGCTTCGCCTCAACGCTGCCAGACCAGTTGGACCAAGTCGTCATCATGCGTCCCTGCGTGTGTGCGCCGAAGTGTGGCGACGATGGGATAATCCTGACGGAAGGTCAAAGCGATGCTGTTTGCTTGCCGCACGGGAATTGCCGGTGTGGGCCGATGCGGCGCTTCGTTTCAGATTGGGCCGCGAGGGCAGGTTTTGATCCTGGTTTCGCGCGGCTGGGTGGACATTGTCCGCGCGCTGTCGCGATAATCTCCAGCGAGATTCTGGCAAGCTTCTGTGGCGAAGGAACGCGGCGATGGCCTATGGCAAGATTGACCTGCAGCGCGACGGCGATGTGGCGGTCATCCAGCTCAACGATCCCGCCACGCTCAACGCCGTGACCGTGCAGACCATCGAGGAGATCGACCACGCGCTCGACGCCATCACGGGATCGGCGCGGGCGATGATCCTCACGGGGGCGGGGCGCGGGTTCTGTTCGGGGGCCAACCTGTCGTCGGGCATGGGCGACACGAAGCGCGACGGGCCGGTCGATTCCGGCAGCGTGCTGGAGAGCCATATCAATCCGCTGATGCTGAAGCTGCGCGACGCGCCGTTCCCGTGGGTGTCTGCGGTGAAAGGGTCGGCGGCAGGTGTTGGATGTTCGTTCGCGCTGGCGGCGGACATCGTCGTGTGCGGGGAGAGCGCATTCTTCCTGCAGGCCTTTGCGCGCATCGGCCTTGTGCCCGATGGCGGATCGAGCTGGCTGCTGGCGCGCAGCATCGGGCGGGCGCGGGCGATGGAGATGATGCTGCTGGGCGAGCGCATTCCAGCGGCGAAGGCGCTCGAGTGGGGCATGATCAACCGGATCGTTCCAGACGAGCAGGTCATGCCGGCGGCGACCGAGATGGCGAAGGCGCTGGCGGCGGGGCCGACGAAATCGCTGGCGATGATCCGGCGCATGGCGTGGTCGGCGGCGGATTCTTCCTTTGAAGACGCGATGAGGACCGAGCGCAACAACCAGCGGCTCGCTGGCGCGACGCAGGATCACCGCGAGGGCGTGGTCGCTTTCCTCTCCAAACGTCCCGCGCAATTCACGGGCAATTGAGGCTCACATGATCCGCACACGTTTCACGGAACTCTTTGGCGTTCGTCATCCCATCGCGCAGGGCGGGATGCAGTGGGTCGGCAAGGCCGAACTGGTCGCCGCTGTCGCCAACGCCGGCGCGCTCGGTTTTCTTACGGCGCTCACGCAGCCGACGCCCGAGGCGTTGCTGAAGGAGATCGAGCGCACGCGGAACATGACGGACAAGCCGTTCGGCGTGAACCTCACCATCCTGCCTGCGATCAAGCCGCCGCCCTATGCCGAATACCGGCAGGCGATCATCGATGCCGGCATCACGATGGTGGAGACGGCGGGTTACAAGCCGCAGGAGCATGTCGACCATTTCCGCGCGCATGGCGTGAAGGTGATCCACAAATGCACGGCTGTGCGCCACGCGCTTTCGGCGGAGCGCATGGGCGTCGATGCTGTTTCCATCGACGGCTTCGAATGCGCGGGGCATCCGGGCGAGGACGATATTCCCGGCCTGATCCTCATTCCGGCGGCGGCCAACAAGGTGAAGATCCCGATGCTGGCGTCGGGCGGATTTGGCGATGGGCGCGGGCTGGCGGCGGCGCTGGCGCTCGGGGCGCACGGCATCAATATGGGCACGCGCTTCTGCGCGACGGCCGAGGCGCCGATCCATGAGAATTTCAAGCAGGCGATGGTGGAGGCCGATGAGCGGGCGACGGACATCATCTTCCGCACCTATCGCAACAGCGCGCGGGTGGCGCGCAATCTGGTGAGCCAGGAAGTGCTGCGGCTCGAGGCCGAGGGGCGGCCGTTCGAGGAGGTGGCGCATCTGGTGAAAGGCGTGCGCGGGCGCGAGGGGCTGGAGTCGGGCGAGCGCGATCATGGCGTGTGGTCGGCGGGGCAGGTGCAGGGCCTGATCGACGATGTGCCGACGGTGAAGGTTCTGATCGATCGCATCGTGGACGAGGCCGAGGCGATCATTCGCGACCGGCTGTCTGCGATGCTCGTTGCTTAGGCGGCGGTCTTTCTGGCTCACTCAAGGCTGCTATCCCGGCCGAGCATAGCGAGAGCCGGGATGGCAGAGGCTGGCGGCCAGGCGTTTGGCAGCTTCGCGACGGTTGCGCAGTTCACGCCGATTTGTGTTTGAGAACGATTCGCAATAAGGCACTGCCCATAAGAACTTCAAGGAGATACAAAATGAAACGCGCCGCTGCCGCCGCTTTGATTTTCTCGCTGATGGCGGCCGCTTGCGGCGAACCGGAAACGGTTTCGGAAAATCAGGCGGGCGCTGTCGTTCCGGCTGGCGAGGTGAACCTGTACACGGCGCGTCACTACGACAGCGATCTGCCGCTGTATGAGCGTTTCACGGCGGAGACCGGCATCAAGATCAACCGGATCGAGGGCAATGCGAGCGAGCTGATCGCGCGCATGACCAGCGAAGGCGCGACCGGCCCGGCGGACCTGTTCCTTACGGCGGATGCCGGAGCGCTCTGGCGCGCGCAGCAGGCGGGGTTGCTTCAGCCGATTTCGTCGGAAGCGCTGAACCAGCGTGTGCCGGAGAATCTGCGCGATCCGGGCGGCTACTGGTATGGCTATATGCGGCGGGCGCGCGTGGTCGCATACGATATCAACAGGGTGAGGCCGGACGAGGTCGATACCTATGAAGAGATCGCCTCGCCGCGCTTCAAGGGGAAGCTGTGCGTCCGTTCGTCGGACAGCGTCTACAACCTGTCGCTCGTCGGCGCACTGATCGAGGCCTGGGGGGCTGAGCGCGCCAATGAATGGGTGAAGGGCGTCGTGGCCAACATGGCGCGCCCGCCCGAAGGCGGCGACCGTGACCAGATCCGCGCCATCGCGGCCGGGGTCTGCGAAATCGCGCTGACCAATAGCTATTATTACATTCGTATGGCCGCAGGCGATAACGAAGCTGACCGCAAGATCACGGAAACGGTCAAGCTCGGTTTCCCGAGCCTCGATGGGAAGGGGGCGCACGTCAACATTTCCGGCGGCGGCGTTGCGGCCAATGCGCCGAACAGGGACAACGCGATCAAGCTGCTGGAATTCTTCGCGTCGGCCGAGACGCAGATCCATGTGTCGAAGAACAACAACGAGTTCCCGGCATCGCCCGATATTGCAGCGCCGGCGCCTGTGGCTGCCTACGCCCACTTCACGGCGCATCCGATGCCGGTAGCCGCCTTCGCCGCGCGTCAGCCTGAGGCGCAAACGATGATGAGCGCGGCCGGGTGGAAGTAGCCCGGAACGCATCTGGCAAGGCGCGGCAGGGAGACCTGTCGCGCCTTGTGATTCCGGTGCTGGCCGCGCTGGCCGCAGTCGCGGCGATCCTGCCGCTTGGCGGTATCGTGCTTGCGGCGCTGGGCGGGGCAGGCGCCGACATCGCGACTGCCAGTCTTGGCGACTACGCGACAACGTCGCTCTGGCTGGCGCTTGGCGTCGGCGTCATCACGGCGGCGATCGGCTCGTGTACGGCCTGGCTGGTCGTGATGTACCAGTTTCCCGGCCGGCGCTTCTTCACCTGGGCGCTTGCATTGCCGCTCGCCGTTCCGGCCTTTGCCCTGGCTTACTCCTACACAGACCTGTTCGACATTGCGGGGGAGCTGCGCTTCTGGATGCGCGATGAGCTGGGCTTCGACCTGCCGGTCCAGATGCGCAGCCTGCCGGGGGCGTGGTTCGTCCTGTCCTGCGCTTTCTATCCTTATGTCTACCTGGCGATGCGCGCAGCTTTCCTGGGCCAGTCCGTCTCCGCGCTGGAAGCTGCGCGTATGCTGGGCTGCTCTGCGCGCGGCGCCTTCCTGCGTGTCGCGCTTCCGCTGGCGCGGCCCGCACTTGCAGCGGGCGTGGCGCTCGCCGTCATGGAAACGCTGGCGGATTATGGCGCGCTGCAGTTTCTCGCCGTGCAATCGCTCACCACGGGCGTCGTCCGCGCCTGGTCCGTTTACGGCTCGACCGCAGGCGCGGCGCAGTTCGCGTTGCCCTTGCTGGGCGCCGCAGCGCTGCTGCTCTGGCTCGAGCGGGGCGCGAGACGCAATCGATCCTATGAAACGACGAACGCGCGCTGGCGCGGCTTGCCGCAAACACGGCTCAAAGGTCTGGGCGCTGCATTCGCCACGGCATTTTGCGGTCTTGTTCTCGTCCTCGCCCTGATCCTGCCGGTTGGCTGGCTGGCGTGGACATCTCTGTCGATCAGCCCGGAATGGTCGCGTCTCATTCGCGCTTCGCTCAACACGGTCTCGATCGGGGCTGCCGGCGCGCTTGTCACCGTCGCGCTGGCGACCGCCTTGGCGCTGGGCGCGCGACGCTTTCCGCTTGCGGCGCGTATCGCCAGCATCGGATACGCCACGCCGGGCGCCGCGATGGCCATCGGCATTCTCGCGCCGGCTGCGCTGGTGTGGCAGGCTGCGCCGCAGCTATCCGGTTTCGCGATGAGCATCGTGTTGCTGGTCTACGCCTTTGCGGCGCGGTTGATGGCGGCGGCGCTGGAGCCGGTGGATGCGGGTCTTGCGCGCGTGACGCCCGCGATCGTTGCGGCCAGCCGCACGCTGGGCCGGAACAGTCTCGGCGCTGCGCTGTCCGTGCAGCTTCCGATGGTGCGCGGCGCGCTACTGACAGCCAGCCTTGTCGTGTTCATCGATGTGCTGAAGGAGTTGCCCGCCACGCTGATCCTGCGGCCATTCGATTTCGATACGCTTGCCGTGATGGCGAACAACTATGCGCTGGATGAAAGGCTGGGGCAGGCCGGCTGGCCATCCCTGCTGATCGTCGGCTTGTCCTTGCCCGCAGTCGTCTGGCTCACCTGGCAGATCACGCGCTCGCGCCCCGGCGCCGGCATGGCGCAGTTGACACCGGAAGCGGCGGGTGGCCTTGAAACTCTCGCGCATTCACGGGGCGGATAGCTGCTTGCCGATACCTCCCGCCATTGAAGTCCGCTCTGTCTCGCGCTGCTATCGCGGGCATGTTGCCGTCGATCAGGCGTCGATGACGCTCCACGCCGGGCGTATCACCTGTCTGCTGGGGCCGTCTGGCAGCGGCAAGAGCACGCTTCTCCGCTTGATCGCGGGCCTTGAGGATGTCGACGCAGGCGAAATCCTGGGCCGCGGGGATGTCATCTCGCGCGCCGGATTCACGCTTCCGCCTGAACGCCGCGATATCGGTCTCGTCTTCCAGGACCTCGCGCTGTTCCCGCATCTTACGGCTGCGCAGAATATTGGCTTTGGCTTGAAATCGTTGCCGCCCGCCACGCAGCGCGAACGAGTCTCCACATTGCTGGAGCAATTCCGGCTGGTGCATCGCGCCAATGCCTATCCGCATACGCTTTCAGGCGGCGAACAGCAGCGTGTCGCCATCGCCCGCGCATTGGCGCGCCAGCCTGTGGCCGTGCTGCTGGATGAGCCCTTCTCGGGTCTGGATGGCCGTCTGAAGGAAGATGTGCGCGGCTCCGTGATCGACGGTCTGCGCCGCGCGGGCGCGGCTGCTATGATCGTCACGCACGATCCCGAGGAAGCCCTGCTCGTTGCCGACGAACTCGTGCTGATGGCCGAGGGCAGGGTGCTGCAAACGGGCTCGCCGGGCGAATGCTATTTGCGGCCTGCCTCGCTTGGCGCTGCGCGGCTGTTGGGCGAGGCCGTTGCGCTCGATGCTGTCATCGCCGGCGGGATGATTGAATCCGCGTTTGGCAGGTTTGCTGCTGCCGGTCATCCCGATGGCGCGGTTCAACTCCTGCTGCGCCCGGAATCCTTCCAGCTGGACCCGTCCGGCGCTGCCGTTCGTGTGCTCGGCAGCCGCTTTGCCGGCGCATTCTGGGAACTCTCCGTCGCACGCGATGGAGCGCCCACGAAGGTGAGACTGGCCGAAGCGCCGCCTGTCAGCGAAAAGCTGAACCTCGCCGTCAGGCCGGACCGCGCGCATATCGTGCCCCGCGCCGGCTGACAGACCGCCGGTTTTGCAAGGCGCACGCGCGAGGTTCCGCAGGCGGA
>CAZGWV010000001.1:127457-133127 GCA_964529555.1 uncultured Rhizobium sp.
GATGGTAGAATTCCGCCAGTGGCGCATGGACCAGATCGGTCGGGCCTGATTTGAACCTGGGCGCGCCAAACGCATTGATCGTGTCGTGCTGCTTCTCGAGCGATACGCGGTCCTGTTCGGCGACGGTTCGAACGAATGCCATGATCGCCGCACGTTTCAACCAGTTTGGAGCAAGGCCCTTTGGCGTCGTCCAGCAGCCGAACGGGCGATAGGTGTCGTGTGTTTCGGGTACGAAGAATGCAGTCGCGCAGAGCGTGATCCCTTTGGCGCTTTCCCATCTTCCCTGAAAGGTGACCGGCGCAAAGTAGCGCCCTGTGCTTCGCTTGCGCTCTCCCTCCAGCAGCCGCGGCATCCATCCGCGATCCGGCGATTGCTGTTCGTAGGTCACCTCGAAACCATCATCCCGATATGCCAGCGTCTGCTTTACGGACTGCCTGTGCCGGCTGTCGCGAATGAGACCATCGTGGATGAAGTTGGTGTGGAAGGGATCGAGGATATTTTCCAGCGCATCGATCGCCCGTCCGCGCCAGACGCCACGCGAGTACCAGAAGTGATCGTAGTCCGCATCGCCGAGCAGCGGCGGCGGCTCGAATGCGGGCGACTGCTCATTGCCTTCGAGGCGCACGAAGATCGCGCCGAAGCGCTCGATGGCGGCGATGCGCTCTGCGCCAAGGCGCGACAGGTCCGAACCCTTGTCGGCGCCCGGCACATCGACGCAACGGCCGGCGCCGTCGAAGCGCCAGCCATGATAGGGGCATTGCAGCGCGCCATCCTTTACCTTGCCGCCGGAGAGCGGATAGTTGCGATGCGGGCAGCGGTCCTTGAGGACGCCGACGCCATCGCCGCTTCGGAACAGGACCAGCGGCACATTGGCTACGCGGCGCGCAAGAGGTTTCGATTTGAGCTCACGGGAAAGCGCGACCGGAACCCAGGTCGTGGCAAGGCCGGCGGGGAAGGGCGTCATTGCAGTGCAATCCTTTCCAGCATCGGACGCATCGCTTCCAGTGTGGAGGAAAGGCCTTGGTAAGCCAGTCGCCGCCAGCGGGGCAGATGATCGTCGAAAACCATGCAGAACTCCAGAGCGGGACGGGCGCCCCGGTTTCGCTTGAACGCTGCGGCGCCGGCGGAAAAATTCACCACCAATCTGTCGGCCAGGGCCTTTTCACCGGAGGCGAGCATCGCGATCCTGTAAAGTCCGCGGGATTGAGGAAGGGTGCGATCATAGCCGAGCAGCGGGTTTATCAATGCGCCTTGATAGACGTGATCGGTCGTGAATGCCTCGATCACGCCCGCCGAATTCCGAACCAGCCGCATGCTCAGCACGCCGCTGGCGATCGCTGCGCGCAGTATCCCGGCGCTGTAGGCGGGGTTCGTGGTCGAATACTTGTTTCGATAAAGATCATTGTAGAGCGCGAGGACCCGCTTCAGGTCGTCATCGGAGATGTCGCGCGCGGTTTCGAGCGTCAGTCCGTGAGTTTCCATTAGCCGGCGATCATCGCGAACATCGCGCCGGCGGGACCAGTTCCTGTCCACGTCTTTCAGCAGCCAGACGATACGGCTTAGCAGTCGCCGTCCGCCCGACTGCTCCATCCGCTGAACCAGTTCCGCATTGTCTTCGAGGTTCAGCGAGCGCCAGACGATTGCGCGATCCGGGAAGCTGGTGCGAAGGGCGCCCAGCGCCTTGTCGAGATCCTTGCCGGTCCAGTCGCCATAAAGACTGGTCGAGAACAGGAGGTGATTTGCGAACACGACGGCATCGGCCCTGCCCATGCGGAGCAGGGCCTCGGCGGTATGCGAGAGCGTTTTGTAGAGCGTAGCCTGCGCTCCCCGGACCTCCCGCGATGCTTCGTCCCGCGCTGCGCGGCCATAGGTGGTCGCCAGGGATGTCAGCCAGCAATTGCCGCCAGCCGGAGCGATAATGGAGAATGCTCGATCTTCAAGCTGCAGCGCGTGCGTCGAGAAGGTGGCGTTGCCGAGCGCCGGCGCACCCATATGTGCAATGGAGCGGAGATACTGGCCGACGCCCTCCTGTCCGTCGCCCCAGGCAATGGTGTGGTCGTCAACGCCGGTGGTGCGAATGACGGGCATCAGAGATCCTCGCCGTTCCACTCGATGTCGGCAGTGGAAGCCGCAGCGAGGCTCTGGCGCCGGAGGAGGGCGATCAGGCCTAGCCGCGCCGCGTCGATGAGCGAGCCGAGCACGGGCGGGCTATCGCCCGGTGCGGATATGACGTCAGCGCTCACGCGGCGGCGCTCTCTCCATTCCGCCGCTCGTTGATTCAGGAGTGCAGTTGGAAGGCCATACAGCCACAGGGCGGGGCCGACATGGGTGGGCCGGGCATTGCTGGCAAGCGCGGGCGCTGTTCGTCGGCCCAACATGGCTTCCGCCAGAGCCGCGCCCCGTTGGAACAGGTGGACGCCGCTTGTTGCGCGGGGGTTGCACTCCAGCAGCCACGGCGTTTCATCCGAGTCGATGATCAGGTCGCAGGCGAACTGCCCGCGAGGCAGGAGCTTCCGGGTGAGCGTGTCTGCAATCTCCAGTAGTCGATCATGGATGACCGGCCCCAGCGGCTCGAAGGCATATCCCGCGCCACCCTTGAATCGCCATGGCGATCCATAGGCCGAGAAGGCCGCAAGCCGCGAGTTGTCACTGACGGCGTAGAAGCACACTTCCGCTCCGCGCACGCGCCGTTGTGCAACCCAGCCGCCCATCGCCAGCGCGTGGCGGGTTGCAGGGGCTATGCGTGAAGGCCCCACCAGCGTTCGGCTTCCGAAGCGCGAATAGTCCGGCTTGAAGACGAGATTCCCGGCGTCCGGCAGCAGGCGTTCAAGATCGGAAGCGGATTTGATGAGAGTAGTCTCAGGCACGGTCAGTCCGAGCGCCTTTGCATTCTGCGCGAAGAGATATTTTGAGTGTGCCTGCCGCAGCGTGGCGAGGTCCGGCGCAAAGACGCGCGCGTCGGCCATGGCGGCCAGAAAGAAGACTTCCTCACAAGTTGGGACGATGAGGACCGGGTCGATGTCCAGAATAAGCTGTCGCATCTTGTCGGCAAAGATTCGGAAGTTGGCGCGAGGCGAAGGAAAGCGATGCATCCCGGCGACGGCTCGCGAGAAAGACGCCATGCGGCTGGGCGCGCAATCCGCCATGTGAACCTCGAGCCCGGCCGCGCGGAAGCTGCGCGCGAGATCAAGCGCTGCAGGCGCGCGGGCGCCGGTGATGAGGACGCGCTCAGTCATCGGTCCACTGCACGCGGCGGCGCTTCGGTGTGTCTTGCGGCATGGAGGGAACCACTGTGACCTGGCGGGGAGCGCCCGCCTCGGTTAGCATTTTCGCCAGCATCGCTCCCGCCTTGTCTGCGCCGGGCGCATTGCAGGCGAGGCAAACGCCGGCCGGTGATCCGGTCGCGCGCCAGTGATCGGAGGGCGCGAGCGACGCCAGGATTGTGGCTTCGGCCTCTCGCGGGAAGATGGTGGTCGCGCCCCAGCGCCAGATATCGGCTACCCGTCCCTCGACAGGTTCAATCGCCTGCATCGCGGATCCGCACGGACAGGCAGCATTTCGAAGCTGGATGATGTCATCGAGGCGGACGCGCACGATGGGCTGGCTGGTTCGCCGCAGATCCGTGATGATCGCTCCAACCCGGTCGCTGCTGCCTATGGTCTCGAACTCGAAGGCGATCGAATCTTCGTTGAGATGAAGCGTGCCATAGCGGCAGGCCGCCGCGAGAAAGCCTTCGGTCGCCTGATAGATGGGATCAGGCCGCGCTCCCAGTGCGTTGGCGATCCAGTCGCGCTCCGACGCTCCCATAGGCTCGGCGCCGTAGAACAAGCGCTCGAACTTTGTCGGCGTGAATTTGCCGGAAATCGCCATGGCGGCCAGTTCTGCGAGGATATGGCTGGGCGCGACGAAGATATCCGGCGCGAAAGCTTCGACTTCGGCGGCGCGGACTTCTGGCGGCAGGGCCAGGCTGAAGAAGCAAAATTCAAAGCGTCCCGCATTCGCCACGTCGCGGTACAACGCATTGTCAGCGCGCAGACACAGCCCGATCCGCCGCCGGGACAGGAACGGGGCCGGCAGAAGTTTCGCCAGAGACTGCCCGAGATAGCGGGCGCGTTCTGCTCTGCTCGACAGGAACATTCCACGCTTGCCGAAGCTTCCTGTGGAATAGCCTGCGTAGACGCCGTGGCGTACTTCGCCTGCTTCGCCCCGTTCGGCGGCGTTCGCGCCGGTCGCGATCTGCTCGTTACTCAGGGAGAGCGAATTCCACACGCCGGGACTGGCGCGCATGTCGCTGGCGTCAACAACCGGAAAGTCGCTCATCGGCTTTCCTGCGTGAGCGGACAGCGCGGGCGTTCTGGCCAATGTTGGCGCAAGCCTGCGCCACAGCCGCGCCTGATGCCTGGAAATATCGGCGCGCGTCTGCAAGGATCGTTGCAGCATCCTTGTCTGGATGAAGGCCTGCAGGACAGCGATGCGGCTGATGCTCACTCTGGTATGTCCGCCTTGGCCGCTATTTCAGGGCAATGCGACGGCGCGAGCAGGATATCGCCATTGCGCCCGCCCAGCAGATGCAGGCCGTGAAGCGTCTCGCGATATGATCGCGTATTGCCGAGAAGCGCGGTGGTTATGCGGGGAGGCGGAACGTTGTCGCGGATCGCTGCCGAAGACCATGCCGCATCGCCGACGAGAAACGTTCTGCGCCCGTCGCTGTCACGCATCAGCAGACCCCAGTGGCCGACGCAGTGGCCCGGAAGAGGCACAGCCAGGAGGCTGCCATCGCCCAACAGGTCCGCGCCAGTGTCGAACGGCTTCATGTCGTCTCCAAGCGGAGCGACGGGCAGATCCTCGAAAAACGTCGCCCGCTGGCCCAACTCCGCAGGCGCGAGCGCCGACAGCAGCCCTCGACGAACGCGCCCGAAGCGGCTGCCTTGCGTCAATTCGGCGGCGCCTGCGCGCGAGCAGAACAGCCGTGCAGTGGGGAAGGCGTGAAGCCCGGCGATGTGATCGCCATGGAAATGCGAAATGACGACGCTGCGGACGTCTTCGGGCGTCAGCCCGTGCCGTTTCAGCTGTTCGGCGGCGCTGTGCCCATCCTTCAGCTGCACCGGCGTGGCCCACCTGTAGAACCGCTCCGGCATGGGTTTTGTGGCTGCGAAGAAGGCGGGGTCGTATCCGGTGTCGAACAGGATCGCGCCTTCACTCGGGTGGATGATTAGTCCGGCCAGAGCGGGAAACTCGATCGGGCAGAATCCGGCGCCGCGCCGCGCCATGCCTGCCGGATGATGGCACAGTCCGGCCTGCAGGACATGAAACTCACAGCGGGTCATGGCGATCCCACCGCAGAGCGTGCTGTGAGCGCCTGCGCCGTTGCAACGGGATCATGCGCAGGCTGGTATCCAAGCAGGTCGCGTGCGCGCTGGAGGTTGAAAGTCTGCGTGTAGGCCAGCGTTGCAACACCATAGGTTGTCAGGCGCGGCTCCGGTCGTCCCGGCAGGAGGCCGCATGTCAGCTCCGATGTGCGCGCCACGAACAGTGCGAGTTGCAGGGGGATGGGGCGCAATTCGATGGGCCGCTGCAGGGCCTCAGCGAGTTTTCCGACAAGCTGCGCAACGGTTGTCGGCTGTCCGCCTGAGATGTTGATGGCCTTGCCCGCTGTCGTGACCAGATTCT
>CAZGWV010000001.1:133227-147876 GCA_964529555.1 uncultured Rhizobium sp.
TCGCTCAACTCGGGTTGGTCGCGCAGCGTTGCATAGATCGAAGGCGAGGACACAAACACAAATCCACTGGCGCCAGCGGCGCGCGAAGCGGCGAGCAGGCGCTGCGTCGCGACTACATTGATTGCTTCAAATGCAGCCTCCGGTCCCCATGGGCTTGAGAGCGCCGCCGCGTGAAATACCGTATCGATGCCTTCGTTCAGCATGTTGAGGTCCATCGTGAGCAGGTCGCCGCGCACGAACTCATCGGCTGTCTGTCTCAGGCGCTCTTCGTGAGCCTGGCTTCGTCCGGTTGCGCGCACGAAGTATCCTGCATCGCGCAAGGCTGCGCAGAGGCTGAGCCCCAGGCCCCCGGTCGCGCCAGTCACGAGAGCGCGCCGGGCCGTCAAAAGCGCAACACCAGCGCGGCGGCGCTGATTCCCGCCGCTGTGCCCAACAGCAAGGCTTTGGCGCCGGGCTGGATGCGCCCCGCACGATAGGCGGTGACCAGCGCCATCGGCAACGACGCAGCTATCTGGTTGCCATGCGTGCCGAATATGTCGATCACGCGCGCGGGATCGCCGCCCATCAGCCGGCGCACATGCTCGACACCCGGATGGCTTGCCTGGTGGCACACCACGAGATCGACTGTCTCCCGGCTTGTGCCGGCTTCCTTCAGGACGTCGTCGATAAGCCTCGGCAGGCTTCGCGCGGCGGCCTTGAAGATGCCGAATGCGTCCATACGGAATTTCGATCCTTCCAGCAGCGCATCGATGGCGTCGGCGCGTATCCGGGTGCCGCCGGATCGCAGCGTTGCGAGTTCCTTGCCGTCTCCATATGTTTCGAACCGTCGCGAGAGCAGGCCGGGGCCGTCGCTTTCCACGCACGCTTCAACGCAGATGGCGGCGGCCCCGTCGCCGAATATGGAGAAGGTCTGGCGATCCTCGGGATCGAGACCGGCAGAGGCAATGTCGCTCGCGACGATCACCGCGCGCCGGAAGCGACCTGCGGTAAAGCCCATGGCGACGATGTCGAGTGCGGTGACAAAAGACAGGCACGTCTGGTTGACGTCGAAGGCCCAGATGCCTGATCGCCCCAGACCCAGCGCATTCTGGATGAGTACGGATGTGCCGGGGATAGGCTGCTCCATCACCGCGCATGCGCCTACCAGCACGTCGAAAGCGCCGTCGCCCCAGCCCGCCATCGCGATCGCCTCGCGCGCCGCCGCGGCGCCCATGACCGAACTTGTTTCGTCCGGCGCGGCGATATTACGGGTGCGGATCCCGAAGCGTTGCTCGGTCCACCCAGATGGTTCGCCGAACAGCGAGTCCAACTCGGTCGATGGGCGGGCGGTGCGCGGCGTGTAGCTGCCGTATCCGGCCACTCTGAACGGCGTCATGGCCTTTGAGGTACTCAATCGGCATTCCCCACCGGTCGACTGCGGGTCGCCCTGCCTGTGCGTGGCAGTAAACCCGAATTCCGGTCGAGGCGGAATAGCCGACCGGAATAGGCCGATTGTGTGCCGGCGAGACCGTCGCCCAGCTGTCATTTGTGGCGCAAATGTCCCTTTTCGGCCATTTTACCTGCCGCGACACGAACAGCGCCGCTCATAAAATCACATCCAGCCAAGCTGGCGGCGCCGCTCCAGGCTGCGTGCAATTTCGGGCCGGCCAACGCAGCCCGGCTTGTGCGCGATCTATGTGATCAGCGTTATGGCTACCTCAAACAGACTTACGCAAAGCGAAATCATGCTTGGCAGGATCACGACTGCCCCGCTGAGCACAGCAAGGGCGACGATCCAGCCCGCCTTCCGCTTCTTCGTTGCTTTCGTCATCTGCTGAACCTTCAACTATGGCGATCGTCTTTGCGTGTCGCGGGTGGGAATGGAACAGGGGAGCGCCGTTTCGGGCGATGTTCGGCCGATGCTGGATCTGCGATTGGATGGTCTTCGTCGTCGAGAAGGATTCTTTCGGCCG
Organism: uncultured Rhizobium sp.; assembly: GCA_964529555.1. Taxonomy (GTDB): domain Bacteria; phylum Pseudomonadota; class Alphaproteobacteria; order Caulobacterales; family Hyphomonadaceae; genus UBA7672. The sequence continues at coordinate 135,180 of CAZGWV010000001.1, forward strand.
CTCCAGACAGATCCTCATACTGGCCCGACTTGAGGGACCAGAAGAAGGCGGCTAGTCCTGCTGCTCCCATCAGCAGAGCGATCGGCACGAGCCAGATCAGGACACTCATGGGGCCACCACGATCCTGGGATTGCGGGGAGGTCGTTCCGGGTTGGTCCGGCGCGGCGGCGACAGTCTCAGTGAGTTGATCACGACGGTGAGCGACGATGCGGACATTGCGATAGCTGCGAGGAATGGCGTCACAAGGCCCGCGAGGGCAAAGGGAACCGCAACGATATTGTACAAAACCGCCAAGCCGAGATTCTGGTGAACAAGCCTCCGGGCCTTTCTGGATATGTCGAGCGTATCGGTTATGGATTCCAGCCCGCCCAGGAAAACGAAGTCTGCCGCCGCGCGGCCGACATCGGCTGCGCTTGCGGGCGCCATCGAGACGTGAGCTGCCGAAAGCGCGGGGGCGTCATTCAAGCCGTCACCCACCATCAACACCTTCCGCCCGGCGTGGCGCAGTTCCTCAAGCCGGCGCACCTTGTCTGCCGGCTCCAGCCCGTAACGGAAATCCGTCACGCCGAGCCGGATCGCGAGATCAGCGACAGCGCGCTGTCCATCGCCGGAGAGAATCTCGATGTAATAGCCTTGGGCGCGAAGATCAGCGATGGCGCCGTGCGCTTCGGGACGCAGGCTGTCCGCCATCTCGAACTGCCCGATGATCTTGCCATCGCGTGCGAGCGCCACGCCGTCGCTCGCGGCGCCGCCTTCCAGCCAGCCGCGCCGGCCGAGGCGATACGCATGTCCCCCGATCCGGCCCTCGATCCCCAAGCCTGGATATTCGCGGAAGTTTTCGACGTGAGGGCTCGCGCCGGCGGGTCCCAGCCTTGCGATAGCTTGCGAAACCGGATGAAGCGAACAAGCGGCCAGCGCGATCGCCGCGCGGAGAGCGCCGTCCTCCAGCGTGTGCGAGACGACCTGCATACGGCCGAAAGTCAGCGTACCTGTCTTGTCGAAGACAATCGTGTCAGCCTCCGCCACACGTTCAAGCGCGCCGCCATCCTTGATGGCGATCTTGAGTTCGAACAGGCGCCGCGCCGCCATGACGTGAACCATCGGAACAGCGAGCCCCAGCGCACATGGGCAGGTGATCACAAGGACAGACACGGCAATGGTCAGGGCCTGGTGCCAGCTTCCCGTTGCGAGCATCCAGGCAATGAAGCTTCCTGCAGCCAGAGCATGGACGACGGGCGTGTAGAGCGACGCCGCCCGGTCGGCCAGGCGGCGATAGTGGGCACGCCCGGTCTCGGCTTCTTCCATCATGCCGATCATGCTGGCGATGAACGAATCGGACATTCCGCGGCTCACCCGAACTTCGATGCGCCCATCGATGCTGAGCATTCCCGCGAGAACCACGCTCCCGGAACCCGCGCGGACTGGCGCGCTCTCTCCATTGACGATTGACGTATCCAGATGAGCATCGCCGCCCACGACCACGCCATCAAGCGGGATGCGGTCGCCGGCCAATACCAGGACGACCTGGCCTGCGTGAATGAGATCGATCGGTGTGTAAGCGCGCTGGCCATTGTCCGCGACAACCGTCGCGCCGCGCGGCATGAGGCGCGCGAGACCCATCACGGCCGTTTGGGCCTTGCGACGCATCATGTGGTCAAGCGTGCGGCCGACGAGCAGCACAAAGATGAGTGACGTCGCCGCGTCGAAATAGGCATGAGGCCCCTTCAGCACGGTGTCGTACGCGCTCAGGGCGAAGGTCAGCAGGATGCCGACGGCGATCGGCACGTCCATGTTGGTTCTTCCAACCCTGAGCGCAGACCAGGCCGACTGGAAAAAGATGCGGCCCGAGTAGATGACGACCGGCGCCGCCAGCAGCGCGGAAATGACATGGAAGACGTTGCGCAGCGCCGTGTCCGCCCCGGACCAGATCGACACGGAGAGCAACATGATATTCATCATCGCGAAGCCGGCCACCGCCGTGGCGCGCACGAGCCGGTCCATTTCGGGATCGCGGCTATCGCTTTCCAGGGAGGACAGGGTGGCGTCGTAGCCCGCTTGCGACAGGGTTCGGACCAACGGGGGCGGCGATGCGCCCGCACGCCATTTTACCTTGACCCGGCGCGTCGAAAGATTGACCCGCGCATCGACGACATTCTCGAGGCTGGAAAGCGCGCCTTCGATGGATCGGATGCAGCCCGCACACCGCATCGCCGGAACGGCGATGTCCGTTTCCATCAACTCGTGCGGGAGACTGCGGCTCGCCAGCAGCACTTCCTCGTCAGACGGGAGAGGCGAGGGCGGCGTGCCTGAAGCGAGGTGGATGCGACTGCTCATCTATGTCCCGGCGTCTGCCACCATCCGGTAAGCGTGCCAGCTCGCATGGCCGAGCAAGGGAAAAATCACGATGAAGCCGACCATGAAGGTCGCCACTCCAACTGCGGACAGGAAGAGAATGATCGCGCCCCAGGCGATCATGGGGGCAACGTTGTTCCACACCAGCGCCATGCTTGTGCCCATCGCCGTCAGGGCGTCCGTACGCCGGTCCAGAAGCATCGGAATCGAAAAGGCGCTGAGTGCGAAGGCGAAGGATGCGAAAAGTCCTCCCACTGCGGTTCCGACGCCGAGCATCGCCCAGCCCATCGGCTCGTTCACCAGCAGATCGACGATATGGGACAGGCCGGGGAAGGGCGTTACGCCAAAGAAGAGCGCGTAAAGCAGAACGGCGGCTCGCATCCAGAGCAGCATGAGAAGGCAGAGCAGCAGCGTCGCGTAGAAGATCTGGGCGCCCGAGCGCAGCTTCACGAACAGCATCTCGCCGAGCGCTATGGACTTGCCTGCTTCGTGGGCGCGACTCTTCGCGTAGAGGCCCACGCCGAGGAGCGGACCGACGATCAGGAAACCGGCAAGCGCAGGGAAGAGAATGTAGTCATACTCCAGCGCGACCAGCAGCGCGATGAACATGATCGAAAGAACGGCGATGCTCAGCCCGTAGAGGAGGCTGAGCAAAGGCTGGCGGACGATGTCGCGCCACCCCATCGCAAGCCATTTGAAGCCGATATCGAGCGGCAGATGCCGCTGCATCTGCTCGTCCCGCATCCGCTCGACGCCGGACGTTTCGCTCAGGAGACCGTAGTTCTCGCTGTTCTCAGCCATGTTCATCATGCCCTAGCATGCGGATTTCGCCGCCATGAATCCGTCTTCTCCCGACCCTTTCGCGTGTGGCACACAAGCCGGCTGCGAACTCAGCGCGACGTACAGCAGATGTATGTTTGCCGCTGCGAACACCGCGACCGCTGCGCCGACGAGCACCCAGATTCTCAGCCTCATCACGCCAAGCTCCCGTCTCTCCTAGCTGCCGCCTCGTCCCAGCGATTGGACATAGAGTGCAAGTATCTTGATCTCGGCTGGCGTGAGGCGCTGGTCCCATGTCGGCATGTGGCCGCGGCGGCCTCCATGGATCGTCGCGATAATGGTCTCGAGATCGCCGCCGTAAAGCCAACGGGTATCGGTCAGATTGGGCGCGCCGACGTCCTGCTTGCCGCGCGCATCGTCGTTATGACAGGTGGCGCAATTCGCGAGAAAAATCTCACGGCCGGCGGCGATAGTGTCCATGTTGCCCGCGCGGGCGAAGTCAGGGTTGCTCAACGAGAATACGTAGTGCGCCGCCTTGTCGATATCTTCCCGCGGCAGCATCCGGTCCACGCCGAACCGCGGCATTTCGGCAAGCCGGCTGCTGGCGTTTGCGGAGTTCACGCCGACACTGATCGTTTCGGCAATGCGCTGTGCGCCGCCGCCCCACAGCCAGTCATCATCCGTCAGATCCGGGTAGTTGATACCGCCTTTTCCATCGACTCCGTGGCAGGCGGCGCAGTTGTCGCCAAACAACTGGTGGCCGGTTCGGCGCACGATCGACATCATTTTTTCATCCGCCTGTATCTCGGCGAAATCGGATGTTTCGATCGTTCTTGTCCACGCCGCCCTCTCGGCCATCGAGGACATGAGTTCCTGTTCGACGGTTTTTTTCTGATCGATCCCCAGAACGCCGGGCGTGTAGGTCCTGCCCAGCGGCCAGGCCGGAGCCAGGACCCAGAGGATGAAGGCAATGACATGGGTCACGATTACGAAGAGCAGAACGCCGCGAGGAATGGGCGTGTCGAGTTCCTTGATTCCGTTCCAGTCATGTCCGGTCAGGCGTTCACCGCTGACGGGGTCGCGTTCCTCGACGCTCATGGCTCATCCTCCCGTTCAAGGATTGAACGCTTGGCGTCATCGAAACGGCGGCGGTTGGATGGCCAGAATGCATAGACCACAACCGCAATCGCCATTGCGATGAGATAGAAAAGGCCCCAGCTCTTCGAAAACACTACCAGGAATTCGTGGTTCATGGCGGGTCCTTAATCCACCGGGTCCGGGGGAGTTTCAGGCGCTGCGGTATTTTCATATGCCGCGTCAGTCAGTCGGCCGAGAATCTGCAGATAAGCAACCAAGGCATCCATTTCGGTAAGCTGGCTCGTGACGCCATCGAAAGCGCGGACCTGCGTTTCCCCACCATAGCGCTCCATCAGCCCCGGCACGCCCTCGGTATCGGGATTGGCCTGTGCGTAGGCGTCCGTGGATGCATGCTCGATCATGTCGTCCGTGTATGGGACGCCGACGGCGCGTTGTGCGGCAAGATGCAGGGACAGGTCATTCGTGCGAAGGGGAGTCCGCGCCAGCCAGCGATAAGCGGGCATATTGGATTCGGGGACCACGTCGCGCGGATTGGTGAGGTGGGCGACGTGCCACAAGTCGCTGTACTTGTCCCCGACGCGCGCAAGATCGGGGCCGGTGCGCTTCGACCCCCAAAGCATGGGGTGATCGTTCTTTGACTCCACGGCGAGCGAGTAGGGGCCATAGCGTTCAACCTCGTCGCGCAGGGTGCGTATCATCTGGCTATGGCAGGCATAGCAGCCTTCACGGATGTAGATGTTGCGTCCTGCAAGTTCGAGCGGGGTGTAAAGGCGCATATCCGGCGCGCTTTCCACCGTCTCATCGATCGTGAACAGGGGGGCGATCTCGACGATGCCGCCCACGCTTGCAGCCGCGATGATGGCCAGGACGAAGCCGATGGCCGAACGCTCAAGCTTGCGATGAAAAAATTCGCTCATCGTTTATTCTCCGGCCAGGGCCAGATCGGCCGGATGCGGAACGTCGTCATGGCTTTCGGCCCTGTCCGGCGACCGGATTGTCATCAGGATATTGTAGAAGCCGATGATCGCGCCGATCAGGAACAGCAGGCCGCCAAGCGCTCGGGCCACATAGTAGGGCCACATGGCTTCCAGCGAATCGATGAAGGAGTAGGCAAGCGTGCCGTCCTCCGTATACGTGCGCCACATGAGGCCCTGTATGATGCCCGAATTCCACATGGCGAAGACGTAGATAAGCGAGCCGGACAGAGCCAGCCAGAAATGCCACTCGATCAGTATCGGCGAATGCATCCGGCGGCGTTTCCACAGGACCGGGACCAATGTGTAGAACGATCCGAACGTTATCAGCGCGACCCATCCCAAAGCGCCGGCATGCACATGGCCTACAGTCCAGTCAGTGTAGTGCGAGAGGGAATTGACGGGCCGGATCGCCATGAAGGAGCCTTCGAAAGTCGATAGTCCGTAGAACACGGCGGCGATCATCATGAATCGGAGCGTTGCGTCGTCGCGAACCCGATGCCAGGCGCCGTTGAGCGTCAGGAGCGCATTGCCGGCAGACGCCCACGACGGCACCAGCAGCATGATCGAGAAGGTCATGCCCAGCGTCTGCACCCAGTGCGGCATGGCGGTGTAGTGCAGGTGGTGTGAGCCGGCCCACATGTAGAAGAAGGTGATGCCCCAGAAGCTGAGGATCGACAGCCGATAGGAAAAGATCGGGCGCTGCGCTCTCACCGGCAGATAATAGTAGAGCATCCCGAGGAAGCCCGCCGTCAGGAAGAAGGCCACCGCATTGTGGCCGTACCACCACTGCACCATTGCGTCCTGCACGCCTGGCCAGACCGTGTAGCTCTTGGCGTGTCCGAGCGAGACCGGCACGGCAAGATTGTTCACGATATGCAGGACTGCGACGACGAGAATGAATGCCAGGAAGTACCAGTTGGCGACGTAGATATGCGGTTCCTTCCGGCGCGCGAGCGTTCGGATGTAGAGGACGAAATAGGTCACCCAGACGATGACGAGCCATATGTCGGCATACCATTCCGATTCGGCATATTCCTTCGACTGCGTGATCCCGAGCAGGTAGCCGGAGATGGCTATCAGGCAGTACATGTTATAGCCGACGAGCACGAACCAGGGAGAGAGTTGGTCCGGCAGGCGCGCGCGTGACGTGCGTTGCACGACGTGGAAGGAGGTGGCGATCAGCGCATTGCCGCCAAATCCGAAAATGACGCCGGCCGTATGGGTCGGCCGCAGGCGTCCGAGGCTGGACCAGGGCGCGTCGAACGCAAGATCGGGCCAGGCCAGCTGCGCCGCGACCCAGACTCCCATGAACATCCCGAAGACGGCCCACATCATCGCAAAGACGACGCCGGCCTTGATCGGCTCATCGTAATAGAGAGAGAAACGCTCCGTTCCGGGCGCCTTCTCCTCATAGCCAAACATGACGATGTAGGAGCAGACGAGGCCGAAGAGCAGGATCAGCAGGCCGTGTATCAACAGAGGGTCGTCACGGCCGGCTATCGCGAGCGCCAATCCGCAGAGCGAAACGCCCATGGATATCCATAGCGCAATCCGTCGCTCGATGCGAGTTAGCGTTGAAATCATTGTACTTTCCCGATCTCGTCCAACTCAGAGAATAAGCCACAAGTCTGGTGAGGCAATCGCTCGCGGACCAGTTTCGCCCAGCGCTTACCCGAGGGAAGCGAGCGCTGAATGGCTAGAGCGCCGCCATCGCGGCAACGAAGATCAGGAAGAAGATGACCGAGAGGAGCAGCATGTTGACGAGCATGCGCACAACGCCGCGCTCTCCTTCGTCGGCAATGCCGATCGCGTCACACACCGCGTTGGCTGGCCGCATAAGCAATTGCAACATTTTTCGCCTCGCTTGTAGAGCGGCAGGGGCATCTTGCCGCCGCCCATGAAGGTTGCATCGCGCTGCCATAAAAGCAATATTCAAGATAATGCTTTAGGAGCGACAGTGCGTCTCAACCTGCAAACCGACTATGCGCTACGGCTGCTGATGCATCTGGCCGTCAACACGCACCGGCTCGTCACGATCGCCGAGGCGGCCGACCGCTTTCGGATCTCGCGTGCGCACTTGATGAAGGTGGCCTTCCTCATGGGCAAAGGAGGTTTTGTCCAGACTGTGCGAGGGCGGGCGGGCGGATTGCGGCTGGCATGCGAAGCGCGGGAAATTCAGGTCGGTGACGTCTTCCGGCTCATGGAAGGGGATGCCGAACTCGTCGGCTGTGTCGGCTCCGCGCACGGCGATTGCGTGGTCGCAAAGTTCTGTCGTTTGAGGGGCGTTCTGGGTGAGGCGTTGGCGGCCTTTCTTGGCGTCCTCGATCGTTACACGCTGGCGGATCTGGGGGCTGACCCGAAGATCGTGGCGCTGCTCCGCGGAAAGGCGGCCTGATGAGCGATGCCGTGAGAGGTGCAAGCGAACGCCGCGCGGAAATCCAGCGCCATGCGAACGCCATCGGAATCGACGAGGCATATATCTCGCTGCTGGTCGATGAGTTCTATCGACGGGTACGCCTCGACCCTGTCCTGGGCCCGATCTTTGACGAGGCGATCGGAGACCGTTGGGACCATCACCTGCCGCGCATGAAGAGCTTCTGGGCCTCAGTCGCGCTCAATGCTGGAACGTATTCGGGCCAGCCAGTGCCGGCGCACAAGAAGCTGACACGTGTTCAGCAGTCGCATTTCGCGCGCTGGCTGTCGATGTTCCAGGCAACGCTCGAAGAGACCGCGTCCACGCCGGAAGCTGTTTCGTATTTCATGGAGCGTGCAAGCCGCATTGCCGAAAGCCTGCAACTCGCGATGTTCGGATTTCCCGGTCTGCCAGTGAAACGAGACGCATGATGACCGATCAGCCGCCGCCCATGCCCTATCGGTCCAGTCCCGTGTTCGATGAACATTCACTGCCGTTGGCGCTCCAGCGGGAGCATCGGACCAAGCAGGGCGTCTGGGGTATTATCCGCATTTTCGAAGGACGCCTGAAGCTGATAATGAGCGACACGGGCGAAGAGCGCATCCTCGACCCGGACGCTCCCGGACTCATTCTGCCCGATCAACCCCACTTCGTCGAACTCGAAGGACCGATGCGCATGCAGGTCGATTTCTACAATCGGCAGCCGGACATGAAGCACGTCTGACTCCGGCGAGCGTGCATGGCGTGAGGGGAAGGCGCTTGCTCCGCTGGATATTGCAGGTGAATCGCGGGCCTGGGTTCAGGGGGAAGGTTCTTCGCGGCTGTGGGCCATCCGAGCAGCATAAGACGATCATTGGTGGATCGGGCCGAGCAGAATTTCGACGTCGGCTTCCGTTAGCGCAGTCGCGGGGCCTGCGTCGGGATCGAAAAGACCTGTGGCCAGGCTGCGTTTGCGCGCCTTCAGCGTTTCCATTCGTTCCTCGACGGAGTCCAGCATCGTCATTTTATAGACGAAGACCGGCTTCTCCTGTCCGATACGATGGGCGCGGTCGGTGGCCTGATCCTCCACAGCCGGATTCCACCACGGATCGTAGTGGATGACTGTGTCCGCCGCCGTCAGATTCAGGCCGACGCCGCCGGCCTTGAGGCTGATGAGGAAGAGGGGAGCGCTCCCCATCTGGAATGCCTGCACGGGCGTTTCCCGGTCTTTTGTGTCGCCTGTCAGGAGGGCGTAGGGAATGCCGGCCTTGCCGAGTTCGGCTTCGATCAGGGCCAGCATGCTTGTGAACTGCGAAAACAGCAGAATGCGGCGGCCTTCTCCGATCAGCTGGGCCAGCATCTCCATAAGCCGGACGAGTTTGGCCGATGACGCGGATCCCGGCTTGTCGGTCGACTTCAGCTTCAGCAGGCGAGGATCGCAACACACCTGCCGGAGTTTCAGCAGGGCGTCCAGCACGACAATCCTGCTGCGCGCGAAGCCTCTGGACGCAATCGCCTGGCGCACCTTGTCGTGCATGGCCAGGCGCACCGTGTCGTAAAGCCGGCGCTGCAGTCCGTTCATCTCGACGGTTTCGACGATCTCTGTCTTTGGCGGAAGATCGGCTGCGACATCGGCCTTTGTCCGGCGCAGGATGAACGGCCTGACGCGATGCGCGAGAAGTTTCTGGCGATCCGTATCGCCGAGCTTCTCGATGGGTCTGCGCCAACGCTGGTTGAAATCGCGCCTATCTCCGAGAAAGCCAGGCGAGACGAATGTAAACAGCGACCACAGCTCTCCCAAATGATTCTCCAGGGGCGTGCCTGTGAGACAGATGCGGTGGCGTGCATCGAGCATATTGACGTTTCGCGTCGTCGCAGCGTCGGGATTCTTGATCGACTGGGCCTCGTCGAGCGCAAGCAGCGACCAGGATGCAGCCTGCAGGCGCTCGTGATCGCGCATCAGCAGGGGGTAGGTGGTAAGGACGAGATCGTATGCGCCGATCTCCTCGAAATGCGCGTGGCGATTCGGTCCCTGCAGCATCAGGACCTTGAGATCCGGCGCGAACCGTTCGGCCTCACGCCGCCAGTTCGTGACGACGCTGGTGGGCGCCACCAGGAGCGCCGGGCGGTCAAGCCGGCCATTCGCTTTCTCGATCGCGATATGCGCGAGCGTCTGCACGGTTTTCCCGAGGCCCATGTCGTCGGCAAGTATGCCGCCCAGCCCTGCGGCCCGCAGGAATTGCAGCCAGTCGACGCCGCGCTGCTGGTAGGGGCGAAGCGTGGCGCGGAATTCAGGTGGCAGGACCGCCGGTGGAATTCCGCCGGTTTCACGCAGCTGTTTTCCCAGTTCGCGGATGCTCTCGCCGCCGCGCCAGACAACGCCGGATGCAGCCGTTGCGGACTCCAGTTGAGCAATGCCGGCTGCATCCGCCGGAGACAGGCGCAGCCGGCCATCGTGCAAGGCAATGGACCCGGCGGTCAGAAGCTCGCGCAGGGCTGTGACGATCGGCGCCAACTGTGCTGCGGGCACGGCCAGCGTGCGTCCGTCGGCCAGCGATACGAAGACGGGGCCGTCATCCCTTCCAGAGCCGAACGGCTGGTGGATCCCTTCGCGCAGGATCGCACTGACAACCGCTTCCGCGAGGTTGATGCTCTCGCCGTCGATACTAATGTTGAAGTCGAGGCTGAACCAGTCGATCCCTGATCTTTCCGCGACGACGGCAGACATACGCGCATCGCTTCGAAGCAGGCGTACCGGAAAGTCCTCCGCGATCTGGATGTCCCAGCCTTTTGCCCGCAGCGCCGGAACACCGTCATAGAGGAAGTCGAGCCAGTCCTGATGGGCGGTCTCGCCGGTGAAGGCCCAGTCGCCGCGCTGGGCCGGCGGCAGATCGAACGGGTGAATGGAGACGAGGCTCTTCAGCCCCAGCGCGCCAAGATGCGTCAATGATCTCTTTTCTGATCGAACATCGCGCACGATTTCCAGGATTCCCCCATCCCGCGCGTAAGTTGGGTGGGTCCGCGAATCGGCCGCGCCGATCTCTATTCCAGCATAACGGAAGACAGGGCGAGCGACCGATATTTGCTGTACCTCCCGTTCCGGGTTTTGCCATCCGTAAGTGTATCGCAGGGTGAAGAGAGAGCCTGTCGTCAATCGCAAGCAGGCAACGGGCGCTTCGGAGACTTGCACAGGCGGTGCGGCGTCAGGAGGCGCGATCTGCGCGAGTTCAGGAAGACGCTTGCCGATCGCGGAGCGCAGAAGCCGAATCTGGCTGGCTGGAGCAGGGGGCGCCGAAAGAATGGCTGCGGCCATGCGCGGCGTCTGACCCGTTTCGATCCGTCCCATGACGCCGGACGGGATGTCGACATACCAGGGCGGCGTAAGCAGGACGGGCAGAACATCGGCTGCGTCGCTCAGCGCGATGTCGGGAAAGAACGAACCATCATCGGCAAGCCGCCAGCAGATGTCTCCGTGGCGCTCCGGGGCGGAGGCCAATGCCGGGCCGGAGAGACTCTGCCATCTCGCCCGGCCGGTCGCCAGCATCTGCGACAGCGCCTTCGCGCCGCTCTCGCCGGTGAGCGTGATCGCGGCGTCGATGTAGGAGCGAGGCATTCCCGCCAGGTCGCGCAATATGGCGTTATCGGAAGGCCGAATGAATTTTGCAGGATTGCGCGGATTGGCGTTCGACGGATCGAATGGCGTTGTCCGGTCGGCGAAGCGGCCATCCTTGAGCAGGCGAGTGGACATCGGCTTGACCGTCAGACGTCCAATGCCGGACGGGCGCCTCGCGATGTCGAGAACATAAATCAGGCGCTGGTTGACCCCCGGCGGGTATTCCTCGCTGTCGCGCGTTGAAACACTGGCGAGGTCGCTTATCCAGGCGGCCAGTTCGGCAGTCAGACTTTCGGATGGTTGCTCGTCCCGTTTGAGCGCGCGTTGTGTTGCCCTGCGCGCAGGCGGGCTTGCCGCGTCCTGATCGGCGATGACTTTCAGAAGAACTGCGACGACATGCTTGCAGTTGTAACCGACTGGACAGGAGCACTGGCCCTCGATGTCGGTCCAGTCTTCGTGAGTCTGGCCGATCTCGATGATCTGCGAATACGGCCGCCGCTCGCTTCCCCTCACCTGCGCGATGATCAGACTGTCTGCTTCGTCGATCTTCAGCGCGACGACGTTCCCCTGACGCCAGTAGCGATGGCCCCTGTCGAAGGCATTGGCCGTCGCGATGTCGCGGATGTCGCCCAGTGTGATGCGCGCTGCCATGGGGCGGGTATCCGACGCATTGCGGGACTGACGCGGACGGTTTGCCAATATCCAGGCCCTGTTCGGCGTTGGGTCTCGGGGATTGTCCCGGATGCAAAAAGGGCAGGGCCGTAGCCCTGCCCCTGATTTGTTGCGGTCGAACGCTTGCTAACGGCCAGACCACGATCTCTGAAGCCGCTGATGAAATATCAGCGGCAGCCAAAGTCAATCCGGCTAAAGCCTATTGTGAGGCTCCTGAAGGCTTCGTCGTTCAGAGATCGTGATCCAGCTGCAGCTACGGAACGTCGTCCGGCAACTGGATTGGATGGGGGTATGCTGAAACACCCAGTTCGATACTGAAACGGCGTGTCGTTGACAAGTTTCCACTCCTTAATCAGATTATGGTGCGATAATTCCCTACGGAACAAATCTCACTGATATTGGGGGTGCGGATGGGCTATACACTTGGTCTCGACATCGGTGCGAAGTCGATTGGGTGGTGCGTTTTGCGCCGAAACCCTAATGGAAGCCCAAAACAAGTGGATGGAATTGGTTCTCGGATATTCTCCGATGGGCGAGAACCGGGGATAGCCCTTGTCCGATCTTCGTTAGCCGTGACTCGACGAGAGAAACGCGGAATGCGCCGCCGACGGGACCGCTATCTGCGGCGGCGGCAGGCGATGCTGAACCTGCTGATCGATTTTGAGCTGCTCCCGAAGGGCAAGGCCGAGCGCAAGGCGCTTGAACTCGTGAATCCCTACGTGGCGCGTGCCGCCGCGCTGGACGGGCCGATTCCGCCACACCAGATCGGCCGCGTGCTGTTCCACCTGAACCAGCGGCGCGGTTTCAAATCGA
>CAZGWV010000001.1:147976-153555 GCA_964529555.1 uncultured Rhizobium sp.
CACCAGATCGGCCGCGTGCTGTTCCACCTGAACCAGCGGCGCGGTTTCAAATCGAACCGCAAGACGGACAAGGGCGACGAGGAATCCGGCAAGATCGCGCTGGCGACTTCGAAGCTGCGGTCCGCTATGACAGAGGCTGGGTCGCGCACATTCGGCGAGTTCCTGGCCGGGCGATTGAAGGCGGGTTTGCCATTGCGCGTGCGCATGACGGAAGGCGAGGGGCCGCCGAAGAAGGATGGCAGCCCGATGGACGGCTATGCCTTCTATCCTGATCGTGCGCTGCTGGAGGATGAGTTCAAGACGATCTGGACGACGCAAGCGGCGCATCATCCTGGCTTGCTGACGGCCGAGCGTTTCGAGGCGCTTTACGACTGCGTATTCTTCCAGCGGCCCCTGAAGCGACCCGAAGTCGGGCGCTGCATGCTTGTGCCGGCCGAGCGGCGCATCGCGAAATCCGATCCGCTGTTCCAGCGACGCCGCCTGCTGGAGGAATTGAATGCGTTGAAGATCGAATATGGTCCCGGCGTGGAACCGGCACGTTTGACGGTCGAGCAACGCGACAGGCTGTTGATGGAAATGCACGGCAAGCGCGCCGTAGCTTTCACCAGCCTTCGCAAACGCCTGAAGCTCAACGACGCGGTGTTCAACAAGGAGCGTGGCGGACGCGACAAGCTTCTGGGCGATGAAGTATATGCCGAGCTCTCGCACAAGGACCGTTTCGGGCCGGATTGGTCAAACGTGCCGCTTGAACGCCAGCGCGAGATCGTGACGAAGTTGCGCGACGAGGAAGATGGCGAGGCGCTGGTCGCCTGGCTGAAGGCGGAGTGCGGGCTGGACGAGGCGCGCGCAGGAAAGGTGGCGGGCGCGCACCTGCCGGAAGGATATGGCCGGCTTGGCGAAACGGCGACGCGGGTGTTGATCCGCGAACTGAAAATGCCGGGGGCGGATGGGCGTGTGATCGTCTATTCCGAAGCGGTGGAACGTGCGCCGGAACTGGATCATCATTCCGATTTCCGTACCGGTGAGATCATGGATTGTTTGCCGTACTACGGCGAAATCCTCGCCCAGCACATCGTTCCCGGCACGGGCGATCCGGCCGATGACATCGAGAAGCGTCTCGGCAAGCTGACCAACCCGACCGTCCATATCGGCCTCAACCAACTGCGCCGCCTGGTGAACGCTATCATCGAGCGCTATGGTCATCCTGACGAGGTGATCGTCGAATTGGCGCGCGATCTGAAGGCCAGCGACGATCAGAAAGCGGATATCCAGAGGCGGCAAGCCAAGGATGAACGCGACGCCATCGCGCGCGGACAGAAGTTGATCGAGATGAACCAGCCGAATACAGGCGCCAATCGCGCACTGCTGAAGCTGTGGGAAGAGTTGAATCCCGACCCGACGGATCGCCGTTGCATCTACACCGGCGAACTGATCAGCCCCACCATGCTGTTTACGGGGCAGGTGGATGTCGATCACATCCTGCCCTGGTCGCGCACGCTCGATGACAGCAACGCCAACAGGCTGGTGTGTCTGGTGGATGCAAACCGGGAGAAGCGCAACCGCACGCCTTATGAGGCGTGGGGCGCTGGCGCAAAATGGGAAGCGATCCTTCAGCGCGCGGCCAAGCTGCCGAAGAACAAGGCGCGGCGTTTCAATCCAGACGCCATGAAGAAGTTCGGCGACGAAGCCAATTTCCTGGCGCGCCACCTTGTCGACACGCAATACCTTTCACGCATGGCGAAGCAGTATCTTGAGGCCATCGCGCCGGATCGCGTGTGGGTTTCTGTCGGTCGGCTGACGGCCATGTTGCGTCGCCACTGGGGACTCAATTCCCTGTTGCCGGATCACAATTATGCAAGGACGGTGCACGAAAAGAACCGCACCGATCACAGACACCATGCCATCGATGCCGCCGTGATCGCCGTGCTGAACCTCTCGCTCATTCAGAAAGTTGCGCGCGAAGCCGGCCGCCGGGAAGAACAGGGCATCCGCGATGTGATCGACACGATCGGCGAACCCTGGCCAGGATTCCGTGGACATCTCGGCGAAGCGGTGAAACGCATTGTCGTCAGCCATCGGCCCGATCACGGCATGGATCGCAACGTATCTGCGAAACGCAGCCAGCAAACGGCAGGCGGCCTCCATAATGACACGGCTTATGGCCTGGTTCGCGACGATGATCCCAAAGGTCCCGGTCTGGTCGTGCGCCGAGTTCCATTGAGCGCCCTGAAGCCCTCTCACCTTGAAGACAGTGGCGCCCGTGTTCGCGACGATCATCTGCGCAAGCTGCTGCGCGAGGCGACGTTGGGGCTAGCTGCAGGGAAGGACTTCGAGGGCGCTGTTCAGCGCCTGGCGCGGGAGCATACGGACTTTCGCGGGATGCGCCGCGTGCGCGTGATCGAACCGCTGTCGGTTATCGGGATTCGCGACCGGGAAGGCAAGGCGTACAAGGGTTACAAGGGAGACGCCAACTATCGTTATGACGTCTGGCGCCTGCCTGACGGCAAGTGGAAGGCCGACGTGATCAGCATGTTCGATGCTCATCAACCGCAGGACGGGAAAAGCCCGCGGCGTCCTCACCCGGCCGCCAGGCGCGTGATGAGTCTGCATCGGGACGACATGGTGAGGTATGAGCATCCTACTCTGGGGCTGATTACCGCGCGAGTGGTGAAGTTCGGCCAGAACGGACAGATCACGCTCGCGGCGCACAACGAGGCCGGAGAGCTGAAATCGAGGGATTCGGACGGCGCCGATCCTTTCAAATACTACTCGCCGACGGCTGGCGGGTTGAAAAAAGCCAAGGCGAGGCAGGTGCGTATCGATGAACTCGGCCGCGTTTGGGATCCAGGTTTCAAAGACTGACGGAGCCTGGCCACGATCGATCAGTTAGCGTGGGTGTCGTCGTCCCGATTTGCCGGCATGCGCGTTATCTGCTTCAATCGTTGCTGTTGGGGGAGGCGGATGGACCGGATTGTCGACATAGCGACGGATGGCCAGCATCTGAGCGCCGATCGCGGACACCTGGTCGTAGCGGCGCAGGGCAGGGAAGCTGGCCGCGTTCCGCTCGACGACATAGCCGCAGTTATCGTGCATGCGCACGGCACGACCTATTCCAACAACCTGATAGTCGCGTTGGCCGACCGCGGCGCCTTGCTTGTGATATGTGCGGCCAATCATTCGCCGGTCGCCGTACTCAGCCCCCTCGCAGACCATCACGCCCAGACCGCGAGCATGATCGCCCAGGCGGAAGCCACAAAGCCGCTCAAGAAGCGGCTGTGGCAGGACATCGTCGTCGCGAAGATCCGGATGCAAGCGGCCGTTCTCGAGGCGTTTGGCGCCTCGGCGGAAGGCTTCCAGATCATGACGCGGCAAGTGCGGTCCGGCGATCCGGCGAACATCGAGGCGCAGGCGGCCAAGCGATATTGGCCGCGTCTGTTCGGCGAAAAGTTCCGTCGCGACCGCGAGGCAGGCGGCGAGAACGCCATGCTCAATTATGGCTATGCCGTGATCCGGGCCGTTTGCGCGCGCGCGATCGTTGCGGCGGGCCTCAATCCGTCGCTCGGCGTGCATCACCACAACCGGCAGAACGCCTTCGCCCTGGCGGATGATCTCATAGAGCCGTTCAGGCCGATCGTGGATGCCTGCGTCGCTCAGATGACACGCGAAGGCCTTGCCGAGGTCGACAAGGAAGTAAAGGCGCAGCTGACCAGTCTTACCGTTTTCGACATGCCGGGGCCGAAGGGCGCATCGCCCCTCCATGTCTGTGCAAATCGCCTGGCGCAATCGCTTGTGAAGTGTTTCGAGGGCGGCCCCACGAAGCTTGTCCTTCCGGGCGCGCCAACCGCGCTTGCATTGGCTTCCGCGGGAAAGCGGGCCGGATGACGGCAACCTATCTTAGCGGATATCGCGTCATGTGGATCATGGTGATGTTTGATCTTCCGGTGGACACAAGGGGAGCAGCGAAAGCGGCAGCGAAGTTTCGCCAATTTCTCCTGGATCACGGATTTGAGATGTCGCAGTTTTCTGTCTACGCTCGGTTCTGCAATGGCAAGGAGCAGTATGAGCGCCATTTGCGACATATCCAGGCCGCCTTGCCGAGCAGAGGCGAGGTCCACATCCTGCATTTCACAGATAAGCAGTATGAGAACACTGTCCGATTCTCGAACAAATCGAGATCATCCGCTCCCGAAACTCCGGGGCAACTCGCTTTGTTCTGATGCCCGCGCCTGCTTTATAAGCACCGATGCGGTCCCATTTCTTATTAAAAACAAAGAAATAGGACCGCATACAGCTTAGCTGTTCAGAGATCGTGGTCCAGCCGCAGCAGGAAGACGACGGCGGCGTAAGCCACGATGAGCTTAGCTGTTCAGAGATCGTGGTCCAGCCGCAGCATACCGGACCACAGGCCAGTTTGAGCCGCAAGCTTAGCTGTTCAGAGATCGTGGTCCAGCCGCAGCAGACGCCCGTCTCGAAAGCGTCTCGCCGCTAGCTTAGCTGTTCAGAGATCGTGGTCCAGCCGCAGCGGCGGGACGGCGGTCACGCTGAACAATTTCAGCTTAGCTGTTCAGAGATCGTGGTCCAGCCGCAGCGGCTGGGGCGATGGGGCGATGGGCGGGTGTAGCTTAGCTGTTCAGAGATCGTGGTCCAGCCGCAGCACATCGTTGGCCGATGCGCTGTAGGCTGCGAGCTTAGCTGTTCAGAGATCGTGGTCCAGCCGCAGCGGAGCGCGTTCCAAAGCGTCGTGGTGTTGAAGCTTAGCTGTTCAGAGATCGTGGTCCAGCCGCAGCTTCCTCAACCTACCAACATCCATATGGAGTTAGCTTAGCTGTTCAGAGATCGTGGTCCAGCCGCAGCGGCGCGCTCAACATGGGCACCTGGCACTACAGCTTAGCTGTTCAGAGATCGTGGTCCAGCCGCAGCCATACCATCGGGAATACCGCGAGAAGAATCAGCTTAGCTGTTCAGAGATCGTGGTCCAGCCGCAGCCGCCGCAATTCTCTTGTGCAATCGGGGATTAGCTTAGCTGTTCAGAGATCGTGGTCCAGCCGCAGCACACTGGCAACAGCGGTCAAGAAGTCAGGCAGCTTAGCTGTTCAGAGATCGTGGTCCAGCCGCAGCAGCGCCGCGGCGCCGGCCAGCACGAAGACGAGCTTAGCTGTTCAGAGATCGTGGTCCAGCCGCAGCGATCCCGAAGCAAGGATGATGGCCAGCGAAAGCTTAGCTGTTCAGAGATCGTGGTCCAGCCGCAGCGGGAGATCGCCCTGACCGGATGGATTAACAAGCTTAGCTGTTCAGAGATCGTGGTCCAGCCGCAGCCGAAGCTCCCGATAAACGGGAGACGCGCAAGCTTAGCTGTTCAGAGATCGTGGTCCAGCCGCAGCGTCCTAAACCACCGCATCAGCGGCAAGTATAGCTTAGCTGTTCAGAGATCGTGGTCCAGCCGCAGCGATCGCGAGTCCGCATAATTTCGTTTGCAAAGCTTAGCTGTTCAGAGATCGTGGTCCAGCCGCAGCCGTCGAACATAAAGCCAGCTGAAGGTGACAAGCTTAGCTGTTCAGAGATCGTGGTCCAGCCGCAGC
>CAZGWV010000002.1:0-1904 GCA_964529555.1 uncultured Rhizobium sp.
CGATCTTCTGGGCGTGCTCGCGGATGCCGGATGTGATGAGGCGGGACGGAATGAACAGCTCCTTCCCGTCCGGCCGCCTTCCCCGGATCAGGACATGGGTGTGCGGGTTGTCGGTGTCGTGATGGTTGACGGCGAGCCACTCCAGCTTCGTCCCAAGCTTGGCTTCCAGCCCCGCCATCAGCTCCCGGATGAACGGCTTCAGGTCGCCCAACGCCTCGCCGTCCTCGGGGCTGACAATCATCCGAAAGTGGCGCGGATCGTCGGCCCAGCCGGCGGTGACGGTCCTGGCGTCGACGCCAGCATTCGCCCGGTCGAAGAATGAGAAATTCGCCTCTCCGGCGACGCCTTCGCGGGAAAGATAGTCAACTGACCGGGTCGGATCCTGCGCTTGTCCCTCCTCCACGACGGCCGGCGACTGCGCGCGGCTGGCCGCCTCCCGCGACAGATAGGCGACATGCGCGCGGAGCGGCGCACCCTTGATCCCGGCGTTGCCGACATAGCGCATCTTCACCACGACGCGGCGGCTGGCAGCGAACACCGGTCGCGAGCGGGTCCTTGCGCCCGGCGCGACGTGCGCGCGCACGCTGGACTGCTTCGGTTTCGGCCCGGAGGAGCGCGGCTTCTGCGTCGCCTTCCACACCGCGGCGCGGACAGCCCGCAGGCGCGGAGCACGGTCGCGCTTCGTCCTTCCAGCCTTCAGTTCGAACTCGTTTTCACGCGTCGTCATGGCGATGAGCATCGCTTCCAAAGCGCTCGCGTCCACCGCTTGCACCCCTTCAACGAGCGTCGCGAATCCACGGCGCCTGTGACGCTAATCCACGGTGGATTTTCCTATGTGCAGACAGGGCCGTAAGGCCCAGCGCACCGTAGGTGCTTAATCTTGCGAAACACCGTGCCCCCGACTCCAACGCCAGACCGACGCACATCCAGCGCCACTTCCGCGATGGTCCGGATACGGACCATCGCTGGCGACGACAGCGCAGCGCGGCGCACAGAAAACGCTGCGCGATGCTTGCGAGCGTGCAAAATATGGAGGGAAAGAGCATCCGTCAGGATGCAGCTGCGCTCACCCCATCGTGAGCCGCACCTGGCTGGCGACGCCAGCTTGTCGGGCAAGAAGCAATCAGCCAAGCAGCGCTGCTTCCCGTCCTTAGCACTAATGTTAGCGCTAGTACTAAGGACCAAAAGGATGCTCCAGGTTGGCTTTTGGCTCTCTGCCGGTCGGGCTGCCCGCTCGCCCCAAGGGGCGCTCGGGCAAACAATTCGAAAGCAAAAAAAAGGGGGCTGACGCCCCCCTCAGGTTCCATCGGTTTCAGACGCCTGTTGCGCGAATTCCGGCATTGCCTCCAGCAGCGATCTCATCTCGACGACATCGCCGTCTGTCAGGTCGGGACTCTCTTCCCGCGCTAGCTTGATGAACTCCTCGACCAAGCGGTTCGACATTGCGTTGCTCCTTCAGGTTGCCCGCCCCGGAGCGGGGCGCGATGCGCCAGCCGGGCACGGGAGGGCGCCCGAAAGTCACCGAGTGTATGCGGCGACGCCGCGCAGCGAGGGGAACGGCAGCGCCGTTGACGTTCGGGCTCCCGTGGCAGGATGGGACATCGCGCGCCCTCCTCCCCCGTCATGCAGAGTCCCTGTACGAGGGAAACCTGCGGATAATCGGATGCGAAGCGGGAGCGGCGAGCGCCGCCCCCGCCCGGCCGCGGTCAGCCCTTGGCTTCCGCTTCACGGATCAGCTCTTCTCTCGTCAGCTCCATCGCCAGCAGTTCGAAGTTGATCCAGTGGGACTCTTCTTCATCAACAGCGTTCCGCAGCTCCGCACGCAGTTCTTCGATATGGCGGTCGATGGTGAAGGTCGTGGTGAACATCGTCTTCTCCTTTGCTGAAAGACGATGTCGTCCGGC
>CAZGWV010000002.1:2004-92954 GCA_964529555.1 uncultured Rhizobium sp.
TGAAGGTCGTGGTGAACATCGTCTTCTCCTTTGCTGAAAGACGATGTCGTCCGGCCGGGCGGGCCGGAGCGGGTCAAGGGATCGCGCGCTCGCGCGCGACCGCCCTGCGGCGATGGGGGTCACGATTTTTTTGGCCCTCTTCGGCCAAAAAAATGGTGGGGCCCCGTCGTCCCTTGAGGCGGTCCGGCCCGTCCGGCAGGCTGGGACGGACTGAGCAGGTAATTCCCGCTTCAGGAGCGGCTGGAACAGAAGACGCAAAGCGCCATCGATGCTGGGGCATGTCCACCTCGCTGGGCGCGAACGCGACCAGCAATAGAAAAAAGCGAAGGCTGCAAGGAGCCTGCGCGCCGGGCCTTCCCGGCGCTGCATGGCGGTAAGCGCCGGCGAGCGGCTGGCGGCGCGCAGCGCCCGCAGGGTCGCGCCCGTAGGAGCCGCGTTCACGCGGCGGGACCGAGCGTGACCGCCAGGCGCTCTCCACCGCGCCCTGCCCTATCCAGAACGGAGCCCGGTCTGACGATTTTCAGGCAGGTCTGTCGGGCACGGGATCGCGACGAAGCTCGATGACTGCACAAACCGTCTCACGCGAGAAGTACTCATCGCCATCTGCCAGATCGGCTGGCGCCGAAGAGACCAGGGAACAGGTCCACCAGGCGCCGGTGTAGGCGCATATCGCCTGCATCCCGGCGTGCTGCATGGCGCTCGGCAAACTGTCCCTGTCCGTCCCCGAGCATTTGAAAGACGAGAGGCGCGCAGCTTCCGCCAGCCCGTCGACAGCCGCCTGCGTCTTGATCTGCCGGATGCAGAGGCCGGAGCTTTTGCGGTAGGCGTCGAGCAGTCCGGCACTGCGGACGAGATTCTTCGCGGCGGCGATAAACAGCGCCTCGTGGTCGATGCGCTCCTTCGGCGGCATCTTGAATCGCTTCTTCGTCGCCATGGCTGCTGGCCGCCTCTCGCAAGGCATACCGGGCTACCAGAACAAAAAACGAACATCAAGACACGACTTCGCCGGGAGGGTTTAGCTTCCCGGCGAAATGAATAGAAACGGCGCCTCAGGGTGGCTGGCGGCTCGCGATCCGCATGGCATCGGCCCGGCGGCTTTCGTCGCCGGGCCGCGCCTGCATTCGTCAGAAGGGGATCTCGTCGTCGAAGACCTTCTGGCCTTCGCGGGCCGCCGTCTTCTTCGAGCGGCTGGCCTTCTCCTTCTTCGCCGACGGGGCCGCCGGGAGGTCCGATTCGTCTTCGGCTTGCGTCGTCACCCGGTTCAGGAAGTCCACCGTCTCGGCGATGATCTCGCAGCCATAGCGGACATTCTCGTCGCGGTCGGTCCATTTGGTGTAGTGGATCCGCCCGCGGACCAGCACCTTCATCCCCTTCCCGCAGTACTCCTGCACGGTCTTGCCGAGGCCGTTGAAGCAGGTGATGCGGTGCCATTCGGTGTCCTGGACGCGGTAGCCGTTCTCGTCGCGGAGAGGCTTGCCGTCCGCATACCGGGGGCGGGAGGTGGCGAGGGTGAAGTGGGTGATCTGGGTCCCGCCCGGGGTCGTGCGGGAGTCGGGGTCCTGGCCGATATTGCCGGCGAGAATGACGAGGTTCTGCATTGTAAGTCTCCGTTGCTTCTGCCGGAGGGACCGCCCCTCCGACGAGACCCGCTCAAGGCCGCCGGGAGACGCCTGCACGGACGCACTTCGCGTCCGCTTGACCCCTAAGGCCCGGAGTGGTGCGGGCAGGCGCGCGGCACGCGCGACAACACGGTCCGGAGCCGCAGGGGTTGCCGGCGGAAACCGGACGGACTTAGGGGCTCAGTCGTCGGAGGGATGGTCCTTTCGGAGAAGCGCATCGGAACGCGCATCAGAACCTCGTCATTCTTGACGGCAAAGAGGGAGATCCCCGACTCCCGCACGACCCGGGGCGCGGGGCCTGACATCACTTTCACCCTGCCCCGCGCGCCACAGGCGGACGGCAAGCCTCTCCGCGACGAGACGGCGCCGGAACACGCGCCGAATGGCACCGCATCACCTGCTTCACCGGTGGCGGAAAGAGCAGGCGTATTGCGAGAAGGGGATGAAGTCGCCTGTCCGCGGCGGGCCGCGCATGCCATGGACCGATGCTGACGAGACCATCCGCTCTGGACCGCGATCTTCGACCGAAAAGGTGCTTCAGAGCAGGGTGACGACGCAAGCCGAAGACGAGGCGGCCACAGCGACACGCCGGCAAAGAAGGAGAAGGCCAGCCGCTCGAAGAAGACGGTGACGGGAGGGGCTGGGCTGACGCACTGCGATCCGCGCACTGACCGAAGGCTCGGTCTGGCGGCGAAAGCCGCCGGGCCGATGCCATGCGGATCACACAAGGCCGGACAGCATTGGGGGCGCCGCAAACGCGGCGCCCCCAGGCATCGAAGCCCTAGGTTGGGGGGACGGGCCTCGACGCGCCAAATAGGTCACAAGCTTCCGCGCACGACAAGACCAGCTCCGAAATATCCACCGTCACAAAAGCTCACGACGACGCTATGGGCCTCATTGAGCCCTGACTGGCGAGCCTTTTGGCTGCGGGCACTCTGCGAGATGCTCGTACCGCCGTCAGAACCGAGAAGGAAAAGGCGGCGCTTACGCGCCGCCCTCCCCGTCGAAGCGCATGACGGGGATGCCGAGCACGCGCGCCTTGTCCGCGAGGTTCGCCTGGATGCCGCCGCCGGGGAAGACGACCACCCCGATCGGCAGGGTTTCCAACATGGCGTCGTTGCGCTTGAACGGCGCCGACTTGCGGGAGTGCTTGGCGAAGTCCGGTGCGAACGGGACGACCGGCGTCTTCCGGTGGGCCGCCCACTTGTCGGCGATCAGGTCCGCGCCTCGCTTCGAACCGCCATGCAACAGGACCATGCCGGGGTGCCGGGCGTGGATATTGTCGAGCACGGACCAGATCAGGCGATGATCCTGGTAGTCGAAACCGCCGGAGACGGCCACTTTGGGACCGGCGGGCAGCATCACCTCGGTCTCCGCGCGGCGCCGCGCAGCGAGGAAGTCGCGGCTGTCGACCACGGCCGCGGTGAGCGTCCGATGGTTGACCAGCGAGCCGGAGCGCGGCCTCCAGCTCGACCCGGTGCGCCGCTCGAAGTGTTCGGCGGCCTGGTCGCGCATCAGTTCGAACGCGTCGCGGCGCTCGAGAAGTGTCTGCCCTTCGGCGATGAGGCGTTCGAGTTCGACCGACTTCACCTCGCCGCCATCCTGTTCGCGCTGGCTGTCGCGCTGCGCCCGCTCGTTATCATCGAGTTCGCGGGCGATGCGCTGGCCGGCGCGGTGGAAGACGTTGACCGTCGACCACAGGAGGCCTTCGAGGTCGGGTTCGAGGCGGGTGTCCTCAAGCGTCGCAGCCAGGGCGTCGAAGATGTCGGCGATTGCGCCGGCGACGAGATTGCCTTCGGGAAGCGGCCGGGGGTCAGGCTCGTCGGCGAAAGGGCGATAGCCGTAGAGCTGAAGTTCCTGGAGGAGAAGGTCGGTTGGGGAGGATGCGGAGTTCGGATCGGCGTCTTCGTGCAGTCTCATCGGAGGCTCCTGTCGCCTGGGACCGCGACCATCGCGGCCTTCATGGCGACGGGAGCGCACGGGCGGGGCGGCCTGGCAGTCCGAGCCAGGCGAGGACCTTGATGGCCAAAGGCCAGCGATTTTGCTTCGCGATGCAAAGGCGGGCCTCTCGGCCCGCCGGCGGAAAATCGCTGGCCGGCGCCATTGCCGGGCCGTCCCGCCTGTGCGCCCGCTCGCCCTCTCGAAGGCCGGTTGCGGTTCTCTCCGGCGACCGGAGCCTCCGATGATCGCGAAGACGCGCGATCCGCCCCCTCCTCCTTCCCGGCCTTCTACGCCGGGGGCTGCAGATAGCGGCGAGCGTCCCCGGCGGCGAGCTGCGCTTTCGCCGTCGCGCGGAGGCGATCGGCGCCGAGCAGGCGCAGATCGTCATTGAAGTCGCCCAGGACGGGGTTGAGAACGACCGTCTCGATCCCGTCCTCGCCGGCCCGTTCGATCAGACGGTCGCGCGCGCCGTCGCCGGACGCATCGTGATCGCGCACGATGTAGAGCCGGCGCAGCGTAGGCGGGAACAGGATGGCGGCGAGATGGTTGGCAGAGAGCGCCGCCGCCATCGCCATGCCGGGCAGCACGCAACGCAGCAACAGCACGGTCTCGATGCCTTCGCCGGCCGCCATCACGTCGCTCGGCGCGCCGAAGCGGACCGCGTGACCGAGCAGGTCGCCCATCGCGCGCCGCGGCTTCGTGATCGGTGCCTTGCCGAGGGCTTCCTCGCTGAAGCCGCGCGGATCGAGCCAGGTGCGATGCGCGCCGGTGACATGGCCGTCGAGGTCAGTGACGGCGGCGATCATCGCTGGCCAGGTCTCGAGCGGCGTGTCCTCGCCGGCGCGGTAATAGCAGCGTGGATGGAAGCACAGCGCGGCCAGATCGTGCAGGGCGGTGACGCCGCGACCGCGCAGATAGGTCTCGCCAAGCGTGCCAGTAAGCAGCTCCGAAATGGCGAGAAGCCGCCGGGCTGCGCCGCTCGAACCGCGCGGTTCGGGACTGGCGCGCTGCGAGGCGGAAGACGGCGCCGGCTCGGGACGCGGAAGACTGAGGAAGCGGCGCGCTTCGTCGGCCGCTTCCCGGAATCCCGCGAGGCCAAGCGATTCGCGGATAACGTCGATCAGGTCGCCGTGCTCGCCGGTAGCGGCGTCAGTCCACTTGCCGGCTGCGCCGCGGCCGGTCTCAGGACCTTTGAGACGGACATACATTGATCCGCCGGGCGTGTTGCGCACGTCGCCAACCAGCCAGTAGCGGCCTTCCCGTCGGCCGTTCGACAGATAGGCGCGGCACACCGCTTCGGCGTGCCGGCCGAGGCGGATAGCGAGGTCAGCGGCGTCACGGTCAGCCATCGCATTGGCTCCTGAGCTGGATATCGTGCGTCATGACAGTCTCCACAACGGGACGTACAACGCATATGGCCTAGGAAAGTGCTGGCGCCTCAGCCACCCGGCTCTCGGGCTGCACGCGACGCCACCCGGCCTTGGGCAACGCAGAGCGCGCGTACGGCGGCGGCGAGGACCATCATGTCGCGCTCCTCTGCGAAAATCTGCGTGCACGCCGCGCCTATATCGGTGTCGGTCACGTCGGCGGCCGTGACGCCGGCGAAATCCGGATCGCGGGCGACGATCTTCGCGATCATCGCGCGAACGTCCGCCTCACTGACCTGGGCATAAACGTGAACGCCACGATCGGCGGCGATTTCAGCACGCCGGGCCCGGTCGAGCAGCTGTGCTTCCATCTCGTACGTCGAGTTGAACAACACGCCGTCGGCGGTGATCACGGCGACACTGCCGCCGAATCCATCGGGACGCATGCACGAACAGGTGTAGGACGATATCACGCGGATGGAACCGATGGTCTGCGACCGCTTCACAATGTCCCGCAGGATGAACTCCCAGGATGTATCGGTCAGATCGATATCTATGTCGTCTTCGCCCGCGTTTGCATTTGCGAGCTGTGGCGCAAGGTAGTCTGCGAGAAAGCTCGCGGTCGACGCGGACTGCGATATCGCTTCGCGAAGGTCGGGAAGCGCGACCGAGAAACACTCGGCCGGTCCTGTCTCAGAGTAGAAATAGATCGCCTCGCCATCCTGATCCCCATCGAGAATGTGGGTGAGGATCAGGCGTTCCAGCAGCGTCATGTCGGCAACGGGAATGGACGGTTGAACGACCGTAGGCGTGTAATAGTCAGCCATGAAAAATGCTCTTGAAAAGCGCAAAGCCCGGCGCGGGGCCGGGCTTCGCGAAAGGTTGGAAGTGAGAAAGAGGTTCAGGCGAAGATCGCGAATGACTCGCCGATCTGCCCGACTGATCTACTCGACAGGCTCATCGGCAGCATCCTCCTCAACGACTAGCAGGCTGTTGAAGAAGTCCAAGGCACGGCGCGGAATTCAGATTCATCGCCGTTATCGAAGCATATTTCGCCCGTGAGGGAGCCGTCGGGTTCGAGGTCGATGGAGATTTCGCCGGACGCCTCGTCCATCTCGTCGTTGCCGGTCCAGCGCGAGATCAGCGAGGCTTCGACGCCAAGGGCGGAGAATGCGCCGTTGACGCAGCCGAACGAGAACTCGCCCTGGCCTTTGGCGTCGATGGCGATGCGGGCGGGCCCCATGAGGTCGAGGAAGTCTTTGTCCCAGACCTCCATCTCGACGATGCGCCATTCGCCCCGGATGCCCATCAGGCCGCCCTCAGGAGCCTGGGCAGGCGAATGAGGTTGTAGGCGGAAAGCGCCATGCCAAAGGCGGCGTTGGCGCGTGCGCATCCCCGCACTTTCACCCGGCCAAGACCCGCCGAAGCCTTGATCCATCCGAAGATCTCTTCGATGCGCTTGCGACAGCGCTGGCTGACGTCATAGCCGGCATGGCGGGTCGTGCGGGTATCGATCGCAGTCGAGCGCGGCCTGGCCGTCGCGGCGGTCGAGCGGATGTGCCCGTCGATGGCGATGTGCGGCGTCACCCCGCGTGTCCGCAGATCGTCGATGAACTGGCGCACATCGTAAGCCTTGTCCGCTCCAAGCGTGATCCGCTTCTTCGCTCCCCGTCGATCCAGCAGGGCCAGAGCAGCCTCCCGCTCGGCATATCCCGAAGCCGTGGTGACGAGCCCGCCGACCGCCAGCCCATTGCGGTTCTCCATCAGCGCGTGACCCAGATAGCAGAGCTTCGCCGGCTGGTTATGGCCCTTGCGGTAGAGCTTCGCATCGGGGTCTGTCTTGCTCGCATGCGTCTCGTTGGAGCGCTTCTCGCCATGAAAGGACCGCTCCGCATTGCGGCCTGGCCCGTCGCCATCCTTGTCCTGGCCGTCCTTGCGCCGGAAGCTCTTGATCGAGGCCCAGGCCTCGATCAGCGTCCCATCGACCGAGAAGTGGTCGCTCGACAAGAGCCGCTTCACCCGGGGCTGGGCGAGGATCGCAGCCAGCAGCTTGGCCGCGATGTCGCCCTCCAGCAGCCGGTCCCGGTTGGTCGAAAAGCTCGAATGATCCCAGGGCGCATCGTCAATGCCGAGCCCCACGAACCAGCGGAACAGGAGATCGAACTCCATCCGCTCCATCAACTGCCGCTCTGACCTGATCCCGTAGAACGCCTGCAGCAGCATCGCTCGCAGCAGGCGCTCGGGAGGGATCGAGGGGCGACCGAGCCGTAGCGGATAGAGCGCATCGAACGCCGCGCCCAGATCGAGCAGCGCCGCGTTGGCGATCTCCCGGATCACCCGCAGCGGATGATCCCCTCGCACCCGCTCCTCAAGATCGACGTACGAGAACAACGACCCAGAGCGAACATCCGAACCGCGCACCGCCACCTCCCTGCAACCCGCCGGAAAATGGAATCATGCTTCGGCCAGCACCGCCACCGACTTCTTCAACAGCCTGCTAGTGGAGGAATCTCGACTTCAGCTGCATCGAAATGCGCGATGATGGCTTCCATCGAGCCAAGGTTTATGGCTGTCGCTCTGCCAATCACGACCCAGTCTAGTTCATCGGCGGCGTAGGATTGCGGTTCGCCGTCGCCCGTAAACACAACGCGCTCCGGTCCCCACTGGCTTCCGTATCCGCCGCACCATCTGGCGAATGACAGCCTGTTCTCGACGCACCACGCCTCCAGATGGTCGAGGCGACCCATTGGAACATCGTTGGCGTAAAGTCTCAGCGGCTCTCCGTCTGTGCGATGGGATGGCTGGAAAGATTCGCCGTCCCATTCGATCGACAATCTCTCCAGCGAGATGATGTCCGCAAGCTCGGCATATGCGGAAGCGGAAATCGTCCCGCCCACCACGATCGACGCAGGAACGCATTCAGCCATGATCTCCTCCCCCGAACGCTTGCGTGTAGAAGTCCTGGCGCTGCTCGCCATGATCGAGCGTGATGCGATGCCCTGCCACGTCGATCGTGAACTCGCTCAAGGCGCCATCGTCGTTCGCGCATCCGCAGTTTGTCGCAGCGAGGATGTCCCAGAAGATGGTCCTGACGGCTGCGGTAAGCGACATTTTGTGACATCGCGGATCCGTTTGATCCCAGTCGAGCTGCAGGATGTCCACCTGATGGCCGGGGAAGGTCACCCGCGTGTTCCCTATTCGCACCTCCACGGACTTGATCTGAGCGCTATCGCCACAGCCGTCGAAGATGACGACGACAATGCTGATGCCTGCGCGAGCCAAGGCCCGAAGCAATGCCGCCTTGTTCGCCTGGAGGATCTCCGCTTCGTGGAATTGACGTTCGGCACGCCGCGCGAGCCAGTCATCAGGCGACGGAACCGTAGAAGAGGGATTGGAGGAAATGTCAGCCATCTCAGTTCTCCTGGAAAAGCGCAAAGCCCGGCGCAGTGCCGGGCTTTGCGAGAGGTTGGGTTGGAGAAAACGTTCAGGCCGGGACCGCGAAGGGATCGACCAGCTTGTGGATCGGCTGGGCGCGCCCCATCCATGGCTCCGGCCGGATGCAGCGCACCCAGTCAGCGAAACTTGGGATGAAACCGAGGTCCTCGATCACATGCTGCTCGCCGATCAGCCGGACTGAAACTTCGCGGCCGGTGGAAATCGTGATCGTCGCGCCGAAGGTTCGTTCGAGCTGGAAGATGCCCTGTGCATGATGCCGGAGCGCCCGGTGCCGGAAGTCTGCCGTGATTTCCTTGGACTCGTCAAACCACTGATGCAACGGCAGATAGTCCTCCGCTGTTCCGCCCCATTTGCGAACCGAGGAGAGGGCGTGATGATAGCAGTGTCCCATCGTAACCTCCCTTAGAACCTGTGCTGGTGGAATTCGGAGTCAGTGAAGCGCAGATTGAAGTCGAGCCGGATGCTACCCGCCTTCACATCGAACACGACCTCGCCAAAGCCGCCGTCATTGTTCTCCCAGCCGCCATGGGTGGAGGAGAGAACGTCCCAGGCGAGCGTTTCAACAGCGTCATGCAAAGGCATGGAACGCCGTTGCAGCTCGGATGTGTTCCACTCCGCCCGAGCGAGTTCGATCGTGCTGTCGGGAAGTTCAAGCACAGAGTCGCCCGCCCTGACGGCGACATCCTCGATCTGGCCGCTGTCGCCGCCATCGAATGCGACGACGACCGTGCTGACGCCAGCGGTGGAGAGCGCAGAAAAAAGAATGTCCTTGTTGAGGAGAACCGACACGGCTTTCCGTCTTTCGTAGGCCGCATAGTCCGAAAGCGGGTCGCTCACCGCAGGATCGGCAGCGGGCTTGGTGGTGTCATCGGTCATATCAGTTGTCTCCGGAGAGCGGTTGAGGAGCGACCCGACAGGCCCTCTCTCTCGACCCGGCCGGCTCGCCCCTTCTCCACTCGCCTCCTCCTCTTGGAGAGAAGGAGGCGTAAGCGGAGCGATTCGCAGCGTGCGCCGTTGGACCGCGTCATGCCGCCTTCCGTTCGGATGTGCCGGTCATCGGGTAGGTCTCCAGCAGCCTGCGGATGACGGCGGAACCTGAAACATCGACTGGCACGAAGAAGCGCAGGGTCCAGGAGATGATCTCGCTGAACAAGCCATAGGCCCGCAAGCGGTCGCGCATCGCCTCGGTGAAGCCGATGAGCTCAATACGGTCGGAGCCCATGACACGGACGCGGCGCAGCTGGAGACCTTCGGCGAGATCGATCGTCGATCGGCCCGCGACAAGCGCGGCAAAGATGTCGTCAGCCCCCAGCGCAGTCACATCCACTCCTGCGGCGTTCGCCGCCCAGGCGGCTGAGACGCGGCGGCCGATGATGCGTTCGCCACTATCGGTCTGCAGCCGATAGACGCGTGTCGAATCCTCCGGCAGCCGCTTCCAGACCGGCAACAGCAAGCCCGAAACGACATGGAGCGTGCTTTCCGTGAATGTCGGCGTCTCCGAGACTTCCCGGTTCCAGGCCTCCGCGAAATCCGCCCGATCGGCTGGACGCCAGCGGCTTTCCTGCATCGCCGCCAACGACGCATGCGTGCGCTCCATCGGACGGATGAGCCTTACCCGGCGTTCGATCTCGCCGTCATCCAGCATAAGGCTCGGGGCCGGTGTCTGCACGGCGGCCCGGCCGGACTGTTCGTTCACCAGCAACACCACGCCCGGATCATCGACAAGGTCCAGCGCCTCGGCGAGCGCGAGCGGACGATTGCGCCGGCGCTCGGCGATGGTCAGCAGTTGCGTCTCCGCGCCGGTACGCGGATGCGTATAGATGCTCCGGCGATCCGTGACGATGAAGCTCTCGGCCCGGAGCGTCTCCAGGCCGATGTCATAGACGCCGCTGGCGATGGCGCCCGCCACCTTGGCCTCAAGCAGCTGTTCGAACGCGGTGAACAGGATGCCCTGCAGCTCGATGGTGAGGGCCAACAGACGGTTGAGGAAGGTGGTGATCGGCGGCAGCTCGTCCTTGACGCCGCTGTCGTCAATCAGCTTCAGGCCGGTGGCGGCTTCGAAGCAGCCTAGCGAGCAACCTTCGACCTTGCCGCGCACAATCAGCAGGTAGAGCTGACGCAGCGCATCGCGGGCATAGGGGGATTCCAGATTGTCCTCGGGCCGGAACAGGCCCTGCCCGCCGGTCTGCCGTTGACCGCGCGTGATGGCGCCGAGCGTGTCGAGCCTCCGCGCGATAGTCGACAGGAAACGCTTCTCAGCCTTCACGTTCGTCGCGATTGGACGGAAGAGCGGTGGCTGCGCCTGGTTGGTGCGGTTGGTGCGGCCGAGTCCCTGTATGGCGGCGTCCGCCTTCCAGCCCGGCTCCAGCAGGTAGTGGACACGCAGCCGCCGGTTCCGCGCGGACAGTTCGGCGTGATAGCTGCGCCCGGTCCCGCCGGCTTCCGAGAAAACCAGAACGCGCTTTTTGTCGTCCATGAAGGCCGCTGTCTCGGCAAGATTGGCCGACGCGGCGCGGGCCTCGACGGCAAAACGATCACCCTTGCGGACAATGCGGCGTGAGCGGCCCGTCACCTCCGCCACGATGTCCGTCCCGAAACGCTGCACGATCTGGTCGAGGGCGCCAGGCACGGGCGTCAGGGAGGCCAGACGCTCGATCAGATTATTGCGGCGAGCGACGGCCTCCCGGTTTTCGACGGGCTGGCCGTCACGAAAGACCGGGCGCGAGGACAGATTGCCTTCGCCGTCGGTGAACGGCTCGTAGAGCTGGACTGGAAAGGAGTGAGCGAGATAGTCCAGGACGTATTCTCTGGGCGTGATGTCCACGCGGACATCGTTCCAGTCCTCGGTCGGGATTTCCGCCAGACGGCGCTCCATGAGCGCCTCGCCGGTCGAGACGATCTGCACGACGGACGCATGGCCTTCCGCAAGATCGCGTTCAATCGCCCGGATCAGGGTCGGCGTCTTCATCGACGTCAGCAGGTGGCCGAAGAAACGCTGCTTGGTCGACTCGAACGCCGAGCGCGCCGCCGACTTGGCCTGGCGGTTCAACGTTCCATCGGCGCCGGTGATGTTGGCCGCCCGCATGGCGGCATCAAGGTTATTGTGGATGATGGCAAACGCATCGGCATAGGCATCGTAGATGTGGATCTGCGCGGGCGTCAGCTCGTGCTCGACCAGTTCGTATTCGACGCCGTCATAAGAGAGTGAGCGCGACGTATAGAGGCCGAGCGACCGGAGGTCGCGGGCGAGGACCTCCATGGCCGCGACGCCCCCGCCCTCGATCGCCTCGACGAACTCGGCGCGGGTGACAAAGGGAAAGTCCTCGCCGCCCCACAGCCCCAGCCGCTGGGCATAGGCCAGATTGTGGACGGTCGTGGCGCCGGTGGCGGAGACGTAGACGACGCGGGCGTTCGGCAACGCATGCTGCAAACGCAGACCTGCCCGTCCCTGCTGTGAGGGCGCAACGTCGCCGCGTTCGCCCTTGCCGCCGCCGGCGTTCTGCATGGCGTGGCTCTCATCAAAGATGATCGCGCCATCGAAATCGGCGCCCAGCCAGTCGACGATCTGACGGACCCGCGGCACCTTTTCCCCGCGGTCATCGGAGCGCAGCGTCGCATAGGTGACGAACAGTATGCCTTCCGGCAGCGTGATCGGCTTGCCTTGGGCAAACCGCGACAGCGGCGTGATGAGCAGACGCTCCATGCCGAGGGCGGACCAGTCGCGCTGGGCGTCTTCGATCAGCTTGTCGGATTTGCTGAGCCAAACCGCCTTGCGTCGGCCCCGCAGCCAGTTGTCGAGCAGCACGGCGGCGGCCTGACGGCCCTTGCCCGCGCCCGTGCCGTCGCCCAGCATGAATCCACGGCGGAAGCGGACGGCGTCGGGAGCGTCATCAGCGGCGGCGGAAACGGTGTCGAAGGTCGCGTCGACCATCCATGACCCGGAAAGGAAGGCGTCGTGGGCCTCCCCGGCATAAATCACCGTTTCGAGCTGGGCGTCCGAAAGAAGGCCGAGGATATTGGCCGGCAGCATCGGGCGGTAGCCGGGCTTCGGCGGCGCCACGCTCGCCATGGCCGCTGACTGCACCAGCTTTGTCGGGTGCGCCTGCGAGCCGGGAACGCGGATCGACTGCAGTCCATATTCTTCATAGATCGCGTCGGTGAGCCGCGCGTCTTCTGGCGGCGTCCAGTCTACGGTTTCATAGGTGAGTTCGACGCCTTCGGACTCGACCGATGTATGGGTGGGCGCACGCTTGGCCGAGCCTCGCGCGAGGTATCCGCGAACGGTGCGGGGCGTCGCTGCGGAAGGCGTGGTCGCCACGGACGGCCGTACGGCCGTCAGGCGCGGCGGAACATGGGCCTCGATCCAGCCGAGCAGTGTGGCAACATCGGGGGCAACGCCCGGCGAGGCCGGGAACGCAGCGGGATCTTTGGCCGGGAGCTTGTCGATCACGGTGATCCGCGTATCGATGGTCGTGCCATGCTTGGCGTAGACCGAGCCGTCCACGGCGGCCGTGAAGATGACACGCCCGCACCCCTGCAGCTGGATGAAAGCGTCACGCCAGGCCGGCGCTTCGGGGCCGAAATTGGCGCCGGTGATCACGACCAGCCGCCCGCCGTCTGCAAGACGCGCCAGCGCCGAGGCGATATGACGGCAAGCCGCGTCGGCGACGCGGCCGGCGACATTGGCCAGCGTCGAGAAAGGCGGATTCATCAGGATGACGGAGGGTGAGACGTCCGGCGCGAGATGATCGTCGATCTGCGCCGCGTCGAAGCGGGTGAGCGGGACCCCTGGAAACAGCGCCGCGAGCAGATCGGCACGGGTGTCGGCAAGCTCGTTCAGAACGAGCGCGCCGCCGGCGATCTCGGCAAGGATGGCGAGGAGCCCCGTGCCGGCCGAAGGCTCGAGCACGAGATCGTTCGATGTGATCGCCGTCGCAGCGAGGGCCGCAAGGCCCAGCGGCGCAGGCGTCGAGAACTGCTGAAGCGCCTGGGACTCTTCCGAGCGGCGCGTGTGTGTCGGCAGAAGGCCGGCGATCTTTGTGAGAGCCGTGAGCCGGGCCGCTGGCGAGGCTGCCTGGCGGAACAGCGTCCGTCCGAACTTCCGCAGGAACAGGACGGTCGCGACCTCGCAGGCCTCATAGGCCGTTTTCCAGGTCCAGGCGCCGGTGGCGTCGGATGCGCCGAAGGCAGCTTCCATCGCACCGCGCAGGATGGGTGCGTCGATACGCTCGCCGCGTTCGAGATGGATAAGAAGCCGCTCAGCAGCAGTGAGAATGGCGGGCGCGAGAGGAAGTTGTGCGACCG
This sequence comes from uncultured Rhizobium sp., assembly GCA_964529555.1. Taxonomy (GTDB): domain Bacteria; phylum Pseudomonadota; class Alphaproteobacteria; order Caulobacterales; family Hyphomonadaceae; genus UBA7672. The sequence goes on from CAZGWV010000002.1 coordinate 15,692, forward strand.
GAGCGGTCACGGGCGACAGAAGGGTCATGGACGGAGGCTTTCAGGAGAGCGGGAATGGGAGAGCCCGACGGCGCTCTCTCTCGGCCGCCCGGCTCGCCCCTTCCCGGCCCGCCTCTTCCTCTCATTGCGGAAAAGAGAAGAGCGCCCGGCTGGGAAGCCGGGCGCTCTTTGCAGACACTGCGCGGGGTTCAGTCGATCGCGCGGAAGATCTCAGCCGCTTCCGGATGCGCGGCCGCATATTCGTAGAGACGGGTGTATCCGTCCGTCAGCTGTTCGGACGGGAACTGGAAGGACAGATGTGAGAAGGCGAACAGCGTGGCGATGATCCCCGCAGCGTCGGCGGACACCTCGCCCTCATAGTCGTTCCCATGCCATTGAAGCTGGTAGCGCGGCTTCGATGCCGGCGCGAGGTAGAGCGGCTGGCCGGCGCATTCGTAGAAGGTCCAGAGACCTCCACAGTAATCACGCGGACTGAGCCGATCCATAATCCCGTAGACGGTCAACTCCGCAATGAGGAAGTGCTGCCGGCCAAACAGGAGCGGCAGGAATGTCTCGCGCCGGTCTTCGGGAACTGGTGTGGCGGCGAGCGTTGTGGTTTCACGAACGGACATGATGGGCGGTCTCCAGAGAGCGCAGGAACAAGACGAGTCAGCCGGTGCTCTCTTTCTCTCGACCGCGCCGGCTCAAACCCGCCAAACCCGACTCTCACTTTGGCGCAGCAGCCTTCGCGCTGCGCTACCATGCGACCCGCTCGTCGCGGCTGGCGTTGGCGAGCCTGAGAAGCAGATCGCCATGACAGACCAGTGGCGCGCAGAAGCAGATCAGATCGCGCCCGCGCAACGCGTCGAGCGCGCGCAGCAGCTGAGGCTGATCCGCAAGCCATCGGGCGTGCTTCACGATGACGGCCGCGCGATCTCCGTCGGCGCCGATCCGGAACGGATTACCCCACTTCGATCCGCGACCGATGTAGACGGCGCCGGGTACGACGCCGACCGCATGCTCGTTCAGCACCCTGCACATTGTTTCGCCTCCTGATCCGTATCGTGCTTCCGCCTGTCCGCATCCAGAACGGAAGCACGATACGGATCAGGAAGGCGGCGTGGGGCTGATCGAGATCGCGGCCAGAAGCGGCGGCGTCAGGGATCGCCCGGCGGCGTGTAGGCTGCGAAGGGATCGCCGTCTGCGAGGTGGCCGAAGGGCGTGAAGACGTAGGCATCACCATCCCGTCCGACCGCGCAGATGACATAGCGCGTAGCGCCGGTTTCGACGTCCTGGCATTCCATGAGCGCGAGATCGCCGGCGGCGGCGGCGCGCAGCAGGGTGTTGAAGTTGGTGCGGGCGTGGTCGGGTATGGCCATTGGACGGTCTCCGGACATGGATGAAAGCCCGGCGCAGGCCGGGCGCGTTGAGCAACGCGTCGACGGTGGCAGCGAGCAGACTGTGGATACCCTCGCTGGCGACCTACTCGTCGAAATCCCGCGGGATCACGTCGTCGAGCACTGCCGTCAGAGCGTCGTTGATCTGCATCAGCAGCTTGGAACGCTCCTTGTCCGAGAGATCCGAGATCACACTGTCGGGAATCAGATTGTTCACGGCGTGGCTCGCGTCATCGATCAGCGCGTCAAACGCATCGAATGTGAGGCCGCCGCGGTCGTCATCATGAGGCAATGGGGCACTCCCCTCGCCGTCGGGATCGCGTGCGCCGGCGAGAATCGCCTCGGCCTTGCGGACAGCGGCTTGCACCCGCTTGAGCCACGGCTCGCTTATCTCGGAAGATTGCGCCGCGTGCTGTGCAACGCGGGAAACAAGCACAAGCAGTTCACCGAAATGATCGGCCTGGCGCTGGATCGTCTCGCGGAACTGCGTCGGGATGGTCAGCAGCTCCACGCTGTAGGGTTCGATATCGGCAGGCCATGCGCCCGTGACATAAGTTTCGCCCGCGCAGTCGAAGTCCTGCTTCCCTCCTTTCCAGTTGTCGTCCTTAACGGCGAGCCGGCAGGCTTCGGCCAGCGTTCGGGCTTCGTAGCGGCGTTGGCGATAGACAGGAATCCGGTAAGTGGTCTCGATGGTGAACGCAGGCATGATGATCTCCCAAACAAGAGAGCCCAGCGCGAGGCCGGGCATGAAGCGAACGGCGAAGAGGCGATCGGCGGACGATGCGAGGAACGCGGGCTTACGCGATCACGGACTGCCGCCCGGAGAACGATGCGGGGAGCGGCTTTCGCCGCTCCCCGCGCGTGACGCTCATTCAGCGGCTACCAGCGGCCGCTCGTCGTCTTCGTTTTCGAGCTGGGTCTCTTCGTCGTCCGTAGCGAGGAAGTCCGGCAGTGCAGCGTCATCGCCGCCGACATCCGACTCCACGTCGGCGTCAAGATCCACCAGACGCAGCGGTTCCGGCAGCCAGCACGTGTCAGCAAGCAGGCGTTCGGCCTCTTTCGCCATGTCGGTCTTCTTCAGGTGATCGATGAGCTGGGCGTGCCGCTCGCCCTTGCCGTCGCGCACCGCCTCGAGGATGCGGCGCTTCGGCACGCGGCCGAGATAGTTGTCGACGGTCGGCGTCCAGCCGGCGTCCGCCATGTCGAGGCCGACGGCGCGTGCGAGCCGATCGACCTGACGCAGACGCCGATTGATCCCCTGTTGCGACGTGGCGCTGGCGCCATGCGGGTTCGGCCGTTCGTGCAGCGCATTGAGGCCGAAGCTGACGCAGTGCGCCAGCAGCGAGAGCCGGCTCGCGCCGTCGAGCGCCGCAAGTCGGTCCCACAGCTCCTGGTCGTCGCGCGGCAGATCGGCGCGCCACGCCTCCTGCCGATCGTCGATTCCCTGCGCACACGGAGCATCCTTGAGATCAGGCGCCTGAATGGACAGGCTGACGCGGCGCACAGAAGCGTCAAGACAGGCTCCGCCGGGCGCTGCGCCGTGAACGATGTCAGACACGAGCTTGTGCAGCAAAGCGGTCAGCGCGACCTCCGGATGGCTGGCCAGCGCATCGCGCAGCGCAAGCGTGCGATGCGCGGTGAGCTCCATCATCAGTCGATCAGGAAGCGGCTTGAGGGCATCGTCCTCGTCGTCTTCCGCATCGCCGGGCTGGCCGCCGATCGTGATGACCGTGCCGGTCGCAGAGGAAATGCGGCTGTCACCTTCCTCCCGCGCCACGGATCCTTCCGCAGCGGCTGACGGCTCGTCCTCGGGGCGGACATAGCCGCGATCCACGCGGAGCCGGCCGTTGCGATCGATGCTGACGAAGACGCCGGCGATCGGGATTTCAGCCGCATCGTAGACAAAGGCCCGCTGCTCGAGAGCTTCAAGGGCCTCTTCGATCTCCCCGAGGCGCTGGTCGACCTCGTCAGGCAGTTCGTCCGCCTCAGCATACTCGGCTTCCAGGCGCGTCTGCTCGTCGCGAAGGGCTTCACGGGTGGCATGTTCCTCGTCGGTCAGCCCAACCATCTCGCCGATAAGTCCGCGCAGACCGTCGGTGTGCCCATAGGGGAAGTCGACGGCGACTGCGATCCACTTCCACCCTTCTCCCGCGATCTGTTCAGCCTCCTGTTTGAGTTTTGTGGAGACCAGCTCGTCGAGCAGGCTCACGTCCTCAAGCCAGCCGCCGCCATCCTGTTCGAAGAGGTCGCGCACAACCACGCCGCCGGCCGCCTCATACGCGTCGACGCCGACGAAGATCGCGCGACGGTCAGAGGCGCGGACCGACTTTTCGGTCAGCATGCGGCGGATCTGGTAAGGATCATCCGAATAGGTGTTGGCGACAGCCTTCCAGACCTTTTCCTGACGCTTGTGATCGTCGGTGATCGTGAACGCCATCAGCTGCTCCAGCGAAAGCTCGTCCTTGGCGTAGAGAGCGACGAGCTTGGGCGAGACGCTGGCGAGGCGGAGGCGCTGTTTCACGACGTGGGACGTCGTGAAAAAGGCGGCGGCGATTTCCTCCTCGGACTGCCCGGCCTCGCGCATCGCCTGGAAGGCGCGGAACTGGTCGAGCGGATGCAGCGGAAGGCGCTGGACGTTCTCGGCCAGCGAGTCGTCGATCGCCGAGGTCTTGGCGTCGGCTTTCTTCACGATGCAGGGGACGAGGCCGTCCTCCGGGAAACGGCCGGCTTTCACCAGCCGCGCGATCGAGCGATAACGCCGGCCGCCGGCCGGGGTCTCGTAATCGCCGGTCTCATTGCCGTCGGCATCGAGAACGGCGCGGACATTGAGGCTCTGGATGAGATCCTCGCGGCGCTCGATGTCCTGGGCGAGTTCATCGAGGCCGTCCTCCACGTCTACCTTCCGGACGTTGTCGTCCGACAGCCTGATCCGGTTGAATGGAATGTCGCGCGCCTGCGAGAAGACGATCATCGGCGCGGCGGCTTTTTTCTTCCTGGCGGTCTTTGCCATGGTCTTTTCTCCATAACGGGTGGCGGAGAACCTTTCTCTCGCCCTTCAACCCGTCATGAAGCGCAGCACCCTCCTCTTCCTCTCTCGTGGACCCTATCGAAGGATCGCCACCAGGTGTTCTCGTCCATATTTTCGCCAGCCCGACGACTTTGTCGGGCAGGTGGCCGTATTGACCAGAATTGCTGAGAATAGGAGTTTGCGGCGCGTACATTGAAAACGATGCTCGCGCATTTCGATCACGGCGTGGGTAGGGTTGTTGTCGCGCCAGCGAGAGAGCAGATCATGAATCTTGAAAACGCGGTTGATGAGTTCCGCAAAGGAACTCTCAAGCTCGACTTTACGAAGATGCGGGTGGCCCAATGCGGTGGCGCGGGTGAGATCATCGAAGGTGGAGGCTGCGTCTACCAAGGAGCAGACGGACGTTTGGAGCTGAAGTGTTACGGTAAAGCGGTCGGCGAGCATGATCGCTCCGCAGTCCTTCAGCTTGCCTTCGGCGGAGTGCCTGGCAAGCTCTACGAGCACTCGGATCATTATGATGTGGAAGCTGTCGATGTCGGCGGCGAAACTTGGACTGTGCCACCCACTCTTGTCACCCGCAACTGGTCAACCCCTCAGGACGCCGGAAGCATTTCCGCAGATGGAATAACACTCATCCGGTCGCGGAAACTGAAGAGCGCCAAGCCGAAATTGACCCTCGTGTTCCTGGAACAGGACATGCGCGAGTGGCGAGCGCTTCTCTGCGATCGACATGAGGTTCGCCTGCAGAAGGTCGGACTTCGTTTTCAGATGTCGATTGCATCGGATCGTCCAGCGCAAGTGATTTTGCAGATTGAAGCTGATGCCGACCTGCCGACGTCGCTTACCTCCAGAATTGTCGAGGCTCTTCAGTTTGTTCTGGCGCGAACCATGCCCGTCGCGCTACAGTGGAATATCCGCGAGGACACGGAAACGACGAAACTCCATTCCGCATCGGCGCGAACGCCTTCCGCGCCAGCCTATTCGCCGATCGAGACGCACAGGGATGATTTGCACAGCAAGGCGCTCGACATGCTCACGCGCTACTTGGACTATGTGATGTCATGGCCGGAAGAAGGCGTCTGGCATCCGTGCACTAACTTTCTCACCTTGGCCCGAAACGCTTCACACCTGTCGCTTGATGCCTGGATCGTGGGCCTCAGCGTCGCGATCGAAGGCGTGGCCAGCCAGATCAACTACGCGCATCCCGAGGAACTGGCGGCCAAGCACGCGGCGGCGCGGGCGGCCATCAAGGCGCCTCTGCGCGACCTCGATGAACGGGTTCGCAACCGTATTGGGGGGATGGTTTCGCAACTTGATACCGTCCGGGCGCGCGATCGCATGGAAAGTCTCGCATCATCCAATATGCTGCTGAGCAGCGATATCAAGGATTGGCAGAACCTTAGAAATCGCGCGGTGCACACCCGAACCGCAAAGGCTTCCGATTTCGAAACGACAAAATTGCAGGGAGAACTGGCCGCTGCCTTTCGTGCGCTTCGGCTGCTCCACAGCATTGTGTTTCACCTGATCGAATATCGCGGCCCATTCACCGACTACGGCCGACGGGGTTTTCCCGATGCTTCCTACCCGTTCAGGTCGGAATCGGAAGCCGCTCCGACTTCATGATTCTCCGGATCGCACGATAGGAGCGGAGCGTCTCGCAACCGCGCCAGCGTCGCCACAACCGCAGGGATGGAGCAAACGTTTCGAACCCGCGGGGCGGCATTGCTTTGCCGCCTCGCACAAGTCGATGATGGTCAGGCGGCCCGGTCCATGAGCTTCTTGGCTTTTGTCTCCATGTCGAGGCGAGCGTCCTGGTGTTGCTTGCCTCGGGCGATGGCCGTGATGCCTTGCACGAAGTCGAAGATGCTCTCCGGCGGCCGCCCTTCTTCGGTCAGAACACCATCGATAATTTTGCCAGTCTCGGCCTTGGAGAAACCGCGCTTGCGGAGGAAGTCGCAGCGCTCCTCGTCATTGCGCGCCACGATCCGCTCGCGCGCCGCCTTGACGCCGTTGAGGAACGGTACGGGCGAAGACTCCGCGAAATTCTGCAACGCCGGCGCCGCCTCATGCGCGAAGCGGCTTGCGGCGTATTTGGAATGGCGGATGGTGATCTCCTCAAAATCCTCGACGCCCCAGAGATTACGGTTCTGGCAGACGGCGCGGAGATAGAAGCTCGCCATGCCGAGCGTCTTGGCGCCGACTTCCGAGTTCCAGCAGTAAAAGCCGCGGAAATAGAGGTCCGGTTCGCCGTTCGCCAGTCGTCCGGCCTCGATCGGATTGCGGTCGTCGACCAGGAAGAGGAAGACATCGCGGTCCGAGGCGTAGAGCGTGGTCGTGTCCCGTGTGATATCGACATTGGGATTGTAGATCCCGGTCGACCAGTCGAGCACGCCGGGCACTTTCCAGCGCGTATCACCTACGCCATTACCCGCAATGCGCTGGACGGCCTCGACCAGCTCATGGTCGTAGATGCGACCGTAGTCGGGTCCGGTCACGGCGCGCAGTTCGACGCGCCCCTCGTCGCTCTCGAACGTTTTGATCTGTTCGGCGCGATGCGAGGTCAGGCCGTACTGCAGATTGATACCGGCCAACGGAGCCGGCACCTGGCGCAGATAGGCCGCAGGCGCGCCGACCAGGCTGGCGAGTTGGCCGAAGCTCCAGTGCGTCGGCGCGACGGGCGAGTTGTCGCCCGGAAGGATCAGCGCCAACCGCTCGGGATTTTCGCGGTTCGCCTCGACGTGGATCAGCGCGCTTTCAACGACGCGTGTCCGGCTGCGCTCGGAGCGGCGACGGACCATGCCGGCGAGATCATCCAATGAGAGGAAGCGTTCGTCGTCGGGGCGCGAGAACCATTCGGACGAGACGCGGCCTATCCGCTGGCCGCGGCTCACATCAACGGAATAGCCGCCGCGGGCATTCGGGCGGGCGTCAAGAATCTGGGTGTCCATGGGGATGATCTCCACGACGGGCGCTGGAGACCTCTTCTCCAGCCCTAAACCCGTCATGGCATCCCTCCATCCCTCTCCCTCTCAGGAATGGTTTCGAGTTGTGCCCGACCCGGTCGCGGGGGCGTGGTGCATCTGATCCTTGAGCTGGAGAACGAAATGCTCGACGACGTGTTGGCCCAAGGGGATCCTTTTCGGGGAAGAGAGCGCGCTCGATTCGCGCCTCCAACTTCGTTGCCGGTCATTCTCACGGGCCTCCACATCTAGCGCCGGGACATTCTCATACTGATGTTGGTCCGTGTCGCGACCGATCAGTATGGGCTCGTACTCGTTCCAGTTGCCTAGCAAATCATCAGAGAGGTCGGAGGGCATTGGAATTCGCAGAGGGACCATCTGACTCCGTGGCGGCTCACGGTTCCAGCTGATCGTCTTCAGGCGGATCGATCGTGTGCAGCTCGAAGATCGGGGAAGCATCCCATTCGAGATGTTGGCGGACACGCACGCGCATCTTGCCTTGCCTGTTCTCGCCCGGCTCAAATGCGATCGTCACACGCCGACCCGCTGGATCGACCTCCCCGTAGCGGACGCTCCGCAACGCCTTTGCGGAAAACAGCCAAGCGCTTCCTGGCGCAAGGTCGGAGCCGAAAACATCCACGCCCTCTATTGTGATCAGATAGTTTCCGAGCGCTCCGATGTTACGGCGTTCAAACTGAAGCGCCGGCCTGTCTTCAGGCGACGCATAGAGGAAGCGCCGAAGCGCGCGTCCTTCGGCGGCTTGGGAAACCACAAGGACGGGATCGATCCCGACAGCTTTCACAAACGGATCGATCTCCTGCCAGAACGCAACATCCTCGATCTTCGATCTGATCTGCTCGACGCGCCGTGGACGATCTCGGAACGCACGCCACGCATAATTTCCGGCCATCTCCTTTGTTCCTGAGACGAACATCTCTTCGAAGTTGGAAACAGTCGACTCCATCGGCGGTTCGACAAGCTGCGCCTTGGAGATTCCGCTGAATGTCATGTCGCGCCATTCTGTCGTGGAATCCTCCGTCTTCCCTTTGGCGACATGGCGGAAATAGGCCAGTTTCGGCGGGTCATCGAGCAGGCCGACTTCGATTTCCGTTCGTATACGCTCGAGCTTGCCGGGGTCAGGCGATCTCGCATCCAGCCGTTTGAGGCGTTCCGCTTCAATACCCGCTATGGCCTGCCCAAAAATGTCGTGCAGCCGCGTGTTCGCGCCGTTCAGATCCTGCTGCGGTGCGAACATCGCGGCGCCCTTAACAAGTTGGGGCAGCGGATGCTCGAGTGTGCCGCGTAATCGCTTCAGTTCGTCCGAAACCTCGCGAAGCGATTTGTCGCCTTCAGGGAGGATTGTCTCTTCCCGCGCAAGCGCGCTGAGTCTTTCGACAAGGCCGTCGTCTCCCGCGCCCGGTGCGAGAGCGAGCAAAATCGATAGAACCGGAAGCAGGAGGTCCTCGCGCCCGTGCAGCGTCGAAGGCGTGTAGGTTCGCCCAGGCACAACACGCCGTTCGGTCATGTTATCAAGAACTTCGACGAGATGGTTCAGCTCTGCGGCATAGGAGGAGCGTTCGTACCGGGTGCCAGCCATCTCCATACGCATAATGTCGAGCGCGAAGGAACGAAAGCCGATTGCCTGCCGCTGGCCTGCGCCTGCATCCTCTTCGGCCCCCTCACCTCGCATCAGGGCACGTGCGGTCCTGCCCCCGATATCTGACGCCTGCTTTTCGTTCATCGTCCAGAACATCAGCAAAGCGGCGGTCAAGGTCAGGACGTCAGCGTGCGCGCCTCGGACAATAGCTGCGAATACGTCATCCGGTGTCGGCGCGGGCATGTAGTTGAAGGCGAGCGGCCGCACCTTCTCGCTGGCGTCAGTCCATGAAAGACCAAGCAGCGACGGGAAGACCAGTCTGCGATGCCGCATCTCGCCATCGCCCTTGATGGAATGGCGCAACAGATCCAGCCACCTCACAAGAGCTTCGCGGAAGATCGGCGTGGCGATGTCATCCTCATTCCACACCGATGCTGCAAGACAATAGGCCGTGTTGGACAGGTGCTGCCAGATGAAGGGCCAACTAGCGCGGAAACTCTTCCAGCGCGCTTCGGAGGTCGCCTCGTCCGGCTCCTCCCATCTGTAGAGCAGAGGACTGTAGCGAAGTACGCTCTCCCAGGCTCCGATAAGGTCTGGCAGGAGATTGGCATAGGCCTTGGCTTCCGACCCGGCGAGCGCTAGGCGAGGTTGCGCTGCGTCTCCAGCGCCAAGTTCAAGCGTGGTTCGCTTCGTAACCTAGGCTTCGAGCCGATGAACGAGCACCGGCATAAGGTCCAGGATAACTTTGACGACGCCCGGGGGCGGCGGTTCGCCGCCGTCGCGCGCCAAGAGCCTGTCGGGAACATGTGCAAGCGTCCGAATGAAACGATCATCGTCCGGAATTCGATCAGCAGCCCGCTCGAAAAGGCGGCGATATTGCCTAATCCAGTCGCGGTGCGGCGCATGCCATCCGTCGCCTGCGATCTCCGCGTAGCTGAAAGGTTCGCCTTCTTCTGTCTGGGACGCGCTGAGCTCCAGGAGAAACCGGTGGTAGCGGGTCATCTCGCGGAAAGCATCGTTGAAGGCGACGGGTGCCATTCGGTCGATGCACGCTGCCGTCTTGTCGGCCAGCTCTTCAAGAATATCGTCCGGCAGAGGGAGCTCAGGTCGCATCCTTCATTCTCCGAAAACGAAATGCGTGGCGCAGGACGAATTTTTCGACAGACGTCAGCGGAACGCCGCCACGACGTCGGCACCAGCCTGTTTTGCCCTTCATCTGGTGATCCATATGCGGCGTAAACCAGAGTATTGGCCCATGATCCAAAAGACTCCTCCCCGCCTTCATCGGCCCGGCCACCTTGATGCAGCGTCGCGTCCAGCGGTTGAGCACCCATCGCACCCAAAGCATCCGCACGTCATGGAGAGCTGATGGGCGAGCGAACTGCGTCTCTATCTCTATGGTCTGAGGATCGCCATAGTCGAAACCAAACGTGATCCTGGGATCACCGCGCTCCTCCGCCTCGCCATCGGCCGCGGGAACGCCGGTCAGGTTGCTGGCGGCGAGTCGATAGACCTGCTGCCGCAGTCGCTTCGTCATATCCCGCGGCGCGACAACATTGGCGGTGTAGCGCTCGCGGAGCAATTCACGGGCGCGTTGTTGCACAAAACGGAATGTGGTGGCGATGAAATAGGCCACTGCGCCGAGGTTCAGGATCAGCCACGCGGTATGCAGTCCCAGCAGAAGAAGCTTGAAGAACAGGAGGTGGGTGCCAAAGCCGGCGCGATGCAGGAAGAACTGCAGTGGCCAGAGCAGCTGCACGCACATGACAGCGAGGAGTGCGACGCAGCTGGCGACCAGCTCGAAGGCCAGAGACTGATGGTAGTAGACCTGAACATCGGTGGATGACCCCTCGCGCTGCGCGATCAGAGTAACCAGTGCGAGCGCCAAGGAGATCACGCCGAGCATGCCAACTTGCGCGCCAATCAAGTATCCTGAAACGTCGAGGATCAGCGATTTGGTATCGAGACCGGTGTCGGGACGGTGCGCGGTCCACGCCGGTATCCACTCCGGACGAAACGCGACGACAGCCGCCTCCGCCAGGACCAGCGCGACGTTGATGGCGACGTATAGTCCGACGAAGTGAAGGAACGTGCCGATACGGAAAAACGCCCTGAGAGCCCGATAGCCAAGCGGGTAGCGGGCGCGCCGCGCTGCCGGGTTGGCGCGCAGCTGCTCGCGAACTTCCCGGCGAACCCATCGGTTGACGCTGCCGGTCCAGCCGCCACGTCGCCAATTGATCATCCCGACCTCACGCCGGACGCACGGCCACGCCGCCTGCGAGCATGGTTCCCTCCCCCAAACACGACCCGCTCAAGATACTAGCGAGTGGACGATTCTTATAGCCAAAACAGCCGGTTCCAAGCACAATGATCGCAAGCCCGGATCGGAACGCAGGCATAGCCGCCAGCTCGGCGTCAGCAATGCCTGCATCCCAACCCATCCATGCAATCGATCAGCTGCCAATCACTTCGTCTAGTCGACCGCGTTGGGAGAGGTCTCCATTCTGCGGGATCAGTGTCCACAACTACTCGATCAAACTTGAGAAGCGTATGGCAGGGCTGCCGCTGGCACCCCGATGCTAAGACGCTTCAGGCGCCGTAGCTTCGCGGTCATTTCTTCAGTCGCACGCCCACGCCACCGTCCTCGTTCTCCTTCGGATCAAGGAACACAACGCCGGCGCCTTGAAGCGCCTTACGCACGGCCTCGACATTCGCGGCCGTGCTAGCCGAAGGACCGCGCGAGCCTTCCATCCGTTTGACGGTCTGAACGGACAGCTTGGTTTCGGCTGCAAGTTTGCCCTGGCTCCAGTCGAGGAGGCCCCGCGCAGCACGTATCTGTCCAGCCGTCAGCAAGAGTCACCTTTTGTATAATTAGTCACTTTTTGTTTGATTTTTGGTTTCGCATGGCCTAAAAGGTGCCTCCTGTTACCAAAGGTCAGTCATCTATGCCATGGCCCCTGCATGGGATGGGCGGCGCTTTCATGCGCCCAAGGAACCCATCACGACGTAAGCTTCTAAAAAGCGGTGCCCCGTTTCCGCTGATCCCGCTGGAAACCTGCTCCCGAGATCCCGCGATCTCAGTCGCCATCGACTGGCTTGCCTGCGAGGCTGAATACGACACGGTCGTCGATCGTTGGGGCCCCCTTGAAACCCACTTACGCAGCGAATGCGATTGGCGACAGCTTTCGCACCGGCAGCGGGCAGTAATTCCGATGTCATGCAAGCTCGATGCGATCGACGACCGCATGGATGCGCCGCATGAAAGGAAGAAGCTTTTTGGCGCCGCCCTGCTTAGTCTAGCTGCAACAAGTGTTCGCGCGGCGGCATTGGGACTTGCAGTCGCCTATGCCTTCGCCAGCCTGGGCAAGAATCCTGAGGGTCATCGCCTCATCAGCAGCATCGTGCGAGACTTCTGAACATTCACCTGGTTGGACGCAACATGAGCACATCTGTTCTACGGTTATGCGACCGTCTTCGCGAAATCGGTGAGCGTGAAGATCAACTTTACGGTCTCATGGGTGATGTCGAGGTGATGCTGGCCAGGAATCACGCTTGGCTGGAGCTAACGGGCACCCAAAGGCGCGCGCTTCCGGCTGCAAAGATTCTGTACGATACGGAAGACGAGCTGGACGATCTGGGGCGCGAGAACGCGGACCTAGTTGTCGCCCTGCAATTGCTGCCGGCGACTTCGCTCGCGGAAGCCAAAGCGAAGCTTGAGGTTGTCGCACGGGTTCTTCACCCTGACGACTACCCTCAGGCATATGCCATTCTCTCGAACACGATCACCGAAATGGCTGCTTTGTTGTAGAGGCCAGGCTGCGGTTGCTGCTCCCAGCCGATGAGAAACCAACCGCTTGTTCTGCTAGACAACCATAATCGGCGTGAATCGTCCGGCGTATTCTAGCGACTCGTTGAGCAGCACGTCATCAACCTGAATCCAGCAATGTGCGCCAAAGGGCTGCGCCTGGACGCCGAATGTCCAGTCCGGAAAGAGATCACGCCTCGCCAAAAATTCAACCAACGCCAGCGCGTCATACAAGCAGAGATAGCTTCGCGGGTACCACGGTCTCAACTTTCGAAAGACCGCTGTGTGGCGTCGGTGCGCGTTTAGGTCGGCAACCACGTTGCCTGCAGCAGCCTTACGCAGACGAACCGACTGCACGATATCAAGTATGTGCTTTGTCTTGAGACGTTTCGACGCCCGGCGCGATGCGAGCATAAAATCAACAACGTCCCGAGGATTTACTCGCACGCGCTTGCCCACGTCTCCAGCCAGTCCGAAGGCCCGTTGATCGTCAGGATCGAAGATATGCGATACCGGCCGCACAAGAGACTTGTAGGTTTCGAGACTTTGGATTTCGGGCTCGCTGTCCGTCACAAGCCCAGCCTCGATCAGCTCCGAGCGGAAGGGCTCGAACGCCGCCAGGATTGCTGTCTCGGTTACATCGCCTTCGGCACCGAGGAAGCCTTCTGGAATCGGGATCGCATTGTAGTCGTCCTGCGCGAGATCAAGAAAAATCCCCTGCCCCTCGCTGATGCAGAAATGAACGTTCGGACGGAGATACAGGCGCTTCGAGGAAATGGCGGGCAGCTCTGCGCTCATGGCAGTAGCCTAGCGCGTCGCCCGTCCTATTTCCTCGTCGTTCTGATGAAAGCTTATGGTCCAGTCGCGCTAGTCATCCGCGTCTGAAATCTGGCGCATCGCCAGAGCCATGTGCTTCTCGACCGTCTTCATACTCAATCCGAGTCGCCGTGCAATCTGAGCGTAGGTCAGCTCTTCGACCCTGTGCAGCAGGAAAATTTCGCGCCGCCGCTCGGGCATGGCGTCAATCACTGCCATGACACGACCCAATCGCTCGGCGCCCATGACATAGCGTTCCGGATCAGCTGCCGCGTCCAAAACGTTCTTCCCTGCCTCGCTTGAAGTGAAGGTTGAACGGCTATCCTTCCGCCGAAGGCGGTCGATTGCAAGACAGCGCGCGACATGCCGTAGTAGGTTGTTGAGCTTGGTGAGCTTTCCCTTTTGGGAACGCTCAAGAATTCGCACGAAAATATCTTGATACACATCTTCGGCATCCTGCGGGTCGAGGTAACGCACTGAGCCTCGCAGCTTCGTGCGACGAGCGTGGTACGCGCGCAGAAGCTGCTCCTCCTGCTCTCTCTGGCTAGACATCCACTGCCCTCATCCTGGATCTGGGCATGGCTCTGGACAACGACGTCTTCGGCAGAGTTGCGGCCCGAATGTGATGTCCTCGCGCCACGCATACGCTCCAGGAGTCTTCAAGGAGCAACGTTGTCGGAATACCGGAAAAATGTCTACGCGAAAAATGCGTATAGTCAGCGGGTCGGTCCCAACGAATCGGCCCGACGATGACCAAGACAGTCTTCACAGGCGCGCATACGCACCTCGTCGAGGTGTTGCGTGAAGCTCGCAAGAACGCGAAGCTTACGCAAAAATTGGGTTTAATTACGCGGCCGTTCCTAGCTGGGCGGTCCGTGCATGCCAAATTCTCTGTTCACAGATGCTCATAAGCAACTGGTCGATCTCCTGATCACGGCGCGCCGGCGCGCGAAACTAACACAAGCTGAGCTGGCGACGCTCATCGGCAAGGATCAGAAGTTCATCTCGCTGATCGAGCGATCGCAGCGACGGGTGGATGTGTTGGAATTCTATGTGTTGGCGAAGGCTTTGAAGCTTGATCCGGTCAGATTCTATGCTGCGCTGGTAAAGCGATTGCCCGACGAAATTGAGATTTGAGAATAAGTTGGGTACGGGTCAGAGCAACCTCGAAGCCTCGAGCGATTTCACTGATCCGGTTTCCAGATTCCAATCTGATCGCACGCGGTATGCCCGGAGCTTCTGACTAGGCCGGCGCCGGCAGGGCACAGCCAAGTTCAATCGAAGATCGACGATTCAGTCGCTCAGGAGGTCAGCGTCCGGCTGCTTGGACACGTGCGCGTCCAGCAAGGCTGCGAGGGTCTCGATAGCGCGGTCTCGATCTTCAACTTGCAACCGAATGGTGACGCGCCGGTTAAGGAGGTCAGGCTTCTGAACTGAAAGCTTACGTTCGAAATAGCGATTGAAGTCCTCAATGACATCGCGGACGGCTGCGTTCTCATAGGTCACAATCCGCATGCGCCATTCGGACACCTGCTCGGTGGGAACCGGCACGGGGGCCGGAATGACGACCGTTGCAGAATAAGCTGCGGGGATTTCCAGAGACTGCCCGGCGACAAGATTGGCCAGGGCAAGCTCGGATCTGCCGGCATCTGCCTTGCAGATTTCGACTTTTCCCTCGCTTACCGCAATTTGCAGCAGGCCATCCCGCTGGCGGACATTGAAGGCCGTGCCTACCGCGCGGATTTCGAACTCCCCGGCCTGCACGATAAAGGGCTTGTCTGGATTTGGCCTGACGGAAAACGACGCTTCGCCATCCGACAATGTCACGCGCCGTTCGGTATCAGTGATCTTGTAGGTCAAGTTGGAAGCCACGTTGACCGCAATGACGCTGCCATCCCGCATGGACTGAATCGTCTGCTGACCTGCGATCGTCCTGATCGCTGTATCGCGTGGGGAGAACATGGTGACGGTCGTGATACCCGCCAGAATCAGGACAACGACTGCAGCGGCGACGGGAAGCATGCGGCGCATACGGGCTTTCGTCGGTTCAGGCCCGCCTCCCTTCAGGATAGACAGACCATCCCAAAGCTCACGCATCGCGTCGAGCGCCGCCAGATTCAGGGAGTCCGACTTCCAGGCCTCGAAAGCGGCGCGCTGCTCAACCAGCATGACGCCTGCCCGTTCTGCCGCGAACCACGCCGCAGCCTGATCCTGGCGGCTGGGTGTCTTTGGGTCAGACGTCATTTTCGTCCCTCCCAACTCGCAGCTAGAGAAAGTCTGCGAGACACATAAGCCGGAAACGCCCCATAGAACAACGAAACCATTGGCGCGCGGGACAAACTTTTTCTGCTATGAAGAGGTAGGGTTTTTGCGCCTTTGCGCGGCTAAATAGGATTCAACCCCGTCTCCTTCGTCGAAACGACGATAAGGCCGTTTGTGATGGCGGCTTTGCCGCCATTCGCGGCAAACAGATGACGCTGAGCGTTTACTCGCTTCATCAGAACGACGAGGAAATCGACAGGTCTTTGCTGTACCGTCGCGCAACGCTGCACTCTTCTGGGAGAGTTTCGCGGCCGCATTAGAGCTCGCTCATGGATAGGTTCGTTGTCTTTATCTGCGACGACCGATCGCCCGCCGCCGCCGCACGGGTAGACGCCTGGACCAAGATTCTCACAGCGACAACCTCCTCGTGGATCGAAGCATGTTCATCAGCTTCGCTAAGAGCGTTCGTCCTGCGGAGCCGACATGGCCAAACCAGATATTCAGTCGGCGCGGACGCGACTGGCAGTGGACTCGTCATCGGAACGCTTTTCGAACGCGGATACAGTCGCCGCGGAGCCGTCAAGAATCTGGCGCCTGAAGTCATTCGAGCCCTTGCCGGACCAGAGCCCTCTGATGCGGGTGCAAAATATTGGGGAGATTTCACTGCGATCTGGCGTGGTCATCAGGACAGAACCGCAAACATCTTTCGCGACCCGTGTGGTTCAACATCCTGTTTTCGGTTGCGAGCGCACAAGATCGACATTCTGTTTTCTCACTTGCCTGATGTGATCGCCCTCCCCGACATCGAGCTCTCAATCGACTGGACATCTGTCCAAGCTTTCCTCGTCCACAACTACTTTATAACCCGACACACCGGCTTTCATGAGATTCGTGAGATTCTCCCTGGAGAGCAGGTTGCATGCCCGGCGGAGGAACAACCCGCATCACGTTGGCCGTGGAATTCGGTTGAGATTGCTGCCCGTGCACAGAGGCTATCGTTCTCCGAGGCGATTGAAACGCTGCGACAAGTTACGAGAGATTGTTTTCAAGGCTGGGGCGCAGTCGGCGGAGACGTCGCTGTCCGACTATCCGGTGGATTGGATTCGTCGATCGTACTCGCGCTCGCGCGGCAATACTCTTCAGGGGCCGTGACAGCACTCCATGTTCGGGGCCGTGGATACGAAACCCAGGATCTCATCCACGCACATATCGCTGCCGAGCACGCAGGTGTGGAACTGCTGGAACTCGACCCGCCGGAAACTCTGTTCGACGTGTCTAGCTTTGCACGAAACCCTCTACTTCCACGACCATGCAGCCAGCTTCTCGGCGCCGCAGTGGACACTGCAATTGCGAATGCTTGTGATTCCCTCAACGCACAAAGCACGATGACAGGAAACGGCGGCGACAGCCTGTTTCTACAGCGCGGCATGATCGAATCCGCGCTTGCGGATTACGTTCAGCTAAACGGCTTGGGACGTGATCTTGGTCGCATCGCCTATGAATGTGCGGTACTACAGCAAACCAGCGTTTGGTCGGTCTTCGGCAGACTAAGAACCTACCTGCCCGGACATCGGAGACCGCCCCCCTATCAATGGCTGGGCGAGTCATCACGAAGGCCTCGGGGGTCAGCGACACCGGCCTTTGAAGACATCCCTTCCGACTACGTAATGCATCCTTGCATGAGCGACGCAGGACGCCTTCCACCCTGCAAGGCGAGCCAAGTAACGAGCATCATCTCTCTTCGAAATTACTATTCCAGGTTGTCGCTCGGACTGAACTTCGAAGCGATCGAGCCATTCGTGTCACAGCCGATCGTCGAGTTCTGTCTGCAAACGCCCACGTACCTGTTTAGCCACGGCGCGATGGACCGCGCTTTGGAGCGCCATGCATTTGCGGAGCTGCTTCCGCCACAAATCGCACGTCGGTTCCAGAAGGGCTTTATAAATCATCAAGTCCTTCACGACATGCAGAATCATATCGGCACGCTGCGTGAATTTCTGGCGGAAGGACAACTTGTGTCTCATGGCCTCACAGCGAAGGCGGCAGTGATCGCTCTATTCGAGGACGATCAACTTTTCCAGGGAACCAACCTTCCAACAATGCTAAATCTGCTGGCTGCAGAGGCTTGGCTGGCTACTGTCCCAAATCAGTGAACGGGACGCGGTTCCGCATAGAGCCCGCTACTCAAGCGATCACCGATTGGAGACAGACCGGCTCTGGCCTGAAGGGCGATCTCCATTTGGTCGAAATATTCTGAATATATCTTCCCATCTTCGCGCGATCTCCGGCAGTCTCGTCAGGTCGCAATCGCGCGACGGTGAAATCAGGGAGTTCATTATGATCAAGCTCGGTCGCGTTTCGACGCAAACGAAGGGTGATCCGAAAATCGATCCCTTCGTCGAGGGTCCGATGGATCTGAGGCCGGGTTGGCAGTACCTGCCGACCTGATCGATGGAGTGGTCGAACAGGACGACTGGGCGGCCACTTTATCACTCTGCTGAACGGCCACAGAAATCGAACATTCTATTTCTGACCATTCGCTTCGCCGGATTTGATGCACATGGTTCATCAGGACGGCGTGGACATTTCTGACTCATGGAGACAGATAGTGATCAATATTGGCCGTATGACCAAGCTTACAAACGGCGATCCGCATGTTCCAGGCTTTGTCGAGGATCTCGTATCTTGCCGGCCGGGGTGGCAAATCCCTTGCCCCCGCCCCAGCAGCGAAATCGCCGCGCAGGTGGGGGACAAAGATCCGCGCAAGCTGTAAAAGGCTTGCAGCATCGAGATTTCATTCGAGGTTGTGCCCGGTTGAATCGACGCAGTACCAAGGCGGATTGCTGAGCACTGCGCCCCCAGCAAGAAGCCGGCATTGAGCATCGCGCATCTCCGACCAGCGCGTGTTTTGATCCTCTCGACTGGGATCCATAGAGCGAACGCCCCGCAGCCAGAAATTCGCCCAGTCGATGTTGCGATTGTACACTGACAGCCGCTGACGCGGCTGACTCTTGTGGTGATAGGCGTCGGCAAAGATGTGCATCTCGACAGCGCGACCGTAGTCCAACAACGAGCTAAAGAGTTGCATCATCTCGGCATACTCAGGCTCGGGCAGCTGCATGAGCAGCGGCGTAACGATCTTGTCGGCATTCCAGGCTGGAGAGCTGGCGAATATTCCCGATCGACTGTCATACGGAAGTGCTTGCGCCTGCGCCTTTGCCATGTCCGCGCACGATCGATAGTGGGACGCCAAGTAGCAGATCATAACGTCGGCTGAACCGCCGGTCGTTACCGCAGCGGCGGTAAACATTCTTGAGTGAGAGATGGCGAATGTCGTATTATACGCGCTGCCGCTGAAGCCCGTGACCAACACACGGCCCGGATCGACAAGACCTTGTTTGTCCAGAGCATCAACCGCGCCCTCAAAAAAGTCTAGACCACTCAACTGGCTGCGTTCCACAGTAAAGTGGAAACCAGGCGCTCGACGAACCCCGCCACCACTGGAGTCGACGCAGACGGCTGCAAAACCGAGACCAGCAAGGACATGCTCGGGAACATCCTGCCCAGATCCGCCGAGTAGAAATCCATTGCAGGTGTAGCTGGTGATCACTAAGGGAAGACGCTTGTTGGGATCTCGATGTCTGGGAAGTATGACACGTCCGAATGTCGAGCTGCCGTCACGATCGGTGATCATGATCCGGCTTGCCACGCCCAACCGCTCCGGAGTGAGGGCGGGATTGGGATTGAACAGCGTGTGAGTGCGGCCAGTCTGTAGATCCACGCTTATAAGCCGGGGCGGTTGATCGGCCGTCGCCGAGATGCAGACCGCCTGTTCTCCCGTGATCTGACATTCTCCCATCAGACCAGAAGCTGAGGATCCCAGAACTCCTTCTGTCTCTAGCAACGTGTGAACCGTGTCCGTCTTGATGTCCCACCAGTTCAAGGCAGTTATGCCGAATGTTTTGGTTCGAAAGATCAGCCTTTCGTACTTGGTCCAGCCAACTACAGAAATGAAGTCAGCATCCGCGCATACCACTGCACGGCATGGCACGACTTTGCCTGCGGCATCTACCCAGCGGAGGATCTGGCCTGAGCGCGGCCTGACGCTATCGGGGGCTACCGGCGCGGAAACAATCGAGCTGATTTCCGCCCAGACCTGCGCGACCGACTGCCGTTTCTGCTCGCCTTGCGGATCAAAGGGAGAGTCGCCCCCATCGCTTTCCTTCCACAGTACATCGAACTGCTTCCTGACCTCTTCCCGGGCCGCCGTCGTGCCGCCGAAATCAGGGAAGAGCGTCTTCACGGAAAGCGGCGTCTCACCCAGGAGGGTCGCTCGGCCAAAATTCTCTGCGGTGGCGGAGCGTCGGATTGTTGCAAAACGCCCGTTGAATGGAAAATTGTGCGTCGGTCGATACCCAACAATGAAGTCGCTATCGAGCAGCACGCCTTCGTCATACTCCATCTGCTCCGCTGCCTTGATTTGATCGCGCGTGCCAGGTCCAACCGCGTAGTGGACGGCATCTTCATCGACGACAAAGGCTGAAACATCGGCGGCATCGTGCGTGACTTGCTGCAACCGCGAGCCATCTTTGGCCGCGCGCCACAGTTGAAGCTCCTCTCCCACGAGCCGACGAAAATAAACCCAGCTTCCGTCCTTCGACCATTGCGGCTGCTCTATTGCGAGGCCGCCGTTCACCTCCCACCGCGGTTCACCACCTGGCGCAAGCGGGATAAGACGGCCGTCCTTCAGATCGACAATCGTCCATTCGAGCTTTGTGCGGTTGTCCGCGACGCTCTGCTGATCGAGCCGAATGACCGCATGCCGATCGTCCGGTGAAATGGTCAGACCCGAAATGCCGACGATCTCGACCAGCTCGCGCGTGGTCACTGGCGAAGCCGAGGCGCTCGGAGGCTGGGCGCCGCTTACGCTACTACTTACGATTGCCAGCAACAGAAGGCATGCGCTCGCGCGCACTCGAAAGCGAGCCACAGGAAACTCCCTGAATTCTGAACTCATTTGCGCCGAATGGTCAGCATCACCAGCGCTGGGTGATGCTCAGCGTAATCAATCGCCCAAGTGGGTTGGCATTGGCGGGATCAAAGCCAATCGGATAGACGATGCCCGATCCAGAGGCGTCCGAAAGAAACGGCGGATCTTCGTCGAGTAGATTTTGTACGGCCAGGCTAAGCCGCGTCCCGTCGTTCGATGGCGAACCGGACAAGTCATAACCGACATTCATATCAACGGTCGTCCAGGCGCTGACCGCTTGTTGCCCCGGAGGAGCAAGTCGGTTCGCATAGCCATCTGTATAGTTGATGCTGACAGATGCATTGAGCGGCCCGCTTGTGAGAGCAGCAAAAGCACGCCCTCTCCAGTCGGCAGGTTGGCCTGGTACATCAACAGCTTGCAGGACCGCTGATGTGGCAGAGCCACGCTGCTCGTAGTTGAGGATATGGGTCAAGTTCAAGCCCAGCTGTAGGTCCCCCCATGGCGTGGCAAGATCCTTGTCGATCGAAAAGTCGATGCCTTCCTGCTGCGATAGCGCGAGGTTCTTGAACCTCACGTCAAGCATCCAGACGTCGTTGCGAGCGAACAAGGTCGCCGCCGCCGCCACGGGATCGGAGAGGTTGACGCCAGACGCATTGGCGACGAGGCGGGTTGAGCGAAGCGCCTCTTCGATAAATTCAGGAGACGGCGGGCGATAGATCAGATCAGGCAGGAGCGCAGGTGTAGCGAATGGGCTCAACCCCCCGGTCGGTGCGGCGGCGATGCGATTCGAATAGTCGATGCTGTAATACGTTAGACCCAACTTGAGACTAGGGTCGGTAGCGTGTCTGTAGTCGATGCCGAACGTATAGGTCTCCGCCGTTTCAGGCCGAAGATCGGGGACAGCGTAGCCAAGCATACCGATTACCAGCGCCGGAGCGCCGCCCACGCCAATTGGAAGCAGATAGTGCGATCCACTTGCGGGATCGAGCTGAGTGAGCGAGGGTGCGCGAAATGACGATCCGTACGAGCCTCTCACCGTGAGCTTGTCCACAGGCGACCAGGCCACTCCGATCTTTGGATCAAATGAGTCGCCGAAATCGCGTCCGAAAGAGGGCGTGCTTGTTTCTTGGTAGTCAGTGTATCGACCTGCAACATCCACCGAAAGCCGATGAACGAGCGGTATGTTCTGTTCGGGCGAAATCAGCGGCGCAAAAATCTCTCCAAATGCATAGCTCGATTTGCGGCCCAACTCGTTTGAGCTGGCAACTCTGCTTGGGCTGATCCCCTCATACTTCTCCTCAAGAACGCCAGCCCCAATTGAGAAGCGCAACAGGCCGGCCGGCAATTCCATCAGGGAGCCGTCCAGTTTCGCTGTCAGATCAAATTGAGCGTTTCGGCTATCCGACGGGGATATCGTCGTCAGAGGCGGCAGAAGGTTGAACTGAACGCTCGAAGACATTCCGTCTGTGTCGATCACCGCCACAGCTGCTACCAAACTGCCATGCAGGGAGTCACCGAATTCATAGTCGAATTCGACGTTTGCGAAAGCTGAGTCGGTCTGGCTTTGATAGTTCTGAAGCACTTGGCTTGCGAGAACGGGGCTGCTCAGATTCGCGCGTGTTGATTTGATCTTTCGCCAACTGATGCCAGCATCTACATCGACGCTTAGACGATCACTGAGCTCCTGGCTCACCGTCGCAAAGACGTTGTGTCTGCTATCGACGGGCGTCAGCGTGCCGGGTCCGGAAAGTACGGCATAGTCTCTGTCAGTTGTCTTCAAGGCCGACGCGGAGAAATAGTCGTAGGACAGCAATCCGTGACCGCTATCCCAATGCACGCCTATTGTGTGTCCTGCCCCAACCTGCCGCATCCCGCCACGAGAGACCGCGCCAGCCGACAGCCTCGTCTCCGCCCCCTCGAAATCATCGCGGAGAATGAAATTGACCACGCCCCCAATCGCATCCGACCCATAGACGGCGGACGCGCCGTCCGTGAGGATTTCAACACGCTCCACCGCGCCCAACGGGATCGACGAGACATCAGCACTCTGGCCGGAATTCGAGAGCGCCATCCGATGCCCATTTAGAAGTGTCAACGTCGTCGCCACGCCCAGACCACGCAGATCGATCGCGGTCGCGGCATCGAAGTTGGAAACGCTCGCCGAAGCGCCAGATGCGTAGGGAGATGTTGTGCCGGAGTTCTGCGGTATCTTTCTTACGAACTGCTCTGTCGTGACAGCGCCAGTTTTGGCGATGTCCTCGCGCGTATAGGATTCGACCGGAGACGACGCCGGCGTTAGGCCACGAATGTTCGTGCCCGTCACAACGACAATATCAGAGCCAGGTTGTTCGAGCGGGTCCGGGTCGGACTGTATTTGTGCAGCCTGTTCCTTCGCAACAATCTTCACTGCATTCGATGTGACGAAAACGTAGGTGAGGCCCGAGTCCGCAAGCAGACGCTCAAGCGCTGTTGCAATGCTCATCTCACCCTGAACAACAGCGCCAATCTTGCCCGTGGTCAGGCTTGTGGACGCTATCACCGATAGTTCTGCCTGACGCCCCAGGACAAGAAGAGCCGATGACAAGGGCTGACTCTGGATGTCGAAACGATAGGCTCGTTCCTGCGAATACGCCGCCGGCGTCATCATCGTTGCAAGTGGCGCAGTCGCAAGAAGGGCGCAGCGCAGGCTGAAGCTGAATGTCCGCGATCCGTCCCGATTCCGTTTCATGTTGCCCCTCGCAGTGCTGGTACTGGTTTAGCCGCGCGAGCGAGCGTTTTCCCTACCTCGGATTTGCAGATTTTTTCTGGTGGACAGTTTGATCGCGGACAGAGATGAGCCTGCTATCGCCTGCGCGGTCGCCGCTTGCGCCCCGATCGAA
Organism: uncultured Rhizobium sp.; assembly: GCA_964529555.1. Lineage (GTDB taxonomy): Bacteria > Pseudomonadota > Alphaproteobacteria > Caulobacterales > Hyphomonadaceae > UBA7672. The sequence goes on from CAZGWV010000002.1 coordinate 39,405, forward strand.
ACAGTTGTCCGGTTTCAACCATGCGCCAGACCGCTTCTTCAGGGCTGCGCGCGTCGAGCCGCTTGTTAGCGCTCTGACGAGTCGTTCGGACTGAAGTGACCTTCACACCACAACCATTTGCCGTGATTGCTGGCTTCTCTCCGAGCAGCGTCGCACGCGACAGAAATTCATGCTCGCGCGGCGTAAGAGTCTCCAGACCGGTGAGCTTGGGCCTCTGCAGCGAAAGGACGTACTGATACGCATAGTTGCCAATTCGCATGCAAAGCCGAGCGCGTTCCGGATCAAGGCGCTTGCTGGAGGTGACTGAGCAGGAGGCGCTCACAATGACCGAGCGGAGCTCCTGCGAAACGCCTTCGCGGTGACCCACAAGCTTGCGTAGGCGGTCAAACCAATCGCGGTGCGCTCGCTTCATGGACTCGCGCCGACCGTCCGTCTGCGGCCAGTAAACGGGAAAGTCGATCGACTCGACGGCGGCGAAAAGAGGATTGGCGTAACCGCCTGGGTCCCTTGCGTAAAGAAAATCAACCGCCTTGGCTGGCCAGTTGTGGACCATGACGGCCAGGCTCCGCAGATCACCAGCCTGAAAATGTGTGACGATTGCAAATCCATCGACACCGATCTGGCGATAGGTGGCGACCAGAAGGTCTTTCACACCGCGTACAGTATGAATCGCATCACAAGCCTCAACGAAGGACCAGTAGTGACTTCGCATCTAGGCTTCAGCCCGCGCGCGGTGGTCGGCGATCTGGCCTTTTGAGAGGAGCAACGGATTCGCTAGTCGCATGCCGCCCCCAAAACGCGAAAAAAAATGCGCCTTTCGTGACAGATAGATGAATCGAGATTCCACAAAAGCGCAAATGGAAATCGTGCCTCCGTCGCACAAGATGTCCAGTCCGCGTCGATCATGGTCAGGCGCGCATCTGTTGGCGCCAAAGACCCGCATAGACTCCGTCCTTCGAAAGCAACTCGCGATGATGCCCCTGCTCTTTCACACGTCCTTCTTCCAGGACAATGATCTTGCCGGCGCGCCGGGCCATCGTGAGCCGATGCGTAACTATGAGTACCGTTCTTCCGTGACCTGCAGCGAGCAGATCGTCGCAGATCTCCTGTTCCGTATTGGCGTCGAGCGCCGACGTTGCTTCATCCAGGATCAGGATGTCGGCGTCACGTAAGAGCGCGCGCGCGATCGCCACTCGCTGTCTTTCGCCACCAGAAAGCTGCAAGCCTCGTTCACCAACCTGGGTATCCAACCCCATCGGCAAGCTTGCGATCAGTGCATCGAGACCCGCCCGCCCAACAGCCTCATTCAACGCCGACTTGTTGGCGCCTGGCTGTGCAAGCTCGAGATTGTACCGAAGTGTACCGCTGAACAGAACGACATCCTGAGATACCACGCCCATCCAGCGACGGAGCTGCCCAACGGCAAATGACGCTATGGGCTCGCCATCGATTCTAATATCGCCTGTCTCCGGGAGGTAGTGCCGCTGCAGAAGCCGCAGAAGCGAAGATTTGCCCGCGCCTGATACACCGAGGATCGCGGTGACCTCGCCTGCAGTGGCTTCAAAGCTGACGTCGCGAAGAACTTGCCTCCCTTGCTCATAAGCGAAAGACACATTGCGGAATTCTATTGTGCGAGCCTTGTTTTCCCGGCTTGGCCAGCTTTTTCCGACCGGCTCATCTACATTCTCCTGAGGCAGGCTGAGCAAACGGCGCCAGCCGCGCAGATGTGTAAGCGCTTTTGCGAGATCCCGAACGGCGTAGCCTGTTGATTCAAGCGGCCCAACAATCTGAAGCAGATAAGCGGTCAGCAGAACCAGGTCTCCGACCGACATGGCCCCCTGGGTTATGCCGTCGACGCCAATCCACAATGCGGCGCCGAGCGCCGTGGCAAAGATGGTGGCAGCTGCAAGGCTGGTTTCGACATGTCGCGCAAAACTGTTGCGCCATGCGCGTTCGCTTTTTTCGAGCAGCCGATCGTAGCGCGACATGACGTCGGATTCGGCGGAAAACGCCTTGATGGCTTCGATGCCAATAAGGGCGTCGGCGAAGACCCGGGTCGCTTCGACTTGAGACGCCAGAGCCGCCATCGTCGGTTGGGACACACGACGCACGCCTGCTGTAAACACCAGCGCATAGGCCGCGATGGCGCCGCCGAGAACGAGCCATAGTGTTACCGGAAACAGGTTCACCGCGACGATCAGAATGATCGTCATCTGAATAGCGATAGGCAGAAGCGTCAGACACCCCAGGGAGACAAGAAGCCGGACGCCCTGAAGGGCATGTGCATGCGCCTGAAGAGTCGCGCCGGTTGATTCGGCCAAGCGGGCTGCCAAGGGGGCATTCACAAGACGCCCGAATGAGAGAGAGTCGAGGCGTCTCTGGAACGCCTGCTCTCCCGAGACGAAGAGATAGGTCTGGAGCGTTCCTGCGATACGCCCCATGACCAGGGCGGCAAGATATGCGAGCGCCCAGACATATCCTGCTTGCGTGTTGTTTGAGATGTTGTCGATCAGCAGCTTCAACAACACGGGCGTCATCGCCGCCAGGATTGCGGCAGCGATGGCAAGCAGCATGGCGCCGAGAAGCCGGACGCGAACGGACAAAACCGCCGCCTGACGGAGGGCGGACAGCACGGGGCGATTCACATCAGTTGCCACTACGGTACCTGACGTTGAGATGGTTGGCGGCCGGTCTCAGGGCTCGCCCTGAGTTCAACTCGCCCTGAGTTCACAACGATCCTACCGCAAAGCGATGCGCGCTGTTTCCCCGGAACGACGAGGAATTGCACGTGACGTCAGTGGCAAAGTGGCGACTCGGTAATGATTCGCCGTGCTGGAGGGTGAATGTGCGGCGCCTACCGCGCGAGAAATTTGAAGACCCGGAAGCGATGATGATGTCTGATCCGCCAGCGTCGGAGCGCGCTTATCAACGGCTCAAGGACTCCATCCTGTCAGGTACGCTGCCATCGGGATCGCTCGAGATTGGCGGCCTTGCCGATCAGATGCGAATGAGCATCACCCCCGTCCGCGAAGCGCTGGCGCGGCTCAATGTCGAGCGGCTTGTCAAGCTCACCCCGCATCAGGGCTACGTCATCGCGACGCCCACGCCCGCTCGGCTCGAGCATTTGTACGAGCTGTCGGGGACACTGATCCATCTGGGGCTCGAGCGGGCAAATCGTTTTCGGCGGAAAACCATAGAACAAACACCGACGTTCAGCGCCACGGGCTCCTATGCAGATGATATGACCAGGCTCTTGCGAGATGTCGTGTCGGGCCAACCAAACGTCGCGCTGGTGGAAACGATTGCATCTCTCACCGACCAACTGTTCGCAAGCCGACGATGCGAGCTGCGGGTCTTTCCAGATGGGCAGGAGGAACTTGCTGTCCTGATTTCTCTCTGGACAAAAGGAAATCTGGGCGACCTGCGGCTAAGGCTGAAAGCTTATCACCGGACGCGTATTTTGAAGGTGGACGCGATCAGCCGCCTTCTCCTCGGAGAGGGGCGTTCAAGCTAGGTGACGCCGCGTGCGGAAAGAAATGATACGCCTTGCGAGCTTGGTTATTTTGCACGCTCGGAGGGGACGCCGCCGCTTTGCAGCGGCGGCGTCAAGTAGCCATGCGAGCGGTTTGGCCGGACCTCGAATGGCTGTCGGCATTGATGCGGCCTGGAGTCTGGGGGTCATGCCGCATCCATCCTTTAGCCGCGCGAGACGCGAAACTCCCTACCTCTCGCGCTGAAAATTTTCTGACAGACGGATTGTCATGGATAGTCGTCGGCCTCTTTGGTTAGCGTGGCAGCCTCTGCAATTGCAAGATCGTTTGGTGTGTCATTGCGCTGTCTGGCGCCATCAGCAACCCGCACGACGATTGCGGCGCAGGCATTCAGACTGATGGTCGATCTGGATGACAAGGACCATCAGATCCTCGCGGCGCTGAAAGGCAATGCGCGGATCAGCAATGCGGAGCTTGCGCGGCGTGTCGCTCTGTCGCCGAGCGCATGCCTGGCGCGTGTCCGGCGCCTTGAACGCTGCGGGATCATTGTGGGCTACCGTGCGATTGTCGGGCGTGCGGGTTCGCGCGAGCAGGTCGAAGGCTGGGCGGATATCCGTTTCATCGATCCGCCGCCGGGTTTCATGGAGCGGTTCGCGCAGCTTGTCGCGGCCGCGCCGGAAATCATCGAAGCTCACCGCGTTGCGGGCCGTTATGATTACGTCGTTCGCTTTTGCTCCGGCGACATTGGATCGTGGAACCAATTCCGGAAGGATCTCGACGCTCTCGGCTGCAATGCACAGTCGCGTTTCAGCCTTTTGGTTGAGCCACTAAAATGATGCCGATGCTTCAAATCATATATTTTTACATATCGCGATGACCATCTGATATAGCTTTATAGCTAAGCCTCTTGACAAATCACGATATGTTAACATATATCACCAACTACAGGTGATATATGGAAGTAGATCATACTCCCGAACTTGGAGAACTTGGCCTTCTCCTAAAGGCTGCGCGCAAGACGAAGGGGCTAAGCCAGCGAGCGCTTAGTCAGCGCGCGGGTATACCCCAAAGCCATGTGTCCAAGATCGAAGCCGGACAGGTGAATTTGCAGGTGACGAGCCTGATGCAGATCGCACGCGCCCTGGGCCTTGAAATGATGCTGGTCCCACAAAAAGTCATTCCTGCGGTCGAGGCGATAACACATTCTCAAACGCCATCGCCCTCCGGTACACGTTCCCACACAGCTGAGTCACCCGTTGTGAGTGAAGCGCGCGAAGCACTGCGGAAAGTCGCGAAAGATGTAGAACGTATCTCGCGTGCGCTGGGCTCACTTCCAGAACTGGATCGCCTCGCCGCAACCGCGCGCGACCTGCAGCGACTTCCTTTGACGCCAAATCTCGCAGATCAGGTTCGGGATAGGCTGAAAGACATTCTTCCCACGCAGACTCAGCTGAAGACGGCAATGAAGACGCATCAGGACGTCGTCGATCTCCTCAAGGCCCCCGCGCTTGCGGATGCGCTGAAAGCAGCGTCGCTGGCGGCCGAGAACCTGCGTCAAATACGTAACGCGCTCGCGCATGGCGCGGCGCCGGCGTCCATCCAATCCATGCCTGCCTATCGTCTGACCGATGGAGACGTAGATGCCTGACGTTTCCGCTCTCAATGTCGAACTTCATGGCAAGCAGGTTGGCACGCTCACACGGTTCCCGGACGGCAGGAACCTGTTCGTCTTCTCGAAAGACTACATCGAAGATTTGCAGCGCGATACGCTGAGCCTGTCTTTCAAGGACGTTCTCGGCAATCTCGACACCGAAACGCGTCCAACGCGGCTCAAACTGCCCACCTTCTTTTCCAACCTTCTCCCCGAAGGGCATCTACGGACATACCTCGCCGAACGCGCCGGAGTGAATCGCGAACGAGAGTTCTTCCTGATGTGGGTGCTGGGTCAGGACTTGCCAGGCGCCATCCGCATCGTTCCACCTGATGGAGCCGACTTGCCGACAAGCACGCCGGCAGAATCGACCGAGAGTGCGGGAGCAGCCACATCTGCCCTGCACTTCTCATTGGCGGGCGTGCAGCTGAAATTCTCGGCAGTCAAGGAAGCGGCCGGAGGTCTCACAATCCCCGCGAACGGCGTGGGCGGATCCTGGATTGTGAAGCTACCCTATGAACATCATCGCAACGTCCCCGAGAATGAGTTCGCGATGATGGAGCTTGCCCGGCGCACTGGCATCGACGTGCCTGAAACGCAACTGATGCCGATTGCGGACATAGAAGGTTTGCCGGCGGATACCGCGAAGCTCGGTTCGCATGCGTTTGTCATCAAACGCTTCGATCGCCTCGAAAACGGTGGGCGGGTACACATCGAAGACTTCGCCCAAATCTTTGGCCTCTATCCGGAGAGCAAATACAGACGCGCCAATTTCGACATGATCGCGCGTGTTTTCGCCGCCGAGACCGGCGAGGCCGGCGTCGTCGAATTCATCCGCCGCTTTACGTTCAACGCGCTGATCGGCAATGGCGACATGCATCTCAAGAACTGGTCGGTCATCTACCCGGACAGACGGACCGCAGCCATTGCCCCAGCCTACGATTTTGTCGCGACCGTGCACTACATGCCTGACGAAGGCCTCGCGCTGAACTTCGCAGACACGAAGTCCTTTACGGATCTCACTCTGGCGCGCTTCGATCGCTTCGCTGACCGGATCAGAGTGCCTGCGGCGCTGGTGCGCGACACCGTCCGGGCAACGACGGAGCGTTTTCATGCCGTCTGGGAGGAGCGCAAGGACCTCCCCGTCTCGAAATCGCTCGCAGCCGCAATCGAGACGCACATGACATCCGTACCGATCAGCAGAGAGGCGTGAACAGAATAGCCAACTGTTCCACGAACGATCTGCCCCAATAAGAAACAGGCGCTATCCCGCTTTCGGAGCGAAGACACTGTCTGCCGCATAGCGTGCGGCTTAGACGAAACGTTATGCGGCGACGCGCTTGATTGACCGCATATCATGCGGCGTCCACCGGGCAATTTTCTTGCGGCGTTGTTTCCACGGAGGGAGCAACGTGAAGACAGACTCTGGATGTCCGCAAAATCAGACCGTCACTGTCGAGCGCGAGCCTGCTCGTTCGAAGCGACGGATGCTGCTCATCGTGCTGCTGACGATGATCGGCGCGTGTCTGGGCGTCCTGTCCCTGCAGCCCCGTTCGCCGCGGCTTGCCTGGAACTACACGGAGAGCGTCGCCCTCGGTCTCTACCACATCGATCAAGCCACGCCTCAGAAGGGTGACCTGTTGGCCGTTGCTCCCGCCGGCGCAGTGCTGGAAGTGCTTAGTCAATACAAAGTCCTTCCATCAAACCGGGTTCTACTGAAGCATCTCGCCGCGTCGGCTGGCGATACGGTTTGCCGCCACGCTACAAGCCTCACGATCAACGGCGCATTTGCTGCAACAGCTCTTGAGACCACGAAATCCGGCATTTCATTGCCGTTGTGGGAAGGTTGCAAGCAGCTATCGACGGACCAAATCTTTCTTCTTGCGCCCCATCCCCTCTCCTTCGACGGCCGCTATTTCGGTCCGACGGACGCTCATCAGATCATTGGTGTCGCACGGCCGCTTCTCCTGCTCGACGATCGAGTTTCGTCATGAGCGCGGGCCGGATCTTCTGGGGGCAGATTGTCTGTGTGCTTGGCGCCTTCATGGCGAGCATGGTGACGGCCACGCAATGGACGGCTGATGCGCTCGGTTATCAGCCACAACTCGGCGAACCAGATCTGGTCCTCTGGGACATCCGCTTCTACGCGCCCTGGAAGCTTTTCATCTGGTGGTACCATTATGATCTCTACGCCCGTGACATCTTCCAGACCGGCGGGCTGATCTTCCTTGCCGGCGTCGCTTTCGCCGTACTCCTCGCCTTTGCCTTCTCTCTCTGGAGGGCACGCGAGAGCAAGAACACCGACACCTACGGGACGGCGCGCTGGGCGACAACGCGCGATGTGCGCCGGCTTGATCTCCCACGTGGAGACGGCGTCGTGCTCGGATCGTTCAACCGGCAGCTCCTCCAGCATGACGGAGATGAGCATGTCCTCGTGGTCGCGCCGACCAATACCGGCAAGAGCGTCGGCGTCTCCCTCCCCACCGGCCTCGTCTGGCGCCATTCCTACATTGCGTTGGACCTCAAGGGCGAGAACTGGACGATCACGTCGGGGCTGCGGTCTTCGTTCGGCCCAGTCTATCGCTTTGCGCCAACGGAATCAGGCGCACATCGCTACAATCCGCTGACCCAGATCCGCCGCGGCGAAGCAGAGGTTCGCGACGCCCAGGTACTGGCCGATATGCTGGTCGACCCCGAGGGCACCCTGCGCGAGCGGAGTCACTGGCAGCTGCGCGCCTTCGAGCTGCTGGTCGCAGTGATTCTGTGGGCGCTCTATGTCGAGAAGAACAAGACGCTGGCGCGCCTGGCCGAACTGCTGGCCGACCCACAGCGGCCGATTACCAAGCTTCTGGAAGACATGCTTGGGCGGCCGATCAAGAATGGCGCCCCCCACCCGGTGGTCGCCGCAGGCGCTCGCCAGCTTCTCGACATGGCGGAAGCCGAACGTTCCGGCGTCGTCTCGACAGCGCTTGGCTATCTGGCCCTCTATCGCGATCCGGTTCTCGCACGCGCCACCGAAGCCTCCGACTTCGCCATCGAAGATATCATCTCCGGCGCACGGCCCGTTTCACTCTATCTGATCATTCCGCCCGAAGAAATTTCCAGGTTGAAGGCGCTGCTGCGCCTCGTGCTCAACCAGATCCTGAAGCGCCTCACCGAGATCGCGGGCCAGCAACAGGGCGCCGGGCGGCGCGTCCTCCTGATGCTGGACGAGTTCCCCCAACTCGGGAAGCTGGACTTCTTCGAACACGCCCTCGCCTACATCCGGGGCTACAAAATCAAGGCTTGTCTGGTCGCGCAGTCACTCAACCAGATCTCGCAGACCTATGGCGAGCATTCTTCCATTCTCGACAACGCCCATGTGCGGGTCGCCTTCGCATGCAATGACGAGCGCACCGCCAAGCGCGTCTCCGACATGCTGGGCGTCACCACTGAAACCCGTGCGCAAATGAACTACGCCGGCTCACGCATGGCGCCCTGGCTTGGCCACACCATGGTCTCGCGCCAGGAAGTGCCGCGTCCGCTGCTGACGCCCGGCGAAGTGATGCAGTTGCCGCCGTCGGATGCGCTGATCCTCACCGGCGGTTCGCCGCCGATCCGCGCGAAGAAGGTCCGGTATTTCGAGGAGCCAGCCTTCCGGTCGCGGCTGCGCCCGCCCGTTCGGCTGACGCCGCAATCCGGACCGGGCGTCCCCACCGCCTGGTCCGGCATGGCCGGACCGCCGCCGCCAGCGCCAGCTCCGTCTCCGTCCAGGGCCGCCAAGGCGCCAGCGGCCGCACGTCCAACGACGCGGCGGGGCGGCAGCGCGCAACAACACGCATTCGACTTCGGATCGTCCGCAGCCGCGAGCAGCACACCTCCGGCCGCAGCGCCGATTCGCGACCACGCAGACGATCGCACCCCAGAAACTTTGGATCCGGGCGATCCGATACGCCTCCAGTTCGGTCTCGACACCGATCTTTTCGACAGCTCCGGGCGGTGAGACGCAAGATGGCGCGCATCAAGATCACGGCCTATGTGACACCCGACGTCGCGGACACGCTCAAACGTGTCGCGGCGATGGAAGACCGCAGTTTCTCCGACATCATCGAAGACTCGATTGTTCAGCGTCTCGCAGATGTTGGTCGTGATGCCGAGCAAGCCGCGCTGATGGTCCGGCTTGGCCAGATCGTTGATCGTCTGGATGGCGTCGAGAGGGGGCAGCAGACACATTTCGAGCTGACGGCTCAGACCTCGCGCTTCCTTCTGAGCGTGGCGCCGGAGATCGCCGAAGCAGATCGGTCGGCGCTCGCGGCGCGTGGCGTGGACCGCCTGCGCAACATTCTGTCACTCGTCATCTCAAGGCTGGCCGCGGGAGACGGCGCCTTGCAGGAGATCGTGTCGAGCGCGTCGTCGCCCGCCATGCGTACAGGACATCGGGAGGCGGCTGAGTGAGCACGCCTTCCACATCACCCACTGATCCGAACCGCGGCATCGCCATGCTGGCGACGGCGCTCGGCCCTTCCGTGGCTCTCATGCTGGAAGCGCCGGACACGATCGAGGTCATCGCCAATCCTGATGGCCGACTCTGGGTCGAGCAGGTCGGCAAGGGCCGTGTTCCGACGCTCTATCGGCTTGAAGCCACGGAAGCCGAACGTGTCATTCGCCTCGTCGCGACACTGACAGGAGCCGAGGTCAATCGTGACAGGCCCATCGTGTCCGCCGAGCTTCCGCCGCGCGGCGAACGGTTCGAGGGCGTGCTACCGCCCGTGTCGCGGGCGCCGTGTTTCGCCATCCGCAAACCGGCCGGCCAGGTGTTCACACTCGATGACTATCTTGCCGCCGGCGTCATCACACCTGAGCAAGCCAACCAGCTCCGGCAGGCTGTCGCTGGCCATGCCAACATCATCGTCGCCGGCGGAACAGGATCGGGCAAGACCACGCTCGCCAACGCCCTGCTCCACGAGATTGCGCTTCTCAACGAGCGCGTCGTCATTCTGGAAGACACGCGTGAGCTGCAGTGCGCCGCCGATGACGTCGTGGCGCTGCGCACGCAACCGGGATCGGTCAGCCTCTCCGATCTGGTCCGTTCAACGCTAAGGCTGCGTCCGGATCGCATCATTGTCGGCGAAGTCCGTGGGCCGGAAGCGCTCGATCTGCTGAAAGCGTGGAACACCGGCCATCCAGGCGGCATCGCCACCCTGCACGCCAACTCGGCGCAGGCTGCGCTCGCGCGGCTGGAACAGCTCACCATGGAAGTCTGCGAGACGCCGCCTTGCGCATTGATCGCGGAAGCCATCGACCTTGTCGTCTACATCGAGCGCGGCGGTCCCGCCGGCCGCCGCATTCCGGAAATCTTCGCGCCCAAGCTTCGGCCGGCGCGAGACCCCGCCGCGCGAGGGGTTGACGCGCATGATCACACCAACAGGAGCAACCAATGAGACTGCAGACAACGACCGGCATGGTCATGCGTACGGTGGGGCTTGGCGCCGCCGTCCTACTGATGAGCGGCGCCGCGCATGCTGCAACGGGCGGCAGCGGCATGCCTTGGGAAGGGCCGCTGACGGCCGTGATGGATTCGATCACCGGTCCGGTCGCCACCATCATCGCCATCCTCATTATCGTCGCGACTGGTCTCACGCTCGCTTTCGGGGATGTAGGCCAAGGCTTCAAGAAGCTGCTGCAGATCCTGTTCGGTCTCGCCATCGTGTTCGCGGCCACCAGCTTCTTCCTGCCGCTCGTGGGCGGCGGCGGCGCGGTCATTTCGTAGGAGCGATGACCATGCGCGATCCCCGCGATGTTCCAGGCTATCTGGCCCCGGTCCGCCAGGCGCTGATCCAACCCATCCTCATGGGCGGCGCGCCGCGGTCCTACGCCATCCTCAGTGGCACGCTGGCGGCGATCGTCGCTTTCGCCGGCGCGATCGTACCGGGGATTGTTCTGGGCATCGCGGGGCATGTGCTCGGCGTTTTCCTCGCGCGGCGCGATCCCGACGTCATTGAAGTCCTGAAGCGCGCCATGCGCATCCCAAATCGCCTGGAACAATGACCGTCTCGAATGCTGAGCCCTCCAACCGGACACCACAGATGATCAGCTTTGCACCCTATACCCACACGCCCAACCGCTTGGAGGACTATCTTCCCTGGGCGATGCTGGTCGCGCATGGCGTCGTCCTCAACAAGGATGGATCCTTCCAGGCGACGGCGCGGTTCCGGGGGCCGGACGTTCGTTCGTCGACGCCGGAAGAGCTGGTGTCGTTCACGGCGCGAACAAACAACGTGTTCCGCCGTCTCGGCCGCGGTTGGGCGGTCTATATTGAGGCGGATAGGCGGGAGATTTCAGATTATCCCGATGGCGCCTTCGACGATGACCTGTCGCGTCTGATCGACTCCGAACGCGCCGCGGAGTTCGAGCAGGCGGGCGCTCAGTTCGAGACGGTCCATCACCTGACCCTGCAATGGACGCCGGAACCGGATTCCAGCCGCAAGGCCTCGGCGTTCTTCTTCGAGGTGGATCAGAAGCGGAAAGCAGCCGGACCCAGGACCCCCGCCACAAGCGGCAAACACCGCAAACCTGGCAAAGACAAGGATGCACTCGACCGGCGCGTGGCCCGCGATGCGCTGGAAAGCTTCCAGCGCAGCATCGCCCACGCCTTCGGCATGTTCGAGGGCGTCGTGGCTGAGTTCCACCGTCTCGATGACGACGAGACGCTGACCTATCTCAAGCGCCAGATCTCTCCCAGGCAAACCGATGTGCGGGCGCCGGCGGGTCCGGCGTTTCTGGACGGCTATCTCTGCGATGCGCCGTTGATCGGCGGCGTGAAGCCGATGCTCGGGGACAGGCATCTGCGCGTTCTGACCATCAAGGGCTTCCCGCCCTTCACACATCCCGGCGTGCTCGATGATCTCAACGCGGCCGCGATGACCTATCGCTGGATGACCCGCTATCTCTGCCTCGGCAAGGACAGTGCGGAGCGCGAACTCGTCAAGTGGCGGCGTCTCTGGTTCGGCCAGCACAAATCGATGGGCGCACTGGTCAAAGAGATGCTGACCAGGGAAGCGGCGACATTCGCCAACCCGGACGCCATCGCCAAGACGGAAGAGGTCGAGGAAGCCCTGCAGGAGCTGGGCTCCGAACTGGTTGGCTTCGGCTTTCTGACCTCGACGCTGGTGGTGCTGGGAGAAACCGCCGAAGAAGCCGACGAGAAGCTTCGCGCGGCCGAGCGCATCATCGCCTCGCCTGGCTTCGTCACGATCGCGGAGGGTCTCAACGCCGTCGAAGCGTGGCTCTCCAGCATCGCCGGCCATGCCTGGGCCAATGTCCGGCATCCCATGGTATCAACGCTGAACCTCTCACACGTCGCCCCTCTTTCGACATCGTGGGCAGGCGATGCCTGGAACAGGCATCTCGATGCGCCGTCGCTGGCCGTGGCGCGCACGGACGGCTCCACGCCGTTCCGGCTCGATCTTCACGTTGGCGATGTCGGTCACACCATGGTTGTCGGCCCGACCGGCGCCGGCAAGTCCGTCCTCCTCTCCTTCCTTGCTTTGCAGTGGAAGCGGTTTGCCGGCGCGCAGGTCTTCCTGTTCGACAAGGGCGGATCAGCCAGGGCCGCACTGCTCGGCATGGGCGGCACAGCCATCGACCTCGGGGGGACAAGCGTTGCTGCCTTCCAGCCGCTGGCGCGTATCGATACGCCGCAGGGACGCGCCGACGCCCTGAGCTGGGTGATGAACATCCTCGCTCAGGAAGGCCTCGCGGACACGCCCGACATCAAAGAGCCGGTCTGGTCAGCGTTGGGCAGCCTGCGGTCGGCGCCGAAGGAGCAGCGCCACCTCACCGGCCTACGACTGCTGGTTCAGAGCGCGGCCGTCCAGGCAGCGCTTCTTCCCTACACGCAGGACGGCGCCATGGGCGGCGTGTTCGACGGCGCCGAGGACCGGCTGAACCTGTCCGACGTGGTCCTGTTCGAGATGGAAGAGATCATGGCGCGGCCCAAGGCGGCCGCGCCTGCCCTCCTCCACCTGTTCGACCGTCTGGAAGAACGGTTCGACGGCCGCCCGACACTTCTTATACTGGACGAAGCCTGGCTGTTCCTGGATTCGCCGCTGTTCGCCGCCCGCATCCGAGAGTGGCTGAAGACGCTCCGCAAGAAGAACGTGGCAGTGGTGTTCGCTACCCAGTCACTGGCCGACATTGTCGACAGTCCGATCGCGCCGGCTCTGATCGAGTCCTGTCCGACGCGCATCTACCTGCCGAACGAGCGCGCGTTCGAACCGCAGCAGCGTGAGGCCTACGAACGGTTCGGGCTCAATGAGACCGAGATCGAACTGATCGCCACGGCCCAGCGCAAGCGGCACTACTATTACGCCAGCCCGAAGGGCCGCCGGCTGTTCGAACTCTCGCTTGGCCCCGTCGCCCTCGCCTTCTGCACGGCATCCGATCCGACCGCGCGGGAGCTGATCGCCACGCTGGAGCGGCAATCCTCCAAAACACCTTTCTGGCGGCGCTTCCTTCGCGCCCGCCAGTTAGGCTGGGTGCTCGATGCGCTCGATGAACCCGAGGCAGCTCTCGCCGAACCTGTCATCCCGTCAAAATCTCTGGAGACCATTCGATGAAACGCCGCCTGCTCTCTCTTGCCCGCGCCCTGCTCGGCGCCGTGGCGCTGGCGCCGATCGTGGCGCAACCCGCGCAGGCGCAGCTGGTCGTCAACGATCCGGCCAACCTGATCCAGAACACGCTCAATGCCGTCCGGTCGCTGGAGCAGATCAACAATCAGGTCCAGCAGATCACCAACCAGATCCGCCAGCTGGAGAACGACGCCCGCAACCTCACCCGGCTCGGGAACACGTTCGCACCCGACATCATGGCCAGGCTCCGCGAGATGGATGCGCTGCTTAACGAGGCGCGCGGGCTGGCGCTTCGGGTTGGCGAGACCCGCGCGGCGCTGGACTCTCTCTATACGGGTGACTATCGGGGCACCGATGTGGCCGCGCGCGCCCAGGCCGCCTCCCGGCAAGTCGACGCCGCCCGCGCGGCGCTACAGACCTCCCTTATCCTGCAGGCGCAGGTGACCGAGCAGTTGCGGACCGACGAAACCACCCTGCAGGCGCTGGCCGATGCCAGCGCCAATGCGACTGGCGCCCTGTCGGCGCAGCAGGCCACCAACGAACTCCTCGCTTTCCAGTCCCAGCAGACAATGCGGCTTCAGGCCCTGCTGGTGGCGGAATCGCGCGCCGAAGCGCTGGAACGCGCCCGCGAGATGGAAGCGCGGGCGCAGGCGCGCGCTCAACACGACCACTTCTTTGGCGGCGCGCAGCGGGCTCATCCTGACCAGCGGCCGTGGAACTAGCAGACAGGTAGACCGCGAGGGGGCGGCCATGAATGATTTCTCGGCGATCGACGGGTTCCTGAACACGTTCACGACCTATATCGATTCAGGCTTCGGCCTGATCTCGGACGATGTGACGTCGCTCGCCGCCATCCTCATCGTCATAGATGTCACCCTTGCCGCCCTGTTCTGGGCCTGGGGACAGAATACCGACATCATCCAGAGTCTGGTGAAAAAGACCCTCTATGTCGGCGCGTTTGCGTTCATCATGGGCAATTTCGCCATGCTGGCGAACATCATCTTCGACAGCTTTGCGACGCTGGGTCTCGACGCCTCAGCGGCCAGCTTCGCGCCGGCCGATCTGCTGAAGCCCGGCCTCGTCGCAGCTGAAGGCTTGTCCGCCTCCCAGCCAATCTTCGACCACATCGGAACCATCGCACCAGGGCCTTTCGAGTTCTTCGGCAATCTTGCCGAAGTCGTCCTCCTCTGCCTCGGCGGCATCATCGTCATCGCCGCATTCTTCGTCCTCTCGATCCAGCTCTTCGTGCTGATCGTCGAGTTCAAGCTGACGACGCTGGCCGGGTTCGTGCTCGTGCCGTTCGCCTTCTGGCGGCAGACAACATTCCTGGCCGAGCGCGTTCTCGGCAACGTCATTTCGTCCGGCATCAAGGTTCTGGTGATCGCTGTTGTTATCGGCATCGGCTCGACCATGTTCGAAACCCTGCGCACCGCGCTCGATCCAGATGACATGACCATCGAACAAGCGTTCGCGGTCGTGCTCGGCGCCCTCACGCTGATGGGCCTTGCGATCTTCTGCCCGCGCATCGCAGCCGGCCTCGTCTCCGGGGCGCCCCAGCTCTCGGCTGGCGCGGCGGCCGGAACTACGCTCGGCGTGGGCGCGGCTGGCGTCGGCGCCGTCATGGCGGGCCGCGCTGCGGCAGGCGCTGCTGTCGGCGCCGGTCGGGCGGCTGCCAATGGAACCGCATCCACAACGGGCGGTCTGCGCGCCGCGACTGCGCTTGGCTCCCTACGTACAGGGCTCAACGGTCCCCTCGCCGCGCCGCTCAACGCCGCAGTCGGCCTCGGTGCATCGGCGGTCGGCGGCCTTCGTCAGGGCGCTGGCCGCGTCGCGGACCATTTTCGAGCACGCGGAACCGCAGGCCAGCGTACTGTCGCTGGCGCGGCCGGAGTCATCACACCCGCGCCCGCAGCAGCTTCCGCCTCATCGGCGACGACATCCGGTCCACCGGCGTGGACCAAGCGCTTCCGTCGACAGCAAGCAATGCACCAAGGCGTCACAGTCGCCGTGCACACGATGAATGCAGGCGACGGCGGCGGCGCTTCCGAAGGCCCCAATCTCAAGCAGAGGGAATAGATCATGTTCACCCGCGCGCGTTCTTCGCGCCTCCAGAAGACGCCGGAACCGGAGACGCCTTACCGGCAGGCCCAGCAATTGTGGGACAACCGCATGGGCTCGTCCCTCGCGCACGCCCGCACCTGGCGCATGGCGGCGTTCTGCAGTCTCGGCCTTGCCGCCGCCATGTCAGCCGGCGTCGTCGCCCTCGCTATGCGGCCTGCCGCCGTGCCGTTCGTAATCGAAGCCAGCGAGAATGGCGAGACAAGACTGGTCGGTCCCGCCA
This sequence comes from uncultured Rhizobium sp., assembly GCA_964529555.1. GTDB lineage: Bacteria > Pseudomonadota > Alphaproteobacteria > Caulobacterales > Hyphomonadaceae > UBA7672. Next base: position 55,497 of record CAZGWV010000002.1, read on the forward strand.
CCGGATCTTACGAACCCAGCGATATCCAGCTTCAATGGCACCTCGCGCGGTTCATCGAGATGATCCGGGGTCTCTCGTCCGATCCGATTGTGGTCCGGCAGAACTGGCTTCGCGCCTATGACTGGGCGACGCAAGGCGGCGCCCAGATCCTGAACGCGATGGCGAAGGATGACGATCCCTTCGGCAAGGTCGGCAAGACCACGGTTGCGGTCGAGGTTCTCTCGGTCGTGCGCGCGAGCACAGGCAGCTTCAATCTGCGCTGGCGCGAGTCCACCTACAACAATGGCGTCCTGGTCAAGGTCGACCGCTACAGCGGCGTCGCCTCCGTCGTCATCGAGCCATCCTCGTCACCCGAGCGATTGAGCAAGAACCCGCTCGGCCTCTACGTCCACTCACTCACCTGGTCCAGGGATCTCCAACAATGAAACGCTCCATTCTTCTCGCTGCCGGTCTGACAGCGCTCGGCCTCGCCTCGCCTGCCGTCGCGCAGACGAAATCGCCTCCGGTCGCTCAAGCCAATCAGGCGGCGATGCGCGGACCTGCCGACGCAGCGCTGGTCGGCGCGCTGCACGAGTTCGCCTATGAGCGCGGCGCGCTCTACGCGATCCAGGCCTCGCCCCAGCGCATCACCGACATTGCGCTGGAGCCGGGCGAGGCGTTGCTCTCGGTCTCGGCCGGCGACACGACACGCTGGATCGTGAGCGACGCCCGTTCCGGTTCGGGCCCCGCCACGCAGGCGCATGTTCTCGTGAAGCCGAACGCCGCGAACCTCTCGACCAATCTCATCGTCATGACCGACAGGCGAATCTACCACCTAGACCTCAAGAGTGTTTCGGGCATCGCCATGGCGGCTGTGTCCTGGCGCTATCCCGCGGACATGATGCTGGCGAGCAATCCTCCGCCGCCTCCCGCGCCGCCGGCGCCTCCACCGTTCACGCCGGAGCAGCTCAACCTTCGTTACCGGATCGACGGCGACAAGCCGGACTGGCGGCCGCTGGCGGCGTTCGATGACGGCCAGCAGGTGTTCATCGAAATGCCGGAGAAGATTCGGACGATGGAGGCGCCGCCTCTGTTCGTGATCGGGGACGAAGGTGCCGAGCTGGTGAACTACCGCGTCCAGGGCAAGTATTACGTCGTCGACCGGCTGTTCAACAAAGCCGAGCTGCGCCTTGGCTCAGGCTGGGGCCAGAAGAAGGTCCAGATCTACCGGCAGACCCCGATCTCGGGAGGCGCGCGTGGCTGACGGTACGCCTCCCCGCACCGACGCTGGCGCTGATGAGCCGCCGCGTTCACAGCCTGACGGCGAGCCGCCGCCCCTTGACGCGATCCGCGTTAAAGGCCCAGGAGCCAAAGGCCTCAACAAGCCGGCAATCCTTGGCGCTGCGGGCGGCGGCGTCGCGCTGGTGCTCGTGCTGGCGTCGGGGGCATTCTCCTCCGATCCGTCTCGCAAGCCCGCTGACACCAAGCCGATGATGTCCGACCCGGTGAGGCCGGAGGTGGCGCAGGGCGCCGTGCGCAACCTGCCTGCTGACTACACTCAAGCCGCTGCCCGACAGGCCGCGCTCCAACCGGCGCAGCCTCCCCAGCTTGGCCCGCCCCTGCCCGGCGATGTCGCGGCATTTGCGCCTCCGAACACCGACCTGCGTGGCTATGCGCCGTATCAAGACGACTGGGGCGCGCCGCAACCCTACCCGCCGCAATCGTATGGCGCCGTTGACTCAGTCGACGCGGCGCTGGCGGAAGCTCAACAGGCTGAGCGTTCCGCTCTCTTCTTTGCCTTGCGCGAGGAACCGTCACGCGCCGCTGCGCCGCTGGCGCAGCAGGTGGCGGCACAACCGCCGCCCGCCTCTCCCCTCACGGTCATGGCGCCACAGGCGCCAGACAGGCAGGTCGCCAGCCGACCGGCTGATCGCGCGCTTTTCCCCGGCACGGTAATACCGGCCAGCCTGGTGACAGAGCTGAACTCGGAATCTCCCGGCCCGGTGATCGCCCAGGTGACGCAGTCCATCTACGACAGCGCCACCGGCCGTACCTTGCTGATCCCGCAGGGCGCTCGCCTGATTGGCGAGTACAAATCGTCGATCCGCTATGGCCAGAGCCGCGTCGCCATTGTGTGGTCGCGGCTCATCATGCCGAACGGAGATGAGACTGTTCTCGATGAAGCGGCAGTCGATCCATCCGGCGCCGCAGGCGTTACCGGCCAGGTCGATAACCACTGGGGAGATGTGTTTGGTGCGGCCTTCCTCGGGACGCTGATCAATGTCGGGGTCGCGACAACGGAAGAGCCACAGCTCACTTATGGGGGTATTGGCGTCGTTACACGCGATCCTGTCGATGCAGCGATCAACGATGGCGTCCAGCGCGGGGCGAGCATTGTCACCAACCGGGTGGTCGATCGAAGCCTCGCCATTCCGCCGACGATACGTGTTGAAGCAGGCAAGAGAATTACGGTGATCGTCTCGAGGCGGACGGCCTTGTAGCGAGCGAAGACGCGACCGGAGATCCTTTGTCCCTGACCAAAAGCGGCATCTTCATGCGGTAAGGTCCACCTATCTCGCGCGGAGCACAACTGTGGTGCGAAAGCGTCCTGGTAGCACTTCGGACGACACGCGTGCGTTGAAACGTGGCGACTGCTTTCCTCACGTCATGCGGGTCAAGTTCGAACATAGTAGCCTGCCGGTTGTCTCGTCCGCATAGGGCGGGTACATCAGTATCTCAGAAATGAGCGGCGTTCCTATCGAGCCAGGCGCCGCGCTGACCGAAGATCAGAAATTGCGTGTGCGGCAAGTTCGCGCATGAATTCCTGGGTTGTTCGAAAACGAGGCCGAGGTTGGGGGAAACAGCTGAAGAGCGACATCTGGCTGGCACGGCGGATCCAGGACTGATCTGCCTCAGCCTCTTGTTGGGCCATCACCAGATCGCCGCCGACCCTGTGCAGATGCGGCATGACCTGGGAACCAACGGCCCGGCGACGCTCGACGACATGGTCCGGCTGGCGAAGCGCCTTGGCGCAAAGTCGCGCCTGGGCAAGCTGGCTTTTGACAAGATCGCGCATGCGCCCGCCCCATTCATTTGCCAGACGCTCGACGGCGACTTCCTCATCGTTGCTGCGGTGCAGGAAGGCCGCGCGCTTGTGCAGGGGCCGCTGACCGCGCCGAAAGTTGTGACGCTGGAGGATCTGGACCGGATCTGGTCGGGTAACGTGCTCTACGTGACGACCCGTGCAGGCGGCAGCGCCAGTTCCGGCAAATTCGACGTTTCCTGGTTCGTGCCAGCACTTTGGCGCTACCGGCACCTCCTGCGAGACGTCTTGCTGGCATCGCTCGTCCTGCAGCTCTTCGCGCTTGCAACGCCTATCTTCTTTCAGGTCGTGATCGACAAGGTTCTCGTTCACAACGGCCTCACGACGCTGGACATGCTTGCCCTTGGAATGGCGGCGGCATTGCTGTTCGAAGCCGGTCTGGCGGGGACGCGAGCATGGCTGTTTACGCATACGACCAGCCGTGTCGATGTGGAGCTGGGCGCGAAGCTCTATCGTCATGTCCTGTCGCTTCCCCTCGCCTATTTCGAGAGCCGGCGTGTTGGCGACACGGTTGCGCGTGTCCGCGAACTCGAAACCATACGCGAATTCCTGACGTCATCGGCGGTCACGCTGGTCATCGACCTGTTCTTCACCATCATCTTCCTCGTGGTCATGGCGTTCTATTCGCTATGGCTGCTGATCGTCGTGCTGGTATCGCTTGTCGCCTATGTGCTGATCAGCGTCGTGCTCACGCCCCTTCTGCACCAGCGCATCGAGGAGCGGTTCAGACGCGGCGCCGAAACCCAGGCCTTCCTGGTCGAGAGCGTAACAGGCGTCGGCACCCTGAAATCCGCTGCCGTCGAGCCGCAGATGCAACGCCGCTGGGAAACTCTTCTCGCAGGCTATGTGCGTAGCGGTTTCCGGGCTGCCTTTGTCGGCATCTGGGGCGGGCAAGCCATTCAGCTGGTCAACAAAATTTGCATGCTGCTGATCCTTTTCTTCGGTGCGCGGCTGGCCATCGAAGGGCAGATGACCGTTGGCGAACTGGTCGCCTTCAACATGTTTGCCGGGCGTGTCGCAGAGCCTGTCCTCCGCCTGGCCCAGCTCTGGCAACAGTTCCAGGAAGCGCGGGTCGGCGTCGCGAGGCTAGGCGATATTCTCAATGCACCCAGCGAGCGCACGCATTCGCCTTCGCGTTCCGCCCTGCCGCCGATCGTCGGAAGCGTCGCGTTTGACCAGGTCAGCTTCCGCTATCGTCCGGATGGGCCGGAAGTCCTTCGCAGTGTTTCACTGCGCGTGGAGCCTGGTGAAATGCTCGGTATTGTCGGCCCTTCCGGCTCCGGCAAGTCAACGCTCACGAAACTCGTACAGCGCCTTTACACACCCGAGCGCGGCCGCGTGCTGGTTGATGGAGTCGATCTGGCGCTGGTGGATCCAGCCTGGCTGCGCCGCCAGATTGGCGTGGTGCTGCAGGAGAACGTGCTGTTCAACCGCACAGTTCGCGAGAACATCGCACTGGCCGACCCGGGCGCACCCATGGAAGAAATCGTCGCCGCCGCCAAGCTTGCAGGCGCACACGAGTTCATTCTCGAGCTGCCGGAAGGCTACGACACCGAGATCGAGGAGCGTGGCGCTAATCTCTCGGGCGGTCAGCGGCAACGCATCGCGATCGCACGCGCGCTGGTGACCGATCCACGAATTATCATTTTCGACGAGGCAACCAGCGCGCTCGACGCCGAAAGCGAGTCCGTGATTCAGCGCAACCTCGCCGACATTGCCAAAGGCCGTACTGTACTGATCATCGCCCACCGCCTCTCCGCCATCCGGCAATGTTCGCGCATCGTTACGGTCGAAGCAGGCGAGATCACTGAACAGGGCGACCACCAGTCCCTGCTGGCTAGCAATGGCCGCTATGCAGGCCTGTGGCGCATGCAGACGGGCGGTGGCCATGGCTGACGACGGCTCCGCTCCTCGCAGCGCCAGAGAACCACGCCAGAAGCGCGTTGATACCGACTTCCTGCCGGCCGCACTGGAAATCCTTGAATCCCCGCCTTCGCCTATCGGCCGAACCATCATCTGGATCGTGATCTCGGCGGCTATTGTCGCTCTCGGCTGGGCGATGTTCGCACAGGTCGATATGGTGGCCATATCGGAAGGCCGGGTCATTCCACGCTCGCGCCTGCAGAGCGTCGAGGCCCCCGAAGCCGGCGTCATTCGCGCAATCCATGTCGTCGAGGGCCAGCGCGTCGAGAAAGACCAGCCCCTGCTGGAACTCGACCCCACCTTCGCCGGCGCGGATGCCGCCGCGGCGCGTATTGAGTTCGAGACGGCCGACCTCGCTCGCGCCCGGTCTGAAGCCCTATTGCGCCACGCGGCCGGACAGCCGGCGCGCTTCACTCCGCCGCCGAATGTCAGTTCATCGGCCGCCGCCGCGGAAGCCGCAGCCGTCAGGGCCCGCATTGCGGGACTGGATGCGCGTCTCGCTGGCATCGACCAACGCATCGCAGGCGCCAGAGCTGCGATACTTGGAGCCGAGGCCCAGCTCGGGAAACTCGAAGAAACGCAGCCCCTTCTGCTAGAGCAAGATGGCATACTCCGGCGACTGAATGCCGAAGGCGCGGCGACGCGGCCACAGATGCTCGACATGGAGCGTCGCCTGATCGAGAACCGCCGCGACATCGAGGTACGCAAAGCCGAGATCATCCAGACGACGGCCGAGATCACGATGCTCGGGCGCGAGCGAGCCCAGGCGCTGGCGGATTTCCGAGCGCAGGCGGCGGCCGAGCAGGCGGAAGCCGAGGCGATCGTCGCCACGCGCGCCGAAGGCGTACGCAAGGCGCGGACCCGCGAGGGCTATCAGACGCTGCTCGCGCCCGTTTCGGGTATCGTCAATGCCATCTCCGTCACCACGGTGGGCGAAGTCGCCGAAGCCGGCGCGCCCTTGGTCACGATCGTTCCGGAAGGCGAAGAATTGATTGTCGAGGCGCTGGTCCTCAATCGCGACATCGGGTTCGTGCGGCCGGGTCAGGAAGTCGTTGTCAAACTCGACGCCTATCCATTCACACGCCACGGTCATCTCGAAGGCGTACTGGAGCATGTCTCTCCGGATGCGACGGCGGACGAGGCGCGCGGCCTCGTCTTTCCCGCGCGTGTGAAGATTGTGCAAAGCCGCCTGCGCGAGGTCACTCTTCCCTTGCCAGCCGCAATCAACGGCGCCACTCTTCGCGCGGTTGGGGAGCAGGCCGTGCCGCAAACGCCCACACCATCTGCAACAGTAGCGCTGTCGCCCGGCAACGTTCCGCGCGCGTCAAATGTGCAAGCGCTCCTTTTTCCCGGCATGTCGGCCAAGGTCGAGATCGTCACCGGCCGACGTACGGTGATGGACTATGTTCTCTCCCCTATCTCACGCGCCATGCAGGAAGCGGGGAGGGAAAGGTGAGGCTCTTTCGTTCTGGAAAGTCTGATCTGTCTCGAGACGTGAGCAGGATTGTGAACTTCGATGTCTACGAAACGAGACAGCGGACGTCAGGCAGAAGCGAGGAGGTAGCAGCACCCACGGCAGAATTGATCTCAATACGTCGTGTCGGCTTCCGCGCCATCTATTTGGTAGCTTCGGCATGTCTAGCCGCAAGTTGCAACATCCCAGGCAGGCAAGTGGACGAAAGCGGGTTGGGTAAGCCAACCCCATTGCAGCGCGAGATAGCTAGGCTGTACGCCGGGGGTGGCGGCACACGGCTAATCAATGAGTGGTTTAGTGAAACCTGCCCGCAGGATGATCTGCAGGCAATTGTACAGTGTGCAGTGGCATCCGGTTTCAACTGTGATGACCGCGTTGAACCTGATTCAGATAGAGCGCTCTGTGCTTATGAGGGTACGGCGCGCGTCAGATCGACTACCTTTGCAATCCTGCCTAGCATAGATGGCAGGCCATCATCGGACTGGTACGACTATAATATCAAAGTGCTGCTCTATTCGAACGAGGCCAAATCAAAATACGGACGGCTGATATATTTCTCGAATTCAGTTGAGGTCAATTGATGCCTGGACCTTACAAAATTTACGTAGGCGAGTTGAGAATAATCCCGGGCACGCGATTGGCCGCGCATCGAATTATCGAGATCAGAGATTCGAGCGGGGCCGTATATCGTCAAATCAACGGATTGGCTAACGGAGGAACTTCTGGCGGACAACCTATCGGTTGGCCGTGGCAACCTCTGAATGTTTATATCGACAACCACGCCTTTCTAGAAATGGATCAAGGAAGTGAGATCGCCTTGCCCAATCTCGTGGGCGGTGGGAATACATTTAACCAAAGCGAAATAGACAAATTTCTATTGGCTGCCGCAGATGTCAAAGCACAGATAGATGCTATGGATATAGCGTACCCCATTAGCGGCTTGGGGGTAAACAGCAACTCCGTCTGGACGACAGTATTGCTGGCATGGGGATATGATTCGGTTATCCTTCCCGATGGATCGATATTTGTGCCCGGCCTCGGCATATCGATACTCTCCGAAGACACCTTGAACGACATACGTAGTGCGCACGGTATCGCCGCGCCTTCGGGACCTCCACCGAACTACGCGCAGATCGGGCATATACTCGGATCGACAATCGGCCAGCATCTTGGCGGTCACAATGTTTCGTCATCGATAGTCTTGGGCGCGTTGCTTGGCGCGACAGCTATGAACATCGGTCAGGCGATCGAAGTCGCCATAAACGGCGGCGATTATCATCTCTACAACGGTGCCAAGCAGTCGGCGGCTTCCTCCGAGGACGTGTGGGCTGATTTCGGACCCGAGATGGGTCTTATCGCAACGTCAGCGGTAATCGGCACCGTCAGCTCTTATCTTTCGCTTGAGCTAGGCGAAGCGCTCGGAATTGAGGGATTTGGAGCCGAACTTTTTTCCCAAGGCGTGGGTAGTGTGCTTGGTCATGTCCTGACCAATGCATTGGCGACGAATGTTCCGACGTTTGCAGGAATACTGAGCGAAGAGGCAATTAAGGCGGCCCGCTTAGATCTGTTCAGCGGTTGGGAAGGCGCTTTGCAGTCATCGCTGGTATCGTTCTTTGCAACTAAGCTCGGGTCCATGGTTGTACAGCCTCAGACGCAGGCGGCTGTCGTACTGAGTTCGCTGGGCGCGGGCTTGGGGGCATTGGGATCTACCGGTGCATTCGTTTACGGTGGATATCTAGTGAACGCCGTCGGGACGTTCGCATCAAGCATCAATATAGGATTCAACTTCAGCTTCGTGCATGGTATCCTCAGCGGGATTCCTGGAGCCGGCATCTTTCTTGGCTTTATCCTTGGCGCTTTTCTTGGCAATATATTCGGACGCAAGAAGCCGCGCATACCAACTGCTGATGCGGATGTCGTACTCCAGATTCCGAACGCCAAGTACGCGCTCGGAACCGAACAGCAGGCAAACAATGGTAATCTCAGTCTTGTTCGCTCGATGGCAACGAGCGCGCGCGACACGCTCAACAGCATTGTCGAGTTGGTAACGCGCGGAGACGACCGCGCAGTCGTGTCCAACACCTGGTCGCCAACGCAGGTTTATGGCCATACGGGCGGCCAACTCTGGGTCAAGCTTGGCGGGCCGAGCGCCTCCAAGACCAACGTCAATTCGGCTGATGAAGCGGTGGACAAGGGTGTGTTGTGGGCCCTGCCCGCGACGCAGATCGTCGGCGGCGACCTGTTTCTCAAGCGCGCAATTTACAATCAAGTGCGTAATCCAGGTCAAGCTGAGAGTGTTGCGACACTCTATGGTGATCTGCAGATCGCCGAGGACTACGGCTTCTATCTCCTGCACCAATCTGCCATCGATGCTGAGATCGCCGAGCCTTACTTGTCGCTGAGTTCGGGGCAGAAGACGTTTTACGGCGCCAACAAGGCGTTCATGACGCGGGCGATGGCGAAGGACAGCGTGCCACTCGCGGGCGCGGATCTCACTTTCTACAACGCCAACAAGACGATGGTGGATTCCATCATCGACGATCTGCAGCTCACCCAGTTTGCGGCGGGTTGGATCATTACATTGCAGCGTGCGGCGGAGCTGGAGCTCAATCGCTCTGCGCCTTCGGATTTCTACGGCGGCGCGAAGGGTTTCATCGACAGTATTGGCCTGACCCTTCATGGCCAGCACGTCGACTATGAGTCAGTGTCGTTCGAGATGGACGGCGCGGACTTGGTCGTCACCTACACGCCTGTCGAGAACTCAACGGCAGAAGAATTCGTCGAGCGTAATTTCTTCGCCGACGCGGGCTATACGAACTGGGCGGGTCAGAACACGGCGCTGAACGACTACGCCAACTTCTCGAGTTCGACCTCGGGCGTCACCCTCGACGACTGGCGTCAGGAATGGACCGAGCATTACGAGTGGTTCAGCGACGGTTCGGGCGGCGGCTACTGGCTGTTCATGGGCTATATCGCGACCGACATCACCGGCGGGGACGATATCTTCATCGGCGGCTCGGGCAACGACACGCTCTATGGCCGCGCCGGTCATGACTGGCTCGATGGCGGGGCCGGCGCCGACACGCTCCACGGCGGCGCCGACAACGACGTTCTCCTTGGCCGCGACGGCAACGACATCCTCAACGGCGATGCAGGCGATGACGTCCTCCTCGGCGGCGCGGGCAACGACACGCTGAACGGCGGCGACGGGGATGACATCATCGACGGCGGGACCGGAACGGATACCGCCAATGGCGGCAATGGCGACGATACGTTCATCGCCACCTACAGCGCGATGAGCATCACCGGCGGGGCCGGATCGGACACGATCTCCTATCGTACGCTGAGGGTGGCTGGGACATGGGCGCAGACCGGATTCTTTGAACCGGAGCGGCCTGGCGTCTATTTCAACCTCAACTCTGGCCTGCGCAAGGGTGCGGCGGCGAACGAGACTTACAGCCAGATCGAAAATCTGGAAGGCACGCAGTTCCAGGATTTTCTGGCAGGAGACGCGGCTGCCAATACGCTCCGGGGATTGGGCGACGACGACAGGTTGTACGGATACGACGGCAACGACATCCTGGAAGGCGGCGCCGGCGCTGACGAACTGGTCGGCGGCAATGGCTGGGACACGGCCAGCTACGAGCATTCGAGCTGGGCGGTCTGGATCGACATGACCGCTGGCGAGTATCTTGGCGGAGATGCTGAAGGCGATACGTTCAACTCGATCGAGTATATAACAGGCTCAAAACATGCCGACACGTTGAAGGGCAACACCGGCTATAACGTCATCAAGGGTCTTGCGGGCGACGATTGGATCATCGCGACCATAGGCGGCGATCTCTATGAGGGCGGAGAGGGCTTCGATACCCTGGACTTCGCCGACTTCACCGCGAGCGGCGTCACGATCACCTCCACAGCCTTCTCCGGCACGGGCCTTACAGGCACACATACCGGCATGGAGCACTTCGTCGGCAGCAACCAGAACGACTCGATCACGGGCGGCTCAGGAGATGACTGGATCCAGGGCGGCACGGGCAACGACACGCTTAATGGCGGGGCCGGCTCGGACACCTACATCTTCAACGCCGGCGACGGCTCGGACACGATCACCGACACCAAGGCCAACAACAACATGTTGTTGTTCGGTGAGGGCCTCACCTGGACGAACTTCTGGTTCGGAACGTCGACGCATCTCACGATGACGCTGGGCGGGGGCGACCAGGTCGTGGTCAACAACAACTTCGCCGACCCCGGCAACAACGTCCTCAAGTTCATCGACATGGGCGGCGCCGGCGCGATCGACATCTCGGAGATCAACTGGGCGGCTGGCGGCACCAATAATGGTGAGACGGTCACCGGCCAGTCCTGGGGCCGCGACTGGCTTGCCGGCTATGGCGGCAACGACACGATCCGCGGCACCACCTATATGGGCTCGGAGCAGAACGGCAACGTGTTCATGGGCGGCTTGGGCGACGATTACATCGTGGCCTCGATGGGCGATGATCAGTACGTGTTCGAGCGCGGCCACGGGCGGGACTCGATCTATGACTCCGGCGGCGTCGATACGATCATCTTCGGGCCCACGGTTGCGGCCGAGGATGTGATCTATGGCATCGACGGGATCGATCTCATCATCGCGATCCGCGATCTCAACAACCCCGAGTGGACCGCGCTGCAGGTGTGGAACAATAACGGCGATGCTATCCGCGTGCTCAATGGCGGGGCTGCGATCTACACCTGGCAGGGAGGAACCTCGGGCGGCGGCGGGTACTATTCGGGCCCGACCTACACGACGATCGAGCACATCATTGCGGGCGGCGTCTCGATCGACCTGATGAAACTCGATATCCCGTGGGCGACGTCCTACGGCGCGGGCCCCTACTACCCCGTCGTGTTCGATCTTGGCGGGGACGGCCTCGACCTCATCTCGGTGGAGCATTCGGAGGTCGTCATCAAGGGCGACGATCCGAACGCGCCGATGATGCGGGTCGGCTGGGTCGACGGCCAGGACGGCATCCTGGCGATCGACAGGAATGGCGATGGTGAGATCTCGCGCATGTCGGAGATCTCGTTCCGCGACGAGGTTGAAGGCGCCAAGACCGACATGGAGGGTCTGGTCGCGTTCGACTCCAACGAAGATGGCGTGCTGGACGCCAGGGACGAGCGCTGGGGCGAACTCAAACTCTGGCGCGACGTCAACCAGAACGGCGTCGGCAAGGGCAAGGAGGTGATGAGCCTCGAGGAAGCCGGCATCGTCGCGATCGAGCTCAAACTCTCTCCGACCGGGTTCACCACGAAGGACGGCGTCGACAACGTCGCGCTGAATACGGCGGTGTTCCACTGGGCCAATGGCAAGACGGGAACGGTCCATGACGTGGCGCTGGCGAGCCAGCTGGCCCATATCGAAGGCCCGATCTCCGGCAAGTGGCGTCCGGAGTGGAGCGCCCAGCCCAAGGACGGCGATCTCGGCCGCGCCAAGGCGCCCGATGGCAAGTCCGATCCGGTGCTGGTCTCGGCCCGCGGCCTGGAATACGCGCCTGAGCAGAACCTTGGCTTCGCGCGCGACGACAAGGACGACGGCAAGGCTGACCTGCCTCCGATCACCTCCAAGAGGGGTACGGCCGAGGATCTCGAGAAGGAGCTTGCAGCCCGCGCCGAAGGCAAGGGCTCGCCGGCTTCGGCAGGCTCGGTCGCGCCGATTGTCATCGACCTCGATGGCGATGGCGTCGAACTGATCGCGCCGGAGGACTCTCCGGTGATGTTCGACCTCAACCAGGACGGCTGGCTGGACCAGTTGGGCTGGGTGGGACCGAAAGATGGCATCCTGGCCCTCGACCGGGATGGCGACAACCGCATCTCGCTGCTCAACGAAATCTCATTCCTCGGCGACAAGCCGGGCGCGACGACAGACCTTGAGGGGCTCGCGGCGTTCGACAGCGATGGAGACGGCGCCCTCACCGCGGCGGATGAGCAGTGGAGCGACTTCCGGGTCTGGCGCGACGCCAACCAGGACGGCCGCTCCTCGTCAAATGAGCTTCTGACGCTCGACGAGGCCGGCGTCACGGTGATCGGCCTGTCCGCCAAGTCAGGCGGACAGACGACAGGCGCCATCAGGACCCTGCCCTACGCGATCGAGCTGCTTGCCGAGGGCGCGGGCGAATATCGTCCGTTGCCGGTGAACGGCGAGATCGCGCCGTTGAGCCTGGATACGACCTCGCTGTCCGTGGACGCCCCCAGCCTCATGCGCGGCATGCTCATGCCGGACTTTGTCGAATGGCGGGAAAGCTTTCTCGGGTTCGAGATCGCAAAAGTTCATCTCGATGCGCTCGAACTCCCTGGCGGTGGAACGCTGGCAACTGCGACCGCATCAGCCTCCGATCCTGGCCTGCCGAATGCCGTGCTCGGCGAGACCACGGTCAGGTTCGCCGATGGCCGGACCGTAACGGGCTTCGACGTCGCGCTTGGATCGATCTCCGGCATCGAGTTGGCGATCCGGGCCAGCCAGTTCGACCCGTCTTCGCTGTTCACCACGCCCGACCCCTATGCGCCCAATCCGAGCTTCTCGCCCTGGGCGTTCGACGCCGACATACGCCGCATGCTCATGGGCATCGGCAATGGCGATATCGCCTCGATCGGCAACACCGGTCCCGACGGCGTGCCTGGCGCCCTCCAGATGAACGGTCCGCAGGACTATGGGTTCGGCGGCGAGGCCGTCAGCGGACAGCCCCTGGAGCTGGCGTCTTCTTCAGACATCGGCACGGGCCAGTATGGCGACATGACGCTTGAGCAGCTCGCAGCGCCCGTCAGCCCGGCGACCGACGAGGTGATGGCCGAGCCTGTGGGACAAGCGGCAGACCCGCAGCTGCGCCGCTGGTGGAGCCAGTTCTCCTACGAGCCCCTGCCCGGCTCTGGCGGACGTTCAAACGCGCTTGCGCAGCTCATGGGGCTCATGGATGCGAGCCAGACCATCGCCCAGGACGGCCTCCTCTCCCGCGGAGACGACCGCGTCATCCCGGCCGATCCCGACCTCGCGCGCAACGCGGCCCAGCTGCGCGACGCCATGGCCGCGTTCGGCGACAAACGCTCCGGCGCAGACTGGAAGCGAACCCCCGACGCCCAGGACGCCGCTCGCCAGACGCTCGTCCCGTCACTCTGGAAACGCCGAACAACAGAAAACCACGAACGAAACACCGCCATCTCCATGTAACCAGGAACAGTTGACGGAGACGGCGTTGCGGTCATTGTGGCCTGAGCAAGCTATTCGGAGTGAGAACGGTGACCACCACCAAGCCGGGTAATCCTTCCCAGCCACAGACCATCCCGTTTCAGCCGAAGACGGTTTCGCAGGTCCTTGGCGAAGTTACGTGGCTCCTGACCCAGTCACCGATCCACAAGCAGTTGTTCATTGGCGACCTCGAATGGTTCGTCATGCCGCCCCTTCTGCTGGAGCAGTTCCGGATATTCTACGGCCCGAAGCCGCCGAATGCTCCGCCGGAAGCAACTCCTACGCCCGCAGCGGTGGCATTATGGGCTTTTGTGTCGCCTGAAACAGACGCACGCCTTGAGGCCGGCGCTCACAAGCTGCGGGTTGATGAATGGAAGGCCGGGCAGCAGCCTTGGCTGATCGAACTCATCGCGCCGTTCGGAGCGCAGGAAGAAATCATTCGAGATCTTGCCTTGAACGTCTTCAAAGATCGCCCGTTCAAGTTTCACATGACCGGCAAGGATGGTCAGCGCAAGGTCATGTCGAGCAAGGACGTCGACAGCAAGATGACGCACTGACGACGATCTCATTCACTTCGTCTCCGGCGCCGCCGTGAGGCGAGAGACGGGAGTATGCTGGGACTGCATGGCTGACTTCAACGCCGCAACCAGGTCCCTTGCCATCGCAGAAATCCAGGCGTGGTCGAACAAATCCGCAGCGTAGGAAATCCGGCCTGAAAGACCTTTCTCTGTCTGATCTATGGCAAAGTGCAGATCGCGATGAATATGCGTTTGCAGACGCTTCGGCAGATCGGTCATTCCAGCCTTCAGCTTCCCTACCCCCTGGAACTGTCGCGGCGAGCGGCCGCCCGAATTGGCGTGGCCTTCGCTGCGGCTCATTGAACCGTCGCCAAAATCAGATGGTAGAAGGTAGCGGCCCGCTTCCCTCGCGCTTCTGGGCAGCGCGTTTGTCTGCATCTGGCGCTGGACAGGCGCGGTCGACGACTTGTCTGTCCGGGCGTTGTAGTTCACCAGGACATTCTGAAACCCAAGACTTGCTGCAAGCTGTGGCGATATCGGTCGCTGAAGATCGGACGCTGCGAGTGAAGCTGACCGCGCCCGTCGCAGGAACTGCTCGAAGGTGGGGTCATCCTCGAACGAGATATGAAACGGTCTCGTCTGCGCGAAACACCCGATCACCGAGTCAAAACCAGGAGGACGGCCGTTCACATTAAGCCCGAAGAGCGGAGCGCGATGGCCAGCCCTTGGAGCCAGCACCAGCGCCAGCACAGCCAGAAACAGCATGTGTAGCGTCACGCCTTGCGATCGTGCATACGCCGCCGCCGCTGTCACGACGCCTGAAGAAATGGCGAATGGAAGTCCAGCGATTGTGGATGGGACAGCAAGGCTCGCAGCGCCATTTGGGAAGCGTAAAGGCCTCGCATTCGCCAGCCTGTAGGCCCAGCTTGCGTCAGCCAATTCACGCTCGGCCGGCGTCAGCCAACTCGTCTCCCATGACGCGAAATCGGCGTACTGCAGTGTTTTCTCTTCGGGCGGCTGAACACCCTGCGAGTATCCAAAGTAGCGCCCCATGAGTTCGCCGATAAAGATGCGGGATGATCGTCCATCGAACGCAAGATGATGCACGAACCCGCCCAGCAAATGCCTGCGGCCTTGCAGCCTATACAATCGAAGGCGGACAAGGCCATCACGCAACGCGGCAGGCTGCTCGTAGAACGGCTTGAGCTCGCCCCATATCTCAAGCCCTGCTTCTGTCACTGGCAGGTGATCGAGCGATCGGATTTCAAGCCGCTGTCCGCCCGTTGGCGCGACGACAAACTCCGGATTGTCCGGAAGCCCTCGAACGCTTGCACGCAGGATGTCGTGCAGATCCAGCAAGCGTGCGTAGCTTCTCTCAAACGCGCCGACATCGAGATCTCCCTCGAGCAGCCACAGAACCGGTAGCCATTGCTCACTCGGAGCTGTCTTGCTCGGATCGAGCCATGCCGCCTGCGCTGCAGTAGGAGCAAGGCGCCCCGCCCGGCCGGAACGCGAGACCGAGGGCAGTACCTTGCGCGACCGCCGGTCCGCCAGACAGCCAACAATCTCCGATTCACGCTGGAACACTTCCGTGACCAGCTGATCTGTACCCTCAAAGGCAGATGAATCCACCCGCAGGCCTGTCCTCGCGAGCGAAAGCCGCCCTCCGCCTTCCTCAAATGCCGAAACAATGTTGTCGACTGACGCTTTCGATACGTTTTGTGGTTCACCACTCATGTGGCGCTATCCTGATATGCGCCGCCTGACATCAGCTCTGCGAGTCTGACAGATGGGTTTCTGCAGCCGGCGTCCAGAACACCAATCAACCGCGCGACCAGTCTTTCAGTCTGAACGCGCGAATCCTCGCCGCCCCTGTAGGTCGCAACGCCCGTCAGACCGTCATCTGCCTGCGTCACAGCAAAGTGCAGTTGACGGTGAAACTCGGTTCGAAGGCGCTCGGGCAGATGCGTCATCTCGGCGGAGATTCCGAACATGCTGCGAGGGCGAGCCGCTCGATCAGCTCCAGGAACACGACGGAAGACTCTCACGCCGTTGGCGGAAGGCTGTGCAAACCCACGCGCCGATGCGAAGGGGTTCTCAGGATTGAAGAAGGCAGGAATTTGTGACGGCCTTTCTGCCGCCATAGAGCGCCCAACGGATCGCGTCGTGAAGGCGCCAAGGACATTTGTCGTCTCGCCTCCTGCATCACCACTCCATTGAGAACTCTCGCCTGGTTGTGACGAACTGTTCCGACGAAAGTAGTTCACCACGACATCGCCGATCCCAAGTTGCATCAATGCCTGCGGGGACACCGGCCGGCGCAGGTCAGACGATGCGATAACGGACTGCCGCGATCGCTGAACGATGTCCGCGAACGTATCGTTTGACCCAAACGGCAGATGAAACGGGCGTATCTGGATGAATGATCCGATGGCCCTGTCAAACCCGGGCGGACGTCCATGGCAGATATGCCCGAAGAGAGCGTGCGAAGCGCGGTTGAGTTCCCCGAGGGCAAGAGAGAGCGCAGTCAGGAACAGGACGTTGAGCGTAGCCCCCGAGCGTCTTGCAAATGCT
Organism: uncultured Rhizobium sp.; assembly: GCA_964529555.1. Taxonomy (GTDB): domain Bacteria; phylum Pseudomonadota; class Alphaproteobacteria; order Caulobacterales; family Hyphomonadaceae; genus UBA7672. The sequence continues at coordinate 72,296 of CAZGWV010000002.1, forward strand.
GACGCCTGCCCGAACGTTTCCGCAGGAAGGTCAAAGCGAATGATGTCATAGATGGTGGCAGGTGTGTCAGGATCCAGACCTGCAAGGTCTGAGGGCGTTGCACCGGCCAGGTCGAACATCCATGCCTTGTCCGACAGCAGCCGCTCGTCGTCGGTCAGCCAGCTGCTCTCCCAGGCCGCAAAATCGGAATACTGGCGCTCCTGGACGCCGCCCGTCTCCTGACCGAACAGTCCGCCATAGTATCGGCCCATGAGCTGGCCCAGCAGGATCGCCAGAGACGTTGCATCAAGCGCAATGTGGTGGATGTAACCTGCAAGCACATGCTTGCGTTCCGTTATGCGGTAGAGTCGGGCGTCGACAACCCCTTGGTCGAGGGGGGTGCGTTTCTCCAGCTTGGGCTTCATCCGCCTCCAGATTTCGCGTTCTGCATCCTGCTCAGCCAGCCCGGTCAGATCGACGACATCCAGTTGCACCGACTGCGGCGGATCGAGTTCCGGGCGCGCGCCGCTTGCCGTTGCTACGTAGCGCGTCCGCAGAATGTCATGCTGTACCAGCAAACGCTCGAAGCTGCGCTTGAAACTTCCGACATTGAGCACGCCAGTCAGCTTCCAGACGATTGGCAGCCATTGTTCTTCCAGCGGGTTGCGGTCCGTGTGAATCCACTGGAGCTGGGCGCTGGTCAACGTGGTGCTGACCGCCGGTCTTGTCCGCGAGGAGATCGCCGGCAAGACCCGCCTTGGACGCCGGGAGGCGAAGTATCCCAAGGCTTCGTCTTCGCGTGTGCGAAGTTCGTCAAGTAGCCCCGCGTCACCGACAAAGCCTTCAGCATCTATGGCCAGCCTGCCTTGCGAAAGCGTGACCCGGCCGCCCCCGTCCTTGAACACCTTTACGATGTCCCGGATGGGCCGCGGCGACGCTATCGCAAGGCCATCAACCATCGAACCACCGCCTAAGCTCGTCTTTCTGGATTTTTCCGAGCCTGTTCCGAGGCAATGGCTGATCGGCTACGAGTATGCGCGTTGGCGTCTTGAACAGCTGGAGCCGACCAGCCGCGTGTCGGCGCACGTCATTGTCGCTGAGCGTGGCGCCCTCGCGAGGGCGAACAACAGCCACAGGCTGCTCGCCCATGAGGTCGTGCGGCAGACCAAGGGCGGCGACTTCAGCGACATCGGGATGCGAGGCGATGGCGTCCTCGATCTCGATGCAATAGACATTCTCGCCCGCGCAGATGAGCATGTCCTTGGCGCGGTCCACGATGAAGCAATGTCCGCCGGCGTCGACGCGCGCGAGATCGCCGGTTCGCAGCCACCCGTCGATAATCGCATCGTTGGTGGCCGCGGGATCGTCGATGTAGCAGAGCATCACCTGTGGTCCACGCACCTGCAATTCACCGACCTCCCCTACTGGCGCAGCCGATCCGTCGGAAGAGGCAATACGTACGTCGTGTATGGGCGCGGGGAGGCCGCAGCTTCCAGGATGCTCAACGAACTCCTTTCCGATGATGCCGAGCAACGCTCCGGCCGTCTCCGTCATTCCCCAATTCTGTCCCGGCGTAAGGCCCAGCGTCGCGATCCTGCCCGCAAGCGTGGAGGATGGCGGCCCGCCGCCGCATATCACCTGCTGGAGCGCTGGGGGGACACCGCGCGCTTCCAGCTCTCCGACCATCTGTTCCGCGATCATGGGCACGCTACCGAAGATATGAACCCCTTCCTTCTCCAGAAGCTGACGCGCAGATCTCGGCGACCAGTACTGTATGAACACGATGCGCCCGCCTCTCATCATGAGAGGGAGCACGGCGTTGCAGATGCCACTCGTGTGGAACAGGGGCAGCACCATCAGCAGGACCTGCTGCTCTGAAGACGCGCCGGGCTGAGGAATACTGCCGACGGCCGCTGCACGGGTATTCCTGAACGCAGCATGAAAAATGCTGTAGGCGCATGCGCGATGACTGAGAACAACGCCCTTGGGCAAGCCGGTTGTGCCAGCGGTGAAGAGGATCGAGGCCGGTTGGCCTGGCTGAACCTCAGCCGGCTTCCAGTCTGCGCGCGTGGAATCGCCACTAGCGCTGGCTGCTCCCGCCATCGTTGCTGACGCACGCCCGGCGTCATCCGAGCGCATTTGCTCTACTTGATCCACATTCAGGATCGCCGCCCTGGTTCGTGTCGAGCCGGCGGATTGAAGCCGCTCCACAAGGTCGCCCGATACGATCACCGCTTTGGGCTGAGCCAGTGCCAGCGCGTGCGCAAGCTCGGCCTGGCTTGCTGCGGGGTTCAGAAGCGCGCTCGTGGCTCCGACCAGTGCGATTCCAAAGAAGGCCGCGAGCCACTCGGGACGATTGACCAACATGATCGCAACATTGTCGCCCTGAGCTACGCCCTGCTCTCTCAACCAGCCAGCGACCCGGACTGAGGCCTCCCGAAACTCTCCATAAGTGACGCGGCGCTCACCGGCCGAAATGAAAGTCCGATCCGCAAAGTTTTTGGTGGCCTGAAAGATGTCAGTCAGGGTTTGCGGCCCGTTCTTCCATACACGCAGGATCCTATCGCCCTCCTGAGACGGCAGCATCTCGAATGGAGCGCCGGCGCGTGTGAGGTTGTCCGCGATCTGCGAGTCTCTCGCTGTCTCGACCGAGCCCTCGACTGGCATGTCTTCCCCCGTTCAGGTAGCGTTGTCGCGGTCAGGTTCACGATGCTCCGGCGCCTGCATGGCCGTCTCCAGCCAACGGCAGAATTCGCCTATGTGAGGCCGCTCGAATATCTCGACTGGATCGATGACGACATCGTAGATCTGCTCTAGCGCCGCCATGAGAACCGTGGCTGCCAGTGAGTCGCCGCCCAGCATGAAGAAGTCGTCGTCCAGCGTCACCTTCTCCACGACCAGCAGGGAAGCCAGGATCGCAGGCACCTTGGTGTGAACGCTTTCCGCCATGTTTCCCCCAAGACAAATTGTGCTGCGAGTGCACAGGCGACGACGCGACAATAACAAACCGGTCACGCCTGTCAGCACTTGAAATAGAGCTGGTCTGAGTGTCCTCTCGACAGCGCAACGGGAGACAGAGAATGTCCGAGGAACCGCTGCCGACCGTTTTCAAGACGACCGCACAGGATCCGGTCGCGCGGGCAAACCCACATCCCCGCCTCGACCGGCTTCGGCGCGAGTGCCCCGTCCTCTACGATACCCAACTGGGCGGCTTCTTCCTGACGCGCCACGAGGACGTGCGTGCCGTATTGAGCGATCGCAGCATGTTGCGAGATCCCGAGCATGCAGTCGCCGAGGCACGGGCATTGAAACTGCAACGACGTCCGCCACCGCCGGAATCGCGCGACTTTGGTCAACCGCCAGCCACGATATTGTTTCTGGACGACCCGGACCATGCGCGTATCCGCGAACCATTCGCGCTCGCGTTCAACAAGCGGGCTTTACAAAGCGGACCAGTGATTCAGGGCATTGTGGATGCTACTCTGGACGAAATTGGCTCGCGGTCGAACTTCGATGTCGTCGCGGATTTTGCACGGAAGGTTCCGATCCGCGTCATCTCCAGGCTGATTGGCATCCCCGAGGTCTCATCGGCGGAATTCCAGAAGTGGTCAGAAGAGGCATCGCTCGCGCTGCATCCGATGCGCTCAAGGGCTGCGACTTCTGTAATGATCGCCGCCCAGAACGCGTTACACGACTTCTTTCATGGCCTGATAGCTAAAAGGCGCCGGCAACCGGCCGATGATCTGGTTAGCGATCTCGTGAAGCTCCAGCAGGATGGGGCGCCTGTTTCAGATCACGAAATCCAGGCCAACCTGCGACTGCTGCTTATCGCCGGAAACCTCACGACCACAGATCTCATTGGCAGCGCTGTCTGGCTTTTGCTGACAAACGGACCGCAGGTTGAGCAATTGCGTCGCGAACCGAGCCTCATAGTTGCTGTGATCGAAGAAGCGTTGAGAATGGAATCGCCAATTGACGCTACGGATAGAATACCGTCGCAGAGTATTTCGGTCGGCCGCTGTCCTATTGGTGCAGGCCAAGCAATTACAACGTCATTGCGTGGTGCAAACCGCGACCCCGATGTCTTCGATGAACCTCATGCGTTCAAGCTTGATCGCAAATCCAACAACCATCTGGCTTTCGGTGGAGGCAATCACTTCTGTCTCGGTGCGCCTCTGGCGCGCATGGAAGCCCGAATTGCTGTAAGGATGCTCCTCGAACGGCTCCCCCACTTAAGACTTGTAGACGACAGATCCGCTCCAGAATGGCGCGCTTTGCCTCCGTTTCGCGGGCTGGCTCGGCTCTTCGTGCTTGCGTCTTGACTACTTTAGATTCTGCGATTCCGCCGAGGCAGATCACTAGCGATTTGAAGCATATCTGAAACGACGCATCGCGAAGCGGTTGTTGCCAAGAGCGAGCATCGGCGCCATGGTTTGCTGAGTTCGGGGAACGGGCCATGCTGCAAGGGCCAACGCCGCCTACAATCTTAGCCTCCGAGCGATGCTGCAGTGCCGGTCTCGGTTGCTCAAGCACTTCTTCTTTTCAATCAATCCCCCGGGGACGCTATCGCGATGTTGCTCTCGCTCTGATGAGTAGGAGAGAAAGATCTATTGGTTGGCTTGGGCCAAAGACCAGGAGCTAAGCTGATCTCGTCGGCAGCACTGACTGTGGAAGTCATACCTTATATCTTGCTGCTGCTTCCGCCGACTAGGCCATGCAAACGGAATACATAGGTGTTGACCGGGAGCACTTGAGGAAGGTCAGGACGCAGCAGTGATAAAAAAGTACGGCTTCGTTTCGATTGCCAGCATGTTGCTGTGTGTCAGCGCTTGTGTCCAGCCGCCGGCGAACTTGGCTGGTCCCACATCGACACTAAGCGAACCTCGATGGAATTCATCTGATCACCTGACCAATCCGTTTCCACCTACGTCACCTCGGTCGCTTACGATCGCGATATCCCGTGCGGGAGATATGATCGCCTTTCCGATCCCCAATAAGCGGACCTCTGATGGAAGAATCTTACCGTCGGAAGGACTATTGGTTGTTGATCTGGAAAAACGACAAGTTAGGAAATTCACCTATCGAATTCCGAATCTTGAACTCGTTGATCCGACCTTTTCTCCTGACGCCAGTTTGATCGCGTTTGTTGCTACTCCCACGCCACGTTTTGGCTGGGGCGAAATCTGGATAGCCTCAGTTGATGGAAGCCCAAGAAGCCGCGTCAATGAATGCGAGCGATCCTACATGGCGCCACGCTTCTCAGTTGATGGAAAACGGATAGCCTACTTTCGCGACCTGTGGACGCCAGCCAGCGCCCCCACCGGCATGTGGCCTGAATATCGATCGACTCTACGCTTTCAGCCTTGGGGAGTCTTCGAATTAGACTTGGCTACGGCTCGTGATGAGCAGGTATCGCAGACTGGTTGGCGTCTACCAAATCAGCTGCGCTATGACGAGATGCGCAATGGGATTGTCGTTTGGGCTCTGGAGCAACTCAAGCTCGTCAACACAGCCAAAGGACCAGCTTGGCAGCCCGTACCCCTCTACCAAGCTCCCGCCCCCGCTCCGACCGCTGCTCGAGCATATGAAGCGCCCCGAACGCACTATATAGAAAAGACCGGCGCTACTTGGGCTGTTGGGAACACTCCTGCGCCGCTCGTTCGTTCAATTGAACAGCGGGCGGATCTTCTGGACTTCGTGAACGGCGCCTATATCTGGACGGTTGCGAGTCCTCCGCTGCCATACCGAAATATTAGAGTTGTGCGTCAATCAGCAGGCATGTCGCAGGACTTGTTTGGCTTGGATGATCTCACCGGCCGCGCAACTCAGGGCAGTTTTCCGACAGGCCTGTTTTTTTCCGAGGACGCCTGTACAGCAACCTATTGGGCCGGATCGCTAGAAAGCCCGCGTATTGCGGTAGCTGGCCTTTGCCAGACTTCCCCGGTCCAAATCGAACTGATGTCGATTGATGATCTCGAAAAGAACGCTGTAGAAATCGAGCTGCATTGGATATTCGGCGATGCCTGCTAGCTACCTTGATGCATACGTAGGAAACAATTTTTATCACTTTCATAGGCAGCCGTTACAGCGCGCCCGACGCTCGGGCCCGCTTGGACCTTCCCGACTCTATCGAGCTGTCCCTAACACTACATTGTATTATCCGCCCGATAATTCATTTGTCGGAAATTGGTCGAACAATGGGAAATCTGCTTATCTCAGCAGAGATGGTATCATTGATCGCATGCAACCTGTCTTCGGATACTTCTCCGGAGGAGGGTGGGCGTTTGGACAGATCGAAAGCGGCAAGATAAACGGCGTCGAGTACCGTATCAGCCCGACTGCGTATAGCGAATATGTTCTTGCAACAACCATTAGCCCTGTCATTACGCTGCGATACTATCCCGTTATTCGGAATGAGACGACCAATGAGAAGATGTTCGATTATACTGCCCCCTATATCGAACGCCAATTAGTGGTCGGGGTTGATCTTCCATTCTTTGCGGACCTTGCCCCTGCGGATTGGCCGGCCTGGTTTCACGATCAAGAGATGACCAGAATTCTCGATGATCAAACCATGAATCCGACCCAAAAATCGGCAGCTTGGCATGCCAACAATCAGTGGCTGTCAAACACTATTATCAGCTACAATTTTGACTCCGATTACGCCCATATTGGAACGTTGAACATATCAACGTCAGAGAAGCAGAAAATGCTTAGTCTGGTGGCGTATCAAGAAGCTTATGTTCGTACGATTACAGGTGGCGTTTTAACGTTATTGTATCCGCCAGATCCTTACAGTGTTGCACAAAGCAGAACCCCTATACTGGAACAACTGAAGGCGGAGATTCAAATCGTCGCCGACGCGCGTGGGCTAGACTTCGATGAAGTATTTGATATTGCTGAAGAAGAATATTTAACAAATAGTGTTCCGGCATTTGCCGCGGGCTGGATAGGCGAATATTTTGGCAGTCAGCTTGGCAACTATCTGATTGGGCCGACTGACAACTTTGGAGAATTGCTCGGCGCCTCGTTTCTTAACTCGGTCGGGGCCGACGTCGGAAGATTTTTGGCAGCCGGAATTGCTAGCGGCCAGCCGCTACTAGGTCTTGGCGAGGCTGTTGAGGAAGTTGCGGCGGCCTTTGGTAGCGAATTTGAGCTTCGCCTTGCTGACGCCGCCGTCGGCGCGATTTCGTCATTCTTAACGCTAGAGTTGGGCGAAGCGCTGGGGCTGGATGGGTTTGGAGCTGAACTTTTCAGTACGCTTTCGGGCAGTGTCATCTCGCATGTCGTGGACGCCGCATTTCAACCCGGCGCCAATCTGTTCCAAGATTTTATCACGGGACGCATTTTCGAGACACCCGTTTATACAGAGCTGCCTGGTATTCTCGGATCTGCACTGGCCGCCTTCTTGGGTGCAAAGCTGGGATCCCTTGTCGTTGCCCCACAAACACAAGCTGGCGTCGTACTGTCAGGCCTCGGATCTGCGGCTGGGTCTTGGTATTTTGGAACACAAGTTGGAGCCATCGTAGGGCCTATTGGAGCGTTTGTCGGCGCATTCGTTGGTTTCGTGCTTGGCGCCCTGTTTGGAAACATGTTTGGCCGAAGGAAACCGCGCGTTCCCACAGCGGATGCAGATGTGATCCTTCAGCTTCCCAACGCCACATATGCGCTTGGGACTGAACAGCAGGCAAACAACGGCAACCTCAATCTTGTTCGGTCGATGGCGACAGGAGCGCGCGACACGCTCAACGGCATCATCGAATTGGTGACACGCGGGGATGACCGCGCCAAGGTGGCCAATACATGGTCCCCCACGCAGGTCTATGGCCACACGGGCCAGCAGCTGTGGGTGAAGCTCGGTGGACCGCAAGCTTCCAAGACCAATGTCAACTCGGCCGACGAGGCGGTAGACAAGGGCGTGTTGTGGGCGCTGCCGGCGACACAGATCATCGGCGGCGATCTCTTCATGAAGCGCGCCATCTACAATCAAGTCCGCCATCCGGGACAAGCGGTAAGCGTCGCCGTTCTCGCCGGCGACCTGCAAACCGCTGAAGACTTTGCATTCTATGTGCACAGCCGCGATATCATCGATCAGGCGATAGCTGATCCCTATAATTCTCTCTCGCCGACTCAGAGATCATTTTACAACACGCATCAGACGTTCATGACGCGTGCGCTGGCCAAGGACAGCATACCGCTCGCTGGCGCTGATCTCACCTTCTACAACGCCAACAAGACGATGGTGGATTCCATCATCGACGATCTGCAGCTGACCCAGTTCGCCGCGGCGTGGATTGTCACACTACAACGCGCGGCGGAGCTGGAGCTCTACCGCTCCGCCCCGTCGGACTTCTACGGCGGCGCAAAGGGCTTTGTTGACAGCCTTGGCGTCACGATGCTTGGGCAGCATGTGGACTATGAGAGCGTCAATTTCCGAATGGAAGGCAATGATCTCATTGTCCGATACGCTCCCGAAGGAACTAGTCCGCACGCAAACCTCGTCCCCGATGGAGAGGTTCCGGCGCAGTCGCTTGTCAGCTGGTGGGACAACGGCGCCAATGTGCCGTTTCATGAGGCAATCGAGACTGTTGACGGGCAACGCACGCTAGTAGTCAGCAAGTCGCAGACATATTTCTCTGACGGCAATGGAGCGTATGCTGGGTCGCTGGCGCTACGGAATGGCGACCGGTCAGACGGCTGGTTCAGTGTGACTGCGGGCGAGCGCGTTGGCTTCGCGATCGAGGCCAAAACGCTTCAGGGCGCCACGCACGCCAACGCCGCACTCGCCTTCTGGGACGCCAACGGCAACTTTCTAAGCCATCAAGCGTGGACAACGGCTGGCATCTCGTCTTGGGCGCGCCTTACGGGTGTCGTCAATGCGCCAACCGGCGCGGCGTTTGCGACTGTGGAAGTCTGGGTTCGCAACTCCAGCGGCGCGACCGGCGCCCAGAAGGTGGCGCTCAGGAACACGCAACTCCATCGCCTACCCTCCGGTGCTTCCGTACCGGCTTGGGACGAAGCACCCTACGAGACGTTCCTCGAATCCAATTTCTTCGCCGACGCGGGCTATACGAACTGGGCGGGTCAGAACACGGCGCTGAACGACTACGCCAACTTCTCGAGTTCGACCTCGGGCGTCACCCTCGACGACTGGCGTCAGGAATGGACCGAGCATTACGAGTGGTTCAGCGACGGTTCGGGCGGCGGCTACTGGCTGTTCATGGGCTATATCGCGACCGACATCACCGGCGGGGACGATATCTTCATCGGCGGCTCGGGCAACGACACGCTCTATGGCCGCGCCGGTCATGACTGGCTCGATGGCGGGGCCGGCGCCGACACGCTCCACGGCGGCGCCGACAACGACGTTCTCCTTGGCCGCGACGGCAACGACATCCTCAACGGCGATGCAGGCGATGACGTCCTCCTCGGCGGCGCGGGCAACGACACGCTGAACGGCGGCGACGGGGATGACATCATCGACGGCGGGACCGGAACGGATACCGCCAATGGCGGCAATGGCGACGATACGTTCATCGCCACCTACAGCGCGATGAGCATCACCGGCGGGGCCGGATCGGACACGATCTCCTATCGTACGCTGAGGGTGGCTGGGACATGGGCGCAGACCGGATTCTTTGAACCGGAGCGGCCTGGCGTCTATTTCAACCTCAACTCTGGCCTGCGCAAGGGTGCGGCGGCGAACGAGACTTACAGCCAGATCGAAAATCTGGAAGGCACGCAGTTCCAGGATTTTCTGGCAGGAGACGCGGCTGCCAATACGCTCCGGGGATTGGGCGACGACGACAGGTTGTACGGATACGACGGCAACGACATCCTGGAAGGCGGCGCCGGCGCTGACGAACTGGTCGGCGGCAATGGCTGGGACACGGCCAGCTACGAGCATTCGAGCTGGGCGGTCTGGATCGACATGACCGCTGGCGAGTATCTTGGCGGAGATGCTGAAGGCGATACGTTCAACTCGATCGAGTATATAACAGGCTCAAAACATGCCGACACGTTGAAGGGCAACACCGGCTATAACGTCATCAAGGGTCTTGCGGGCGACGATTGGATCATCGCGACCATAGGCGGCGATCTCTATGAGGGCGGAGAGGGCTTCGATACCCTGGACTTCGCCGACTTCACCGCGAGCGGCGTCACGATCACCTCCACAGCCTTCTCCGGCACGGGCCTTACAGGCACACATACCGGCATGGAGCACTTCGTCGGCAGCAACCAGAACGACTCGATCACGGGCGGCTCAGGAGATGACTGGATCCAGGGCGGCACGGGCAACGACACGCTTAATGGCGGGGCCGGCTCGGACACCTACATCTTCAACGCCGGCGACGGCTCGGACACGATCACCGACACCAAGGCCAACAACAACATGTTGTTGTTCGGTGAGGGCCTCACCTGGACGAACTTCTGGTTCGGAACGTCGACGCATCTCACGATGACGCTGGGCGGGGGCGACCAGGTCGTGGTCAACAACAACTTCGCCGACCCCGGCAACAACGTCCTCAAGTTCATCGACATGGGCGGCGCCGGCGCGATCGACATCTCGGAGATCAACTGGGCGGCTGGCGGCACCAATAATGGTGAGACGGTCACCGGCCAGTCCTGGGGCCGCGACTGGCTTGCCGGCTATGGCGGCAACGACACGATCCGCGGCACCACCTATATGGGCTCGGAGCAGAACGGCAACGTGTTCATGGGCGGCTTGGGCGACGATTACATCGTGGCCTCGATGGGCGATGATCAGTACGTGTTCGAGCGCGGCCACGGGCGGGACTCGATCTATGACTCCGGCGGCGTCGATACGATCATCTTCGGGCCCACGGTTGCGGCCGAGGATGTGATCTATGGCATCGACGGGATCGATCTCATCATCGCGATCCGCGATCTCAACAACCCCGAGTGGACCGCGCTGCAGGTGTGGAACAATAACGGCGATGCTATCCGCGTGCTCAATGGCGGGGCTGCGATCTACACCTGGCAGGGAGGAACCTCGGGCGGCGGCGGGTACTATTCGGGCCCGACCTACACGACGATCGAGCACATCATTGCGGGCGGCGTCTCGATCGACCTGATGAAACTCGATATCCCGTGGGCGACGTCCTACGGCGCGGGCCCCTACTACCCCGTCGTGTTCGATCTTGGCGGGGACGGCCTCGACCTCATCTCGGTGGAGCATTCGGAGGTCGTCATCAAGGGCGACGATCCGAACGCGCCGATGATGCGGGTCGGCTGGGTCGACGGCCAGGACGGCATCCTGGCGATCGACAGGAATGGCGATGGTGAGATCTCGCGCATGTCGGAGATCTCGTTCCGCGACGAGGTTGAAGGCGCCAAGACCGACATGGAGGGTCTGGTCGCGTTCGACTCCAACGAAGATGGCGTGCTGGACGCCAGGGACGAGCGCTGGGGCGAACTCAAACTCTGGCGCGACGTCAACCAGAACGGCGTCGGCAAGGGCAAGGAGGTGATGAGCCTCGAGGAAGCCGGCATCGTCGCGATCGAGCTCAAACTCTCTCCGACCGGGTTCACCACGAAGGACGGCGTCGACAACGTCGCGCTGAATACGGCGGTGTTCCACTGGGCCAATGGCAAGACGGGAACGGTCCATGACGTGGCGCTGGCGAGCCAGCTGGCCCATATCGAAGGCCCGATCTCCGGCAAGTGGCGTCCGGAGTGGAGCGCCCAGCCCAAGGACGGCGATCTCGGCCGCGCCAAGGCGCCCGATGGCAAGTCCGATCCGGTGCTGGTCTCGGCCCGCGGCCTGGAATACGCGCCTGAGCAGAACCTTGGCTTCGCGCGCGACGACAAGGACGACGGCAAGGCTGACCTGCCTCCGATCACCTCCAAGAGGGGTACGGCCGAGGATCTCGAGAAGGAGCTTGCAGCCCGCGCCGAAGGCAAGGGCTCGCCGGCTTCGGCAGGCTCGGTCGCGCCGATTGTCATCGACCTCGATGGCGATGGCGTCGAACTGATCGCGCCGGAGGACTCTCCGGTGATGTTCGACCTCAACCAGGACGGCTGGCTGGACCAGTTGGGCTGGGTGGGACCGAAAGATGGCATCCTGGCCCTCGACCGGGATGGCGACAACCGCATCTCGCTGCTCAACGAAATCTCATTCCTCGGCGACAAGCCGGGCGCGACGACAGACCTTGAGGGGCTCGCGGCGTTCGACAGCGATGGAGACGGCGCCCTCACCGCGGCGGATGAGCAGTGGAGCGACTTCCGGGTCTGGCGCGACGCCAACCAGGACGGCCGCTCCTCGTCAAATGAGCTTCTGACGCTCGACGAGGCCGGCGTCACGGTGATCGGCCTGTCCGCCAAGTCAGGCGGACAGACGACAGGCGCCATCAGGACCCTGCCCTACGCGATCGAGCTGCTTGCCGAGGGCGCGGGCGAATATCGTCCGTTGCCGGTGAACGGCGAGATCGCGCCGTTGAGCCTGGATACGACCTCGCTGTCCGTGGACGCCCCCAGCCTCATGCGCGGCATGCTCATGCCGGACTTTGTCGAATGGCGGGAAAGCTTTCTCGGGTTCGAGATCGCAAAAGTTCATCTCGATGCGCTCGAACTCCCTGGCGGTGGAACGCTGGCAACTGCGACCGCATCAGCCTCCGATCCTGGCCTGCCGAATGCCGTGCTCGGCGAGACCACGGTCAGGTTCGCCGATGGCCGGACCGTAACGGGCTTCGACGTCGCGCTTGGATCGATCTCCGGCATCGAGTTGGCGATCCGGGCCAGCCAGTTCGACCCGTCTTCGCTGTTCACCACGCCCGACCCCTATGCGCCCAATCCGAGCTTCTCGCCCTGGGCGTTCGACGCCGACATACGCCGCATGCTCATGGGCATCGGCAATGGCGATATCGCCTCGATCGGCAACACCGGTCCCGACGGCGTGCCTGGCGCCCTCCAGATGAACGGTCCGCAGGACTATGGGTTCGGCGGCGAGGCCGTCAGCGGACAGCCCCTGGAGCTGGCGTCTTCTTCAGACATCGGCACGGGCCAGTATGGCGACATGACGCTTGAGCAGCTCGCAGCGCCCGTCAGCCCGGCGACCGACGAGGTGATGGCCGAGCCTGTGGGACAAGCGGCAGACCCGCAGCTGCGCCGCTGGTGGAGCCAGTTCTCCTACGAGCCCCTGCCCGGCTCTGGCGGACGTTCAAACGCGCTTGCGCAGCTCATGGGGCTCATGGATGCGAGCCAGACCATCGCCCAGGACGGCCTCCTCTCCCGCGGAGACGACCGCGTCATCCCGGCCGATCCCGACCTCGCGCGCAACGCGGCCCAGCTGCGCGACGCCATGGCCGCGTTCGGCGACAAACGCTCCGGCGCAGACTGGAAGCGAACCCCCGACGCCCAGGACGCCGCTCGCCAGACGCTCGTCCCGTCACTCTGGAAACGCCGAACAACAGAAAACCACGAACGAAACACCGCCGTCGCGTTCTGATCTCAAGCGGGAGACGGAGACTACTTGGCAGTAGCGGCAGGATGCGATCTCGGGCGGGTGATGAAGCTAGGCATGTGCCGCCGCTCATTTTATCGGGCGGCGGTTGCCGAGCCTAGAGCGAGTTGCGTAATTCATGAAGCGTATCCCGCATGTCGGATGTAGTTTGCGCATTCGTCGGGTTTGAACTCGGTGAGCAGGTCGCCGATGGTTTGCCAGAGAGCATCTCTGGTTCGGCGCTCGGCCTTGCGCAGCAGGGTCTTGAGCTTCGAGAACAGCATTTCGATCGGGTTGAGGTCCGGGCTGTAGGGCGGCAGGAACATCAGTTTGGCGCCGCACGCCTGGACCAGGTCGGCGGCTTCCTCGCCCTTGTGGCCAGGCAGGTTGTCGAGGATGACGACATCGCCTGCCCTAAGCTCGGGAACCAGCACCTGCCGGACGTATTCGGTGAAGGCGGCGCGATCCATCGGACCATCGAGCACGAAGGGAGCAATCAGCCCCTCGGCGGTGAGCCCGGCGAGGAATGTGGTGGTCTTCCAATGGCCGCCCGGCGCCCGGCCAAGAGCGCGTTTGCCGATGTCCGCCCAGGCATGGCGGCGCGTCATGTCGGTGCGCGCGCCCGTCTCGTCGAGGAAGATCAGCCGGCCCTGCAGCTCAGGCTGCATCCTTCGCCATTCGACCCGCGCCTCGGCCACGTCCGGCCGCTCCTGCTCGCTGGCGTGAACTGTTTTTTTTGCCCGGCATCCATGCTGACCTCCAATCCAGCCAGCATCATGAATCAGACTTCGCTCAAAACTGGAATCCCAAAACGATTCACAGCCTCGACAACTGCTCTAGAACTGCTTCTTGGTCGCGACGCAGGCAAATGGCAGTTAGCTCACCGGCGCTCTGTCACTCCTCGGTCGATGCTTCATTTGCGGTTGCCGGCGGGCTCTTCAGTTTTTCATACTCTTGGGCGGCCTTGATCTTCTCTGTCTCAGCTTTGACGCGTTCAGTCTCAGCTTCCGTCATCAAGCGCTTGTCGTCCAAGCTTCCGGTAACGCCGCTGACAAAGCCGCCAATCGCACGACCCGGAATGCTCAACGCTGTCACGACGGGGCTTGGCCGGATCGGCTCAGACTTTACCAACCGGCCGTTGTCAAAGGTGTAGATCAACGTTGTCTTCGCAAATGGTTGGCGAGGCACGTCAAGCACCGTAGCGGCATCGCTGTCGACCGCGACAAACCTGACGACGCCGATCTCTTTCTCTGTTCCAGCAGCCCCCCTGAAGGCCTTGACGTCACAGCTGCGTTCGCCCGCAACCAGAATTCCCAGGATGCCATCTGTCCCAGTGATCTTGGTTGTAAGTTTATCGTCGATATAAACGCTGCTGCAAAAAGGTCTGACGGTGATGTCCAAGGAGTCGATGGATACTGACGTATCCAGACTTATGACCTTGGTGATAGGAAGTTCGACATCAATTGGCACCGCGTCCGACTCAGCCGGCAGAGTTGAAAGGACACCCTGCAACGCAAGCCTGAGGAGCCTCACTACAGCGGGGTCAAAATTCGAGCTGCGTACTTGATCTGCAAGAAGACTGATCGGGTCACTCCCCTGAGACATTACGACAATGCCTTTGGTTGGAGCAGGAACCGCAAGTGGTTTGCCCAATGCGTAGAGCGTGCCCAAGGCCTTCGACCCCTCTGTGATCACATCCGCAGTGCGATCATCAGACGTTGCGTTGACCGTCTTTAGATACCCCCCCACTCATCTCGATCGTGATGTTGTTGTCGCCGAACTCAGGCTTGTTTGCGTAAAGACGGAAGACCTTCGTTGGGTCAACTAGCTGCAGTTCCTTCATGTCGATGGACACTGGTTGTGGGCAGCTTTCGATGAGGGGCGCAAGATTGGCGAGTCGGCCCGATGCCGCCCCATCTCGCGCGCGCTGCAGAATGAATCCGTCGAGGCGCGCTTGGGCCGCCGTCAACTCCTTCTCAGTAGACGGCTTGCGTCCCTCCCACACCTGCAGATCAGCGATGAAATCGACATGGCGCTTGTAGGAAGCCAGCACCGCAACGCGATCTTGGTTGTAAGTCTTGCGGATGTCCGCGCAGACAGATGCTTGGGTCTCAACTCTAGGAGTCTCTTCGGGCTTGTCTGGTTTGGCCGATGGCGTCTCGCCAGTCGTTACGTTGATCGAACTCGTAAAAGCGATCTGTGGTGGCGTCGGGTCCTTCTTCTCTCCGCCGCCGGCCACTGAGATCGTCACGAGTATATGTGACTTCGCGAGCCCGTACTGTCCAACGAGTTCATAACCCTCTGTAGGTCCAGCCTTGAACGCTGGGTACGATCGGAGCATCGAGGTCGTTGAGCACCCAGCCAGCAAGGTAGTCGCCAGCAATAGATTCTGCAATTGCAACTTCATTGTCACCCCCATCCCGAAGTGAACAAGGATCAACAACGATAGGGTTATGTCAATCGAGAGCCATCCTTCAGGCGAATTCTAGGTATGACGCCAGACTAAGCCAGGCCCCGAAGACCACCTCCGCCTTTTTTGCAAGGAGAGCACCTCCCGAGCCAGCGCGTTACGACCCCTGCGGCGAGCGCCGCAAAAGACGATAACTGCACGCCATCTGTGCTTCGGAAACTGAGCCGTTGGGTGGTCTCATGAGCAAGCAGGGTATTGCCGGGCACGAGAAGCGTCCTGCATATTTCAAGCCTGCGTTAGGAAGCGCGCACGTGGGCCTTTGCGCAACAACAGGTGTCAATCGTTCGTCAGCTGGTAGAGCGTCACAATTCGCAGGGGATAGTCAGCTTTCCTGCAAGACTTTCTCTTTGACGGTTTTATCTTCATTGGACTGACCAATAGGTTCCGGTGCACCGTCAACCAGACTCATAGCGAACCTTGCCCAGTCGTCCATGAGCTTGCGGCGTTTCTCGAACAAATCGCCTCGTCGGTAGGCTGCCTCCACCTTGTCACCGATGGCGTGCGCCAAAGCCGCTTCTGAAGCTTCACGCGGATAGGCTGTCGTTTCGGTCGCCCAATCCTTGAACGTAGAGCGAAATCCGTGAGCGGTCAGGTCTTCACGTCCCATACGCCGCAGCATCATGAGGAAGGTCATGTTGGAAAGCGGTTCGCCTTCGCGCTTGCTCGACTCGAACATATAGCCGGACTCGGACACCTTCTTCTTTTTGGCATAATCCAGTATCTCAAGAGACGCCTCGGTTAGCGGAATCCGATGCTCCTTGCCGGCTTTCATCCGGGCTGGCGGGATGATCCAGACTTTCTCCCCGAAGTCGAATTCCGGTATCTCGGCCAGCAACGTCTCGGATGTGCGGGTCACGTTGAGAATGCAGAAGGCGAACGTCTTCGCCCCGATCGTGTCGATGGCGGCCAGCTCCTTCATGAACGCCGGCAGTTCCTTGTAAGGAAGTGCGGGATGATGCACGACACGCTGGATCTTGGGCCGGGCAGGCAGCGCCTTGTCCAGGTGTCCTTTCCAGCGGGCGGGATTCTCACCATCGCGGTATCCCCTCACCTTCGCCCAATCGAGGATGACCTCGATCCTTCCACGAAGCCTGTTCGCCGTTTCGGTAGTCTTCGGCCAGATCGGGTCCAGAACACGAAGCACTGCGGCCTGATCAACGTCGCGAACAGGGCCATCGCCGAAAGCCGGATAGGCATAGTTCTTCAGCGTCGATTCCCATTGCGCTTTGTGCTTGGCGTTCTTCCAGGACGCCTTGTGCGCTTCGATGTACGCTTCGGCGCACTCCTTGAAGGTCATTCTGTTCTGCTCGGCTGCCCTTGAAGCCGCGCGTTGCGCATCGCGTTCCTCGATCGGGTCGGTTCCGTTGGCCGCCTTCCTGCGCGCCTCTATCGCTTTGGTGCGGGCATCGGCCAGGGTGACCTGATCAAGTGTTCCCAGCCCCATCTCGCGCATGCGTCCCGTCGGGGCGCGATAGCGAACAACCCAGCACCGGGCCACGGACTCGTCTTTCTTTGTCTGGACCTGAAGAAAGAGACCACCACCGTCCGCGTGATACCCTGGCTCCACTGTCTTTTCGACGAATTTCGTCGTAAGTTTGTTTTTCATTTCGAACCGTCTCAACCTGCCACGGCGCTTGTGTTCATCGACCTGCACATCCTGTTCCAACCCACACGCCAACCCACACGCAACGGGCATGTGGGACGCTGCGAAGCGGATCGGCCTGAGATGTCTCAGGTTGGCGAACGCCTTCTGCGCCTACGTTTTTGTTGTTTGATGAGACGGGCTGAGACGGTGTGAAATCCGGTCAGAACGGACACCCTCTCCGCCAGTGCTCTTTTCAGCGCTCTGTAATCACTTCGGAAATCGCAAAGCTGCGATTGTCGCCCAACAATTCGACCAACACTTGCGAGCGGCATAGGCGAGCGTCTCACAAGCGCCTGCCCACAGACCCGCCGTTACAAATTCCCTAACCATGAGCGTCGGATTCCGCGCGTGCGCCGCACCGGACTGAAACGCGGATGAGCTACCTTTGCCCACGGGATTCAGAGGTTGGGCATGGCGCGTAGGTACAGCAAATCGAGCCGCGTGATTGGCGCGCTTGCGGGCGCGGTGGTGTCCGGCATTGTCGGCAACCATCGGGGACGCGCGCGGCCAAGCCCCAAGAAATCAGACAGCAGCTTGGCCATGGTGGTCATCGTGCTTGCCGTGGTTGGCGCGCTCATTCAGGCTCTCGCCACCATCCCGCCTGCTGCGTGGGTTGGGGTCATTGTCTGCGTTGGCGCGGTTGCCGTGTTCTATCTCAAGCATAAGGCCAAGGTGGCTGAGCAACGGCGCACTGCTGAGGCTGCTGAGCGCCTGCTGTTGGACGCACACTTGGCCAAGCATGGCCGCACGCTGAGCATTCGCCACGCGGGTCTTGCCGCCTCCAACGGCTACGGCACACCCGATGCACCGGCATGGGCGAAAGAGGTGCAGCGGTTCATGGCCAGCGTGGGCTTTGCGCCCGTGATGCTGACGCCTGAGTTGGTCCACGTCATTGTCACCCAGCACGTTGAGACGCTGCGCCAACAACCTACAAACGCTCAGGCCGTCACGTTTCCGGCTGAGGCGATGAATGATCCTACGGCCTTTGAGGAAGCCTGTGCCGCGCAACTGCGTGCGCTCGGGTGGGACGCCAACACCACAGGCGGCAGCGGTGACCAAGGGATTGATGTGGAAGCCCGCAAGAACGGCGTGCGTGTGGTGGTGCAGTGCAAGCTCTACTCTCAGGCTGTGGGCAACGGTGCTGTGCAACAGGCGGTAGCAGGTAAGCAATTTGCCAAAGCCCACATCGCTGCGGTGGTGTCCAACGCGGGATTCACACGCAAGGCGCATGAGTTTGCGGCTGCAACAGGTGCCCTGCTTTTGCACCACACAGAGCTTGGCCGAATTGATGATGAGGCGTTGCGTCTGAGGCAGGCATACGCGGCTCGCAAGGCTGCTGCTGTGCCGGTTGCGAAGAATGAGCCCACAGGCTTGCCGGTTGAGCGCGGCATCATGGGCAACGTCAAGAAATCGGCTTAGGGGAAACACATGGCCGACCAATCCACCGAACTGCTTCTAGCCGCAGTCAGAGAGTTTCGAGCCAAAGCACGTAGTGCGTTTGAGCTTGCCAAGGCCGCACACTCTTCAACAACTAAGGACGCCGCACAGACAATTGCAGCAGCCCGAGAGCTTGTGGAAAAGGCTGGCCTCTTTGGTGCGGCTCTCAAAATGTACGATAGCACTCACCACTATCATGCGTGGTGCAAGCGTGACGATTGGCCAACGTGGAACGTCATTGGCGTCACGAACGTCAAGACCTATGAAGAGCCCTTGCCATATGCTTCAGCTTTCACATGGGGCCAACATGATTGGGCCTTTTCACTCCGTGACGTGAGCTATTTCGACGACAGCAAGTTTGGCACGCTTGCCGTAGAGTGCGACGGGCAGCCCGTCCTTGAGCTTAGGATCGCAGACCACAGCAACAAGGACTATGACGACTGGCGGCTTTCGGATGTAGAGGCACTTGTGGTCGGCCCTTGGATTGCCGCTTTGACGGAAATGTCCACCAAGATGGACTTGGCAGAGAATTACAGGCGGTTGGAAACGCAGGCGGCGCAAACACGCAAGCAAGCCGCGCGCATCAGGTTGTAAAGGGTGCCGCGCACATATCCGATAACCTTAGACACCCTTACTGCGTATCAAGCGGCAGCCGTGAGGAATGCGGCGGCACTCATGGAAGAGGCAGGGGTCTTGTACAAGGCGGGCCACTACGCCCGCACCTATTACTTGGCTGAAGCTGCAATCGAAGAAATCGGCAAAGCTGCTATCGCGCATTTCGCCAAGTCGCGCGACTTATCCTCTGGTGCAGTGTGTGCGCGCATACGCATTGAGTTTGAAAGCCACACTGCCAAAATCAATCACGCCTTCATGGCGTCGATACAGGCCACCCCTCCACTCTCATCTACTGAACTACGCGCGCGAGTGACGATGATTGCTGACTACGCCAGCGCCCTTAGGCATGGCCGTGAGGCGGCATTGTATTCAGACCTGCTGAACGATGGCAGCACCCGCACGCCAAAGGATGCAGTTGGCCAACTTGCAGCACGTGACTGCGTGCGGCTCGCCATTGTGTGCATCACCCAAACCAATGCGATGTTGTTGGAGACACCGCGTGCGCCTTACAGCACCTCAGATGACGTGATGTATTCTTTGGGCAACAAGGTCATGCGGGTGTGGCAAGAGCGAGACTTTGGCGAGTATCTGCTTGACCAGATCGAGACGCGAGGGACCGCACTTTCGGTCAGCGAAGCCCTGACAACCTATCGCGACACCTACCTCTTAAAGAACCGCAAGTTTAAGTCCGCTGACCCGACTGACAGCACGCCTACCCCGACGCATGATGTGGTGTGAAATGTTGGGCGCAATTCATCGTCTGTGAATTTGCCCACAGATTGCAGGCGTTTTGCGTACTGACTGGCAGACAAAGGCTCTGCCAATGCGAAACCGCCGCCCCCAGCGCTTCAAACCGGGGGCGACGGCTGATGCTGACCGCCAATGCTAGCCAGACATTCCGAAAGGGTGCGCCGCTGCCTCTACAGGGGAGCGGTGGCAGCGGCGCGGTGGTCACGCGGGACAGGGACAATCCAGCGCGACCAATGGCGACGGGAAGAACCTTACATTCCTCGTAGAGCGAGGCGGCATTTACTACGTCCGCCTGATGGTC
>CAZGWV010000003.1:0-25430 GCA_964529555.1 uncultured Rhizobium sp.
TTGCATCGAAAGTGACTGTCGTTCACCGCCGCGACCATTTCCGCGCGGAGAAGATTCTGCAGGACCGCCTGTTCAAGAATCCGAAGGTGAACGTGCTGTGGGACACGGAACTCATCGACGTGATCGGGCAGGAAGGCCCGCTCAGCGTCACCAAGGCCAAGCTGCGTAATCTCAAGACGGGCGAAGTGACCGAGCAGCCCGTGCATGGCATCTTCATCGCCATCGGACACGCGCCGCAGACGCAACTGTTTGCCGGCCAGATCGAGCTGAAGGACGGCGGCTATATCAAGACGGCGCCGGGCTCGACCACCACCTCCATTCCCGGCGTGTTTGCGGCGGGCGACGTGGCGGATGATGTGTTTCGCCAGGCTGTTACAGCAGCGGGTCTTGGCTGCATGGCTGCGCTGGAAGCTGAAAAATATCTGGAAGGCATGCCTCATCAGGCTAAGCTGGCCGCTGAATAGGCAGACGGCGGAGACATTGATGACCAGAAGCCGGACTGCGGCGGCATTGCTGGCCGCGTTCGTGGCGTTCGCGCCGGCGATGCCTTCGCAGGAGGCGGTGGCCCAACCTGACGCGCGCAAATGCTCGAATACCGAGTTTGCCGCACGCACCGTGCCGCTGGGCGAGTTCGGGCCATTCGCGGGCGCGAGCTTCAAGGCTGAAGACTATCACAGCGTTACGGGCCCGCGCTGCCGGATCATCACCTTCTATCGGGCGCCTGCGCCGATCCCCGGCGCGACGACGCCCCAGCAGATACGGCGCGTGATGAAGGACTATGTCGGCAAGACGGCTACGCCATTTCTCGCTGCACGTTATGTCGATGACAGCCGCGCCGCGAACTTCCAGCCGCGCTGGACGGATCAGACGAGCTGCCCCGCCCTTGTGACGGCGCTTGAGAAGCTGGAGCCGATCCTTGCGCCAAAAGTTGTGGGCGATGGGCCGTATCGCGGACTGGGCGTTGCCGGCGGCGACGGGCCGAACATCCGGTTCTGGATGACAGGCCAAGTTTATCCGCAGGCCAATGAAGACTTCACGGTGAACTATGCGCTCGATGGCGCGCATGGGTCGGCGTTCGGCCAGTGGCTGAACGAGACGTTCAAGGCGCTGGAAGGTTGCTGGGGCGCGGACGAACCGACGCTCCCATAGGCCGTCAGGCGGCGGGCGGTTTCAGCGTGTAGACCTGGTAGATGGCGTCGCCGCGTTCGGGGTCCGTGCGCGTCAGATGCCAGCCGCTGTTTCTGAGGCCGTCGGTGAGTTCAAAAATCTCGTCCCACGCCGTCAGCACGATGAAGTGCGTTGCGCCGGAATTGCTCGCGATCCGATGCATGGCGCGCGGATCGCGCTTGCATTCCGCGAAAGTGGTCGACTGGTGGATCTGCGCGCTGGAGCGGGATTTCAGGCCGACGATGTCGATGAGCTTTTGATCGCCGAAGCGCGAGATGACGCCAGCGTCGTGGACCATCACGATGGCGTCTGCGGGCAGGTTCTGCGCCGCCCAGCTTGATACGTCCTGCAGGTCGAAGCGCGTCTTGTCGATGCCGGCTTCGTAGCGCGCCCATGCTCCCTGCACGCCGCCAGCGGCAATGAGCACCATGACAAGCGCAACGCCCATGCCGATGCGTTCGCGGGCATCGGCGCGTGGGCGCAGAAGCTCGATGGTTCCGAGAAGCGCGAAGGGTATCAGCAGGTGGAGATAGCGGTATTCGTTGTGATGGAATGCG
This sequence comes from uncultured Rhizobium sp., assembly GCA_964529555.1. Classification (GTDB taxonomy): domain Bacteria; phylum Pseudomonadota; class Alphaproteobacteria; order Caulobacterales; family Hyphomonadaceae; genus UBA7672. The sequence goes on from CAZGWV010000003.1 coordinate 1,725, forward strand.
CCGGGCAGCTTGAGCACGTAGACGCCGATAAAGACAATGATGAACGCCAGCGCATACCAGCGAAAGCGCGAGGCCAGCACAAGAAGCGGCGCGGCCAGCGCGATCAGGACAAAAGGCACGGCGCCGCCGAAAATCCGCGAAACAAGATCGACACGATCGAGGAGCGGAAGGCAGCCTTCGGCGAAGAACGCCTCCTTCGCGCCGATCGTGTTGGGCAGAAGCGCGCCGCCGAGCGCCAGGATGGCAAGCAGCATCGGGACGGCGGCAGCGCATCCCCAGATCGCGGCTTCGCGCACGAGTCTCAGCGGCTCGCCGGGCTGTCGCGAGGCGGAGGCGGCGATGAGCGCACGCAGGCCGAGCAGCACGCTCCACAATCCGAGTTCCGGCCGGATGAAAGGCAGCAGGCCGAGCAGCATCCATGCGTGAGGACGCTTGGGGCGCGGCTCCCAGAAGAGGACGAAGCTCCACATCAGCCCCGCCAGGGCGAGGCCGGTCTCCAGGCCGTTGAGCAGGTGCGTGAGCGTAAGACCCGACGTGAGCGCGAGAGCGGTCATCACGGACGACCAGAGCCCATTCAGCCCCGCACGCCGCGACAGGAAGCAGGCGCCAAGCAGGTAAAGCGCGGCGGCGGCGAGCGCGATGATCGCCTGCGCCCATGCGACCGGCATCAGGAAGCTTGCCAGCGCGATGGAGAGAACGTGCAGCGGGCTGGTGGCGCCGTCCATCGGGGTTGCGCCGACGAAGCGGGATTCAACGCCCGCCCTCACGCCTTCGACGGCGTGCTGGACGATATAGGCGTCGTCGAGCGGGAAATCGGGCGCGCCGATCCAGACAAGCCACGCGATCGCGCCTGCGGCCATCAGGCCGGCAACCGCCAGAGTTTCCGCGCCGACCGGGAGGCGCTTGAGACTGTTCAAACCCACCCCCGCGGATTCGTGCGGTCGCCGCCACACGCAAAAAGCCTAGGCGACCGGCATTTCATTGACGTAAACTCGGACACCCCTCCTGGCGAAGTGATTAAGCGCGAATGAACAAGCACGCCGCGTATCTCGACTGGCTCTCCAGGCTGAGGCCGAGCGGCATCGAGATCGTGCCCGGCGTGGCGAAGGCGCTGCCGGGCAAGCTGGATGCGCCGGATGTACGGCCCGGCGAGCCGCTGCGTGCGGGCGGCTATGGCGAGGATCGCGCGGTCTATACGCAAGCGCTGTTCGCGCCCGAGGGCGAGGAGGCCCGCACGGTCCATCTCGGGCTCGACGTGTTTGCGCCCGCTGGCGCAGACGTGATCACGCCGCTGAATGCGCGCGTGCATTCCTCGCGCATCAATGACCAGCCGGGCGATTATGGCCCGACCATCATCCTCGAACACACGCCCATTCCGGGGCTGACCTTCCACACGCTTTACGGCCATCTCAGCCGCGACAGTCTGAAGGGCCTGAGGCCGGGCGCGGCGTTCATGGCGGGGGAGAAGATCGCGGAGCTTGGCACGAAGCGCGAGAATGGCGGCTGGCCGCCTCACCTGCACTTCCAGATCCTGCTCGATATCGGCGGCGCCAAGGGAGATTATCCCGGCGTGTGCAAGCGCAGCGAGCGCGATCACTGGCTGTCGATCTGCCCGGACCCTGCGGTGCTGGCCGGACTTGCCTGACGTTCAGCCCTAACAGGGTGGCGCATCCGGGCGTGCGGGGCTAGGCTCGGGGCTTCGTCGGCGAAGTCTCGGGGGAGGAAGCCATGATCCGCATGCTGGCGGCGGCTGTCGCAACAGCCCTGCTCTGCTCGACCGCTATCGCGCAACCGCCAACGCCCGGCGGGCAGACGACGCCTGCGATGGTTCCCGAGGAGGCCACGTCGCTTGCCTGGATGCAGGGAACGCGCGTGCATACAAACGCGGACGGCAGCCAGACATTCGAGGCGTTCCTCGGCCCGGTGAATGGCGTGGTGACGGGAACGGCGCTGGCCAGCCTCGGCGACGATCGCGCCTATACCGAATATCACCGCATCGGGCCGAACGCCGAGGGCGTCTATGGGCTGGATGTGGCGAACACGCGCTCGGGCATGAAGTGGAGCTTCACGCCGCTCGACAGTATCGAGCCGGGCAAGATCACCTTCCGCAGCAAGGACAAGGGGCTGTCGGTCAGCTATGCGTCCGATGGCGAGGGCGGCATCGTCGCGGAAGTCGTTCGCGTGAACACTATCGAGCTGACGACGCAGCGCTGGCACTTCAAGCCGATCGTTCAGCCTGAAGCGGCGCCGGTTGCGCCAACTCCCTGATGTCTACTTCGCAACCATCGAGCGCAGCATCCACGCGGTCTTCTCCGCGACGGCGACGCGCTGAGTCATAAGATCGGCGGTGGCCTGGTCGCCAGCATCTTCCGCAGCCTCGAGCGCGCCGCGTGCCGACCGCGCCAGCAACTCGTTGCCGCTGACGAGGTTGGCGATCATCTTCTCGGCCGCCGGCACCGACTTGTCGGCGGTGAGTTGTGACTTGGCGCCGATCTGTTCGCCCAGCGGGGCATACTCGCCCAGCGAACGAATACGCTCGGCGATCAGGTCCATCGACAGCCAGAGGTCGTTGTACTGCGCCTCGAACATCAGGTGCAGCGTGTTGAACATCGGGCCTTCGACGTTCCAGTGATAGCCGTGCGTCTTGAGATAGAGACCGTAAGTGTCGCCGAGCACCTGCTCCAGCGCGCCGACGATCTTCTTGCGGGCCTTGGTTTCGATACCGATGTCGATGGCCATGTGGGTCTCCAGCCGCTGGGTGCGCTTTCTAGATAGGCGCGGCCAGAACGTTGGCAAGCCTTGCGAAAGGATGGCGCGCGCGCATGTCGCGGCGCAACAGTCGCCCGTCAGGCGGCGGCCAGCACGCTTTCAAACAGCTTCACGCCGTCATTGCCGCCTTCCTGGCCCGTCATGGCGCGCTCGGGGTGAGGCATCATGCCGAGCACGCGGCCGTTCTCCGACAGGATGCCGGCGATATCGCGCGCCGATCCGTTGGGGTTGCCGACATAGCGGAACGCGACGCGGCCCTCGCCTTCAAGACGATCCAGCGTGGCGGCGTCGGCGAAATAGTTTCCATCGTGGTGAGCGACGGGGAAGACGACTTCGCGCTGGTCCTTGTAGGCGGCGGTATAAGCCGAGGAGTTGGTCGCGATCGCCAGCGCCTGCGGGCGGCAGCAGAAATTGAGCGAGGCATTGCGCAGGAGCGCGCCGGGCAGCAGGCCCATCTCGGTCGCGACCTGGAAGCCGTTGCAGATGGCGAGGACATAGCCGCCGCGCGCCGCATGCGCCCGCACCGCATCACCGATGGGAGAGGCCGCCGCCATCGCGCCGGAGCGGAGATAATCGCCGTAGGAGAACCCGCCCGGCAGGACGATCAGGTCCAGCCCGTCGGGCAGTTTGGCGTCCTTGTGCCAGACCATCGCGGGCTCGGTTCCGGTCACCTGACGCAGCGCGGTCTGGGCGTCGCGGTCGCAGTTGGAGCCGGGGAAGACGATGACGGCGGATTTCATGGGTTTGCCCTGCAGTTTCAGCCTTCGCGCGGGCCTCTAGCAGGTTTCGCCACGAGTCGCGAGGGCGCATCGCGGTGGAGTAACCGGAAGCCCTTGGACGCTTCGAACGAGGCTATTTGTAGAAAATCACCCCTGCCCCAGCGGCGATCAGCGTGAAACCGACAGCGTGTTTCCACGTCAGCGGTTCGCCGAGGATCCACACGGAAAAGCCCGCAAACACCACCAGCGTGATCACCTCCTGCATCGTCTTGAGTTCGGCGGCCGAATAGACCGAATGTCCGATGCGGTTGGCGGGAACGGCGAGGCAGTATTCGATCAGCGCGATCCCCCAGCTGGCGAGGATGACCCAGTGGAGCGGCGAGTCCTTGAACTTCAGGTGGCCATACCAGGCCACCGTCATAAAGACGTTCGACCCGATCAGCAGGGCGACAGGCCCCCAGTGTGCGAAAGTCATGACTTCCCCAATGAGGACTGGCCGTTTCGGAAAACGTTCTGATTTTTGCCTGATTCCGTGCCTACGGAGAGGCGCTATAACCGGGACGGCCCTGGAGGGGTAGATGAACAGGTTTGCGATCTTGGGCGTTGCGCTGGCCGCATGCCTTGGCGGCTGCAACACGGTGTCGGGCCTGGGCGATGATCTGCAGGTCATTGGCGGGGCGATGTCGACCGCTGCGTCCGGCGCCCAGTCGGGCCAATCCACGGACGGGGCGCGGGCTGGAGAGGCGCAGGCCGCCGCCTGTGCGCCGGACGCGCATGGCCGCGTTCAGTCAGCCGATTGCGGCCCGCCGCCGCTGAACGCACCGGCCAAGCCGCCGGAGCCGAAATAGGCCGGGCGACACCCGCCTTGCCCGATGCCGGGCCGGGCGAGTAGTCTTCCGGCTACTGGATCAACTCCAAGGGGAGGCCCCCATGCGCAAACTTCTTCTCGCCGTCATCCTCGCCGCGCCGCTGCTGGCCTCGGCCTGCAACACGATCGAAGGCCTCGGCAAGGACGTGCAAGCCGCCGGCAAGGCCGTGTCGGACACGGCTGAAGACACCAAATAGTCGGAAGCGCCTAGCCGATCTCGATCGCGTAGCGCTCGACGACCGTGTTCGCCAGAAGCTTTTCGCACATTTCCTTCACGCGGGCCTGCGCCTGCTCTTTCGTGAGGCCGTCGGCGAGATCGATCTCGATCGTCTTGCCCACGCGCACGCCCTCGACCTCGCCAAAGCCGAGACGGCCCAGCGCGTCGCCAACCGCCTTGCCCTGCGGATCGAGCACGCCAGCCTTCAGCGAGACGTGGACTTTCGCTTTCATCGTGTTCGCCTGTTTGCCGTTGCCGCCCGCGGAGCGAGCTACTTACCGTTACCAACCCGCGAAGCGGGCTATTTGCCGTTGAAAGACAGGATCTCGGCCCCGCCCGCTTCCTTGATGATTCCAAGACGCCGCGCAACCTCGGCATAGGCCTCGGTGACGCCGCCCATGTCGCGCCGGAAGCGATCCTTGTCGAGCTTCTCGCCCGTCGTCATGTCCCACAGGCGGCAGGAATCCGGGCTGATCTCGTCGGCCAGAACCGTGCGCACCATCTCGCCTTCATAGAGACGACCGAACTCGACCTTGAAATCCACCAGCTTGATCTGCGCGCCGGCGAACAGCCCCGTGAGGAAGTCGTTGATGCGAAGCGTCATCGCGAGGATGTCGTCGATCTCCTGGTGGGTCGCCCAGTTGAACGCGGTGATGTGCTCCTCGGTGACCATCGGGTCGCCGAGTTCGTCCTTCTTGTAGCAGAACTCGATGATCGAGCGCGGCAGCGGCGTACCTTCCTCGATGCCGAGGCGCTTGGACATGGAGCCCGCCGCCACGTTGCGGCAGATGACTTCGAGCGGGATGATCTCGACTTCGCGGATCAGCTGCTCGCGCATGTTGAGGCGCTTCAGGAAGTGCGTCGGCAGCCCGATCTGGTTCAGCTGCATCATCACGAATTCGGAGATGCGGTTGTTGAGAACGCCCTTGCCGTCGAGCACGGCGCGCTTCTCGTTGTTGAACGCGGTCGCGTCATCCTTGAAATACTGGATCAGGGTGCCCGGTTCGGGCCCCTCATACAGGATCTTCGCCTTGCCTTCGTAGATTTTCCGGCGCTTGGCCATATTCGCGTCTCCTGGGCCGGAAAGCGGCTTCCCCGCTCCCCGACTCGTGTAGGAAAAAGGGTTCCTAGCCCATCCTTGGCGAGGCGTCGCGCATGGCGTCGTCGCGGGGGTGTTTTCGGCCCTTTCCAGGGCCTATATCGACGTGAGATGGACGGGGCGCAAGCGACCCCAGGGAGACGAAGTGTGAGCGGTTTCGACAAGCGTGAGCGAGCGGAAGAAGGCAAATTCGCCCTGGATCAGGAGCTTCGCTTCAAGGCGAACGCCCGCCGGAACAAGCTGCTGGGCCTCTGGGCCGCTGAAAAGCTGGGCAAGTCGGGCGAAGATGCCGCGAATTACGCCGTCGAAGTCGTGAAATCGGACTTCGAGGCCCCCGGTGACGAAGACGTGTTCCGCAAGGTGAAGGGCGATCTGGACGCCGCCGGCGTCGCGATCACCGACCACCAGCTCCAGCGCCAGATGGCCGAACTGATGGAAACCGCCGTCGAGCAGGTCCGCTCGGAGAAGAAATAGGGATTTGCCGGGCTTCCCGCCGGGCCTTCCGATTTACCAAACGACCAGCCCCGCTGCCCGGCCAGACGCCCGGCGGCGGGGTTTTTCGTGTCCGGTCTGGCGCGCTGTTCCAGGCCGGAACGGCGCGCTGGCACGACTTGGTGAACGGGCGGCGTAAAAGCGCCGAGTTCATGGAAGGAGTTTGATCAGCGGTGGGGTGCATCGTCCGGCGTGAAGATCGGCCCCCGCCGGTCTGGCCCGGCCGGACCCCGCCTGTTCCGCTTCTCGATGCGGTTGCGCCAGACGTCCCCCCCTTGGCGCTCTGGGGTTCGGTTGGAGTGGCAGCGCACGACCCCTCGCGCCGAGCTGCTCCGCCATCATGGCCTTGGGCCGGAGTCCGGGTGAGGGCTCCGGCCCAATTTTCATCGGGCCCATCCAAAGCCACGGAGTCATTCTCGGGCTTGTCCCGAGAATCTTGGTTGGCTGCTCCGAAGGAATTAGTCGCCAATCCCCGCGCCTCTCGAACCGGGATTCTCGGGACAAGCCCGAGAATGACTCCGTTGGACGCGCGCAACCGCGATCAAGCCGCCCCAAACACCCGCTTGAAGATCACATCGACGCCCTTGAAGTGATAGTCGAGATCGAACATCTCACCCAACTCCGCGCTCGTCAGAAGCTTCGAGACATCCGCATCGCCTTCGAGATTGCGCAGGAAGTCGCCTTCCTTGCGGTTCGCATCGCGCCACACTTTCATCGCGTTGCGCTGGACCATGCGGTAGGCGTCTTCGCGGCTGGCGCCCTTCTCCACCAGCGCCAGCAGGACGCGCTGCGAGTTGTGGAGGCCGCCGAGGCGGTTGAGGTTGGCGAGCATGTTCTCGGGGTAGATCAACAGATTCTCGATCACGCCGGCCAAGCGGTTCAGCGCGAAGTCGAGATGGATGGTGGCGTCGGGGCCGATGCCGCGCTCGACGCTGGAATGGGAAATGTCGCGCTCGTGCCACAGCGCCACATTCTCCATCGCCGGCACGACCGCCGAGCGCACGAGACGTGCGAGACCGGTGAGATTTTCCGTCAGCACCGGGTTGCGCTTGTGGGGCATGGCGGACGAGCCCTTCTGTCCTTCGGAGAAGTATTCCTCGGCTTCCAGAACTTCCGTGCGTTGCAGATGGCGGATTTCGGTGGCGATACGCTCGATGCTGGAGGCGACAACACCCAGCGCCGCGAAGTAGGCCGCATGGCGATCGCGCGGGATGACCTGCGTCGAGACGGGCTCAACCGCGAGGCCAAGCCTGGCTGCAACCATTTCCTCGATGCGCGGATCGATGTTGGCGAAGGTGCCCACGGCGCCAGAGATGGCGCACGTCGAAATCTCCGCACGCGCCGCCTCAAGCCGCTGCTTCCCGCGCGCAAACTCGGCATGGAAACCGGCCAGCTTCACGCCGAACGTGGTGGGCTCCGCATGGATGCCGTGGCTGCGGCCGATGGTCGGCGTCAGCTTGTGTTCCAGCGCCCGTTTCTTCAAGGCGGCGAGCACGCGATCCATGCCCTTGAGCAGGATATCGCTCGCGCGCTGCAGCTGCACGGCAAGGCAGGTGTCCAGCACGTCCGACGACGTCATGCCGAGGTGCAGGAAGCGCGCTTCCTCGCCCACATGCTCGGCAACCGAGGTGAGGAAGGCGATGACGTCGTGCTTCACTTCGCGCTCGATCTCGTCGATGCGCACCACATCGAAACCGCCCCGCGCGCGGACGGCCTTCGGTACTTCGGCCGGGATCATGCCCAGTTCGGCCATCGCCTCGGCGGCCAGCGTCTCGATCTCCAGCCAGATGGCGTAGCGCTGTTCCGGCTCCCAGATCGCAACCATCTCGGGGCGGGCGTAACGAGGAATCATGGGAACAGCTCCGGCGGGGTCTCGCGGAGGCTTTATGACGGCGAAACCGCCTTGTCATCCCGCCCGGCGGGCCGCTTTTTGACACGCCGGCGCAGGAGGGCCGATAGTGCGCGCAAGCGATCAATTGCGGGTCACCGATGTCCGTTTCATTTCACCTGGTTACGCCGGCAAATGCGCACCTGCTGGGAAACGTCGATCCAGAGATTTTTGACGAGGAGATCCAGCAGGATCACCTGATCGCCTATCTGGCCGACCCCCGGCACGCCATGTTCATTGCGCTCGAACACGGGCTCGTCGTTGGACAGGTGCGTGGCAATGTCCACCTGCAGCCTGATCGCGAGTCGGACCTTTATGTCGATAATCTCGGTACGGCTCCCTCGCATCAGCGGCGCGGAATCGCCTCGGAGCTGATGGACAGGATGCTGGCCTGGGGCCGCGCTCAGGGCTGCACCTATGCCTGGGTCGCGACCGAGACGGACAATGACGGCGCCAAGGGCTTCTATTCCGCGCGCCAGTTCGACCACGACACGATCGCCATGTTCGCGATGGAGCTGGATTAGACGTTCAGCGCGTATCCGGCCGAACGCACGGTGCGGATCGGGTCGTCCGCCCCGCCCTTGCTGAGCGCCTTGCGCAGGCGGCCGATATGAACATCGACCGTGCGCGTCTCGACATAGACGTCCGAGCCCCACACTGCGTCGAGCAGCTGTTCGCGGCTGAACACGCGGCCGGGATGCTGGATGAAATAGTCGAGCAGGCGGAATTCCGTCGGCCCGAGATGGATGTCCATGCCGCCGCGCGTGACCTTGTGCGCCGCGCGATCGATCGAGATGTCGCCGACGACGATCACATCCTCGGCGAGCGCCGGGCGGATGCGTCGCATCACGGCGCGGATGCGCGCGGTCAATTCCGACATCGAGAACGGCTTGGTCATGTAATCGTCGGCGCCGATGTCGAGGCCGCGGATGCGGTCGCTTTCCTCGGCGCGCGCCGTCAGCATGATGATCGGCAGGTTGCGCGTCGCAGCTTTCGAACGCAGGCGGCGGGCGACCTCGATGCCGGCGAGCTTGGGCAGCATCCAGTCGAGCAGGACGATGTCTGGCTGGCGCTCCTCGATCAGCAGCAGGGCTTCCTCGCCATCGGTCGCGGTTGCGACCTCATAGCCTTCCTTGACCAGATTGTAGCGGATCAGCTCGACGAGCGGCGCCTCGTCCTCGACGATCAGGGCGTAGGGCCGCGTGGCGGCGGCTGGGCGCATGGCGGGACGCTCAAGTTCAGTTGCTGTTGAGGGCATCGACTTTCGGCCTTTCGACGGGGAGCTGCTCGCCGGTGACGAGGAAATGGATTTCCTCGGCAATGTTGGTGCAGTGGTCGCCGATCCGTTCCAGATTCTTGGCGACAAAGAGCAGATGCGCACAGGCGGAGATCGTGCGCGGGTCTTCGATCATGTAGGTGACGACTTCGCGGAACAGCGACTGGTAGTGCTCGTCCACTTCCTCGTCGCGCACCCAGACGCGATTGGCCGCGTCCGTTTCCAGCGCCGTATAGGCGTCGAGCACGCGCTTGAGCTGCGCCGTGACGAGGCGGCCCATGCGGGCGACGCCCTTGAGCGCGTTCGCCGGCTCGATGCCGTCGATCAGCTTCACGCGCTTGGCGATGCTCTTTCCGAGATCGCCGACCCGCTCCAGCTCGGTCGCGATCTTGAGGGCCGAGATCGTCTGGCGCAGGTCGCGTGCAAGCGGCTGCCTGAGCGCAAGGAGACGAAGGATTTTCTTCTCGACCTCGATCTGGATCTGGTCGATCTGCGGATCGCGGGCGACCACGGTTTCGGCGAGCGCGAGATCGCGCGAGGAGATGGCCTGGATCGCGTCCGAGAGCATGTCTTCCGCAAGCCCGCCCATGCGGGCGAGATCGCCGGAGAGTTCCTCCAGATCCTGCGAAAACGACCTGACTGTATGTTCCGTCATGTCCTTGCCTCCTCGGCGCATCCTACAGCGTTTCGGCCTCTATCCGAAACGCCCGGTGATGTAGTCCTGCGTGCGCGAGTTCCTGGGATTGGTGAAGATCGCCTCGGTCGGGCCGGTCTCGATCAGCTTGCCGAGGTGGAAGAAGGCGGTCTGCTGCGAGACGCGGGCTGCCTGCGCCATCGAATGGGTAACGATCACAATACAGTAGTTCGACTTCAGCTCGTCGATCAACTCCTCGACCTTGGCGGTCGCGATGGGGTCGAGCGCCGAGCACGGCTCGTCCATCAGGATGATTTCGGGGTTCACGGCGATCGCCCGCGCGATCACCAGCCGCTGCTGCTGGCCGCCGGAGAGGCTGGCGCCGGAAGCGTTCAGGCGATCCTTGACCTCGTCCCACAGGCCGGCCTTGCGGAGCGAGGATTCGACGATCTCCTTCAGCTGGTCGCGCGAAGACGCCGTGCCGTGCAGGCGGACGCCGTAGGCCACGTTCTCGAAGATCGATTTGGGGAACGGGTTCGGCTTCTGGAACACCATGCCGACCTGCGCCCGCAGAAGGACGGGATCGACAGACTTGTCGTTGACGTCCATCCCGTCGATCTCGATGCGGCCGGTGACGCGGCAGTGCGGGATCGTGTCGTTCATGCGGTTGATCGACCGCAGGAAGGTGGACTTGCCGCAACCGGACGGGCCGATCAGCGCCGTGACGGTTTTTTCGGGCATGTCGAGCGAGACATCGAACAGGGCCTGTTTGTCGCCATAGAAGACCGAAACGGTCTGCGCCTTGATCTTGGCGTCGGCGGCTTTGGCAGCGACGGGACGTGTCGCGGTGAGCGTATCCATGCGGAGAAGCGGCATAGGGTCCATCCGGCTCATTTCCCCCTCCGGCGGACCTGGCGACGGGCGCCGCTCAGCCCCGCCCAAGCCTGCGGGCAGCCTGCGAAAACCATCGGATTGAACATCTGACGCCGCCCAGCCGTCTCTACTGTTCCGTCATGTAGGGATGGATTGTGACAGTCCTGCGAACCACCGGCCATGACTCGCCGCGACATCGTATCCAGCACCAGAGGCGGCGGCCTGACTTGTGGATAATGCGGCAGTTGACGCTTCGGCGCCCAGCCCGGCGCGGATTTACACCCCCTGACTGGCGTGGTTTCTGCGGACTTTCGCCAGTTTGCGGCAGGGAAACCACGAAATGTCAGCCATTCTGAGCCTTTCCGACCACGATATGAGCGAAGAAAGGGGATTTCTTTGCTCATACAATGCCGCGGATGTGACCTTGCCGTCCGAGCTGGCCGCACCGGAAGAAGCCGCCCGCGACCTGCCCCGGACCATGCTGACCGGCCGCATCCGCAAACACCTCGCCTCCCTGCCTGTGCTGGACCTCAAGGCTTTCTGCGCCGAGGCGAGTGACGCCCAGCTCCGCACCGCCATGGTCCGCTACTCCTTCATGGTGCAGGCCTATGTCTGGGGCGAACCGGATGCCCCGGCGTCCCTGCCCGCCCCGCTCGCCGTACCGATCTGGGCGCTGGCCAAACGCCTCGGCCAGCAGCCGCTCCTGCCCTACTCGGCCTATGTGCTCGACAACTGGGACCGCCTGGATCGTGCGGGGCCGATCAGTCTCGACAATATCTGGATGATCCAGAACTTCCTCGCCGGGCAGGACGAAGCATGGTTCGTGCTGGTCCACGTCGCCATCGAGGCGCGCGCCGGCGCGATGCTCGCGGAAATCCCGCGCGTGCTGGAAGGCGTGAAGAACGGCGACGCGAAGGCCGTCGAGGCGAGCCTCGTCGAGATCAACACGGGCTGGGACGCGGTGAACGCGATCTTCGACCGCATGCCCGAGCGTTGCGACCCGTATGTCTATTTCCATCGCGTGCGCCCTTACATTCACGGCTGGAAGGACAATCCCGCGCTGGGCGATGGCCTGATCTACGAAGGCGTCACAGAAGCCCAAGGCAAGCCGCAGGCATTCCGCGGCCAGACCGGATCGCAATCGACCATCGTGCCGTCGATGGACGCCCTGCTCGGCGTCGGCCACGCGGCCGACCCGCTGCGCACCTTCCTCGACGAGTTGCACATCTATCGCCCGCCGGCTCACCGCACTTTCGTCGACAAGGTGCGCGCCATGTCCACGCTGCGCGCCTTCGTGCAGGCGTCCGGCGGCGCCAGCCTGCGCGAGATCTACAACACCAACATCCGCTCCCTCGCGCGCTTCCGCACGCGCCACCTCGAATATGCGGCGAGCTACATCAACAAGCAGGGCAAGGATTCCGCCGGCAACGACACCGATATCGGCACCGGCGGCACGCCCTTTATGAGATACCTGAAGAAACACCGCGACGAGGCGGAACAGCACCTGCTGTAACGCCCCGTCGCGCACGATGGGTCAGCGGTAACGATGCACACGTCACGGCAGAGTCGATGTGGACAGGCCGCAACGCGCGCCGATAAGGCGGGAGGGGCTGTTCAGTTGGCGGGACGCGCGAGACGCTGCTCCAGCGTGCCGATGTCGCGCGTGGTGAACTGCGCGATGACCTTGCGCGCCTCGATGACCGCTGCTTCGGTCGTCGTCTCGCCCGACTGGATGTTGTCGGCAAGTTCGAGCAGCGGCATGTAGATCGGCTCGGGTTCGCCTTGCACGGTGAGACCGAAGCTCGTTCCGGGCTTTTCCAATGCGGACCACTCGGCGCGCACGGCCGCCCAGTAATCCTTCGTGGCGTTCCAGTAGTCGAGCGCGACGTTCTCGTCGAAGTCGGCATAGTGACGATAGGTGTTCACGCCCTGCTCGCGCGCGATGATCTGCTGTTTGCCGTCGATCAAGGCGAGCTTGGAATTGTCCTGCTCGTGCACCCAGCCATCCCATGTGATGGCGTGGCGGTTCACCGCAAGCACGCCGTAATAGTCACTGCGCGCTGTCGCCTCGCGGCGGGGCAGCGGGCGCAGTTCTGCCGGCGGCGTCCATGCCGAGACGCCGTTGGAATGATCCCAGGCGCCGAGCGCGCCATAGCGCGGCGAGTCTTCGACCTGATAGACCGTTTGCGACCACTTCCCGGCGCGCTCGCTCTCGGGGATCACGCGGTTCTCCCACGCATTTCCGCCGATGAAGATGAGCACGCTCTCCGGCTCATAACGCCAGTCCTGGCGCCAGTGCTTGACCGGAAATTTGTCGTCACCGGCTTCGATGACCAGGATGTGCTGCAGGCTGATGAACGTGCCGGTGTCCTCGATCACGCGCACAACCTCATAGCCGCCCGAGCGGCTTGGCTCGGCGACCCTGTAGTCCTTCAGGAAGGATACGGTCTCGGTGAAGTCGAAGCGCACGCGATAATCGCCCGCCTGCGCGACGATAGCCTTGCGGTCCTGCTCGAAGGCCGCGGCCTTCTGCTCAGCGGAAATCGTCGTGGCCGGCCCCGTGGCGGCGCCAGGCGAAACGCAACCGAACGCCAGCAAGGCCGCGCTGAGGGCGACGCCCGCCCTTGCTGCACGCTTCCAGACCGGACGTGATGACATTGCCAGACCCATATCAGACTCTCGATTCAATCAATGTGCGTGCGCCGGCGCCTGCAGCGGCGCGCGGAACGCGCCGACGGCCAGTTCCCTGACCTGGCGCCGCACCCAATGCTCGACTTCCACGCTCGGAAGCAGGCCCTTGGAATCGGCGACGTAGTCCAGATCCTTCAGCGTGCCGGCATACGGCCCGAAGCCGGCGACGCGATAGGGAATCACGATCACCCGGTTGCCGTCCTTCGAACCCGCCTCGACATAGGCGCGGATGCGGGCTTCAGCAGCGACACGTTTCTCCGGCCAGTCTTCGCGCAGCGTTTCCGCCTGCACATGCCGGAAGGGCGCCGCACGGCGCACGGCTTCCGCACGCTGGTTTATCGTCGCGAGCCAGCGCTTGTCTTCTTCGTCGTCGCCCGGACCATGCGCCAGGATCAGCACGCTCTCCTTCGCCGGGTCCTTGCTGAGGTCGCGCACACGCTCGACCAGCACGGCGCCCATCTCCGGCGCTTCGGCAAGACCTTGCTGGCTGAGCGCAAAGCTGGACTTCGTCTCGATGCGCCACAGGGCCATGTCGTGGCCGCCATGACCGCCTGCGGCGCCGTGGCCCGCATGATCGCCGTGTCCGGCAGCCTTCGGCTCTGCGCCGGGAGCAAGGCCGAGAATCTGTTCGGTGCGCTCGTAGAAGCTCTCACCGCTGATGAAGAGACGCACCACGGCGATCTTGCTGACGCCCCTCGCCTCAAGCTTCGCGACGCCGCTCTGAAGGCTGGCGGCTTCCGCCATGCCGAAAGCGAGTTCGAGCGGATAGTCTTTCGCGAGCGGCGCAAGCATTGCCTCCACCTCGGCATTCCATGTCGCGCCGCCGCCATGCGCCATGACAAGCACGCCGACGCTGGCGTCGTGCTGGTGATTTTCGGGCTGCTGGCCCGCTGCGAGGCCGGCGAGCGGCCCCACGGAAAGCGCGCCGGCTCCGGCGAGCGCGAAAAGCGAGGTGCGGCGGGTCACGAACATGCGGCGGAAACTCCCGATCACTGGCCCGGCGCCGCCCAGGGCGCAGGAAACCGAATATGTCGGCTACGCGCGATGCAAATGCATTTCAAGTGCGGCTTTTGTGCACTTGCGAGTGATTTGCAATGGGCGTAGTCACAAAAACGAATGCGAGGGCCTCCGCACCTCGCTGAACCGCGAGAGGGTACGACGAGATGCCGATCCGTCCGGCCGCGAAATGGGGATGCTCCACAGCCGCCCTGCTCCTTACCGTACTCGCCGGCGGCGCTCCCGCAATCGCAGACACCAGCTATCTCCGCCCCAACCTTTTCATCACCGCCAACGCCGACATCGTGACAGTGCAATCCTCCTTCACCGAGGACTTCGCCAATCCGTCCGTCGCCGTGAAGTCGGATGCGTGGACCGTCGTCGGACCTGATGGCGCGACATCGATCTTCTCGACGAAGCAGGAATTCACGCAGGTCACGATCCTCGAAGCGGCAACGCCGAACACGGGGACGTATCGCCTGTCCACCGGCGAGCGCCTCGGCCGCGTGGGTCCGCAGATCCTGGTCGATGGCGTGTGGCAGCCCTTCGCGCCGGGCCGCGAGATCCCCGCTGGCGCACAGACGCGCCAGAGCCAGACGGCAACTGTCGCCGACGTCTACGTGACGCGCGGCGCGCCGACGAAGGCGCCGGTCGAAGCCCGCGTCGGCGCACTCGAACTCAAACCCGTCACGCATCCCAACGACGTCTATCTCGACACCGGCTTCAGCTTCCGCGTGCTGCTCAACGGCAAGCCGGTTGCAAACCAGCAGGTGGAAGTCTGGCGCGAGGGCGGCGCCTATGAAGACCCCGCCTATCGCAAGCAGGCGCGGTCCGCCGCCGATGGAAGCATCGCGCTCACATTCGACAAACCCGGCGTCTACCTGATCTGGACTCGCATGTCGGCCGATGCGCCCGCTGGCGCTGCAACGCCGGTGCGCAGCTACACCACGTCCCTCACTCTCGAGGTGCAGCCCTAACCCCGCAGCCTGACGGGGGGCGGGACACTCTCGCTCCACGCAAAACACCCTTCCGGGATGCCAGGCGGCAAATAGTTTTATGATGCGAATGCAATGCATTTGCTTAACTAAGGACCCACGACTATGCGCATTCGATTGATGGCCGGCACGATGATCTCGACGGCAGCTCTGGCGCTCTGCGCCGCACCGGCGTTCGCCCAATCGGGGCCCGCCCCAGCCGATGAGACCGTCGAGGACAACGACAAGGGCCGCGATCAGGTGACCATCACCGCGACGCGCATCGAACAGCGCATCGACGAGGTTCCCGAAACCGTCTCGGTCATCTCCGCAAAGACGATCGAGGATGAACTCGTCACCGACATCAAGGACCTGATCCGCTTCGAGCCCGGCGTCTCAGTGCGCAACTCGCCCGGACGCTTCGGCGCGGCGCTCGGCTCCACCGGCCGCGACCGCAATGCGGGCTTCAACATTCG
The DNA here is from genome assembly GCA_964529555.1 of uncultured Rhizobium sp. Taxonomy (GTDB): domain Bacteria; phylum Pseudomonadota; class Alphaproteobacteria; order Caulobacterales; family Hyphomonadaceae; genus UBA7672. Next base: position 17,697 of record CAZGWV010000003.1, read on the forward strand.
CGGTCTCGAAGGCAACCGCGTGCTGATGCAGGTCGATGGCGTTCGCATTCCCGACAGCTATGCGTTTGGCCCGACCGTCAACGGCCGCGGCGACTATGTCGATCTCGACCTGCTGAAATCCGTCGAGATCATTCGCGGCCCCGCCTCGGCGCTTTACGGTTCGGACGGCGTCGCCGGCGCCGTGAGCTTCATCACGCGCGACCCGGACGATCTCGTGCAGGAAGGCCGCACCTTCGGCGTCCGCGCGCGCACCGCCTATTCCTCGGCTGACGACAGCCTCGCGCATTCGATCATCGGCGCCGCGAAGGCGGGCGATTTCTCCGCCATGCTCGCCTACACGCGGCGTGACGCCAGCGAGCAGGAAAACCAGGGCGAGAACGACGTGCCGGGCGCGGCGCGCACGACGCCCAACCCGACCGACCTTCAGTCCGACGCCTATCTCGCGAAAGTGGTCTGGGCGCCCGGCGACATGCATCGCTTCCGCCTGACCTACGACATGTCCGAAAGCGTTGCGGAGTCGGACGTTCTTTCGGGCCGCTCGGCAACCGTCCTGCAACTGCTGGCGGAAGACACCACCGACCGCACGCGCTGGAGCTTCGACCACGAAATGGACCTTGGCGACGGCCTGTTCCGGTCGGCGAAGTGGAATATCTACACGCAGGACTCCAACACCCGCCAGTTCACGTTCGAGGATCGCACCCCAGCCGTCGATCGCACGCGCGACAACTATTTCGACAACAAGGTCTGGGGCGCCAGCGGCCAGGTGGAGATGGGCTTCGACACGGGCTGGGCGAGCCACCGCCTGCTCGCGGGCGCGGACTATTCGGAACTGGAGCAGGACGGCATCCGCTCGGGCACCGTGCCGACGCCGCCGGACACGTTCCCGGCGCGCGCCTTCCCGCTGACCGAATACACGGTCACGGGCGCCTTCGTTCAGGACCAGATCTCGCTGCTCGACGGAGCGCTCACGCTGCATCCGGTGCTGCGCTACGACTCATACGAACTGACGCCGAAGGCCGATCCGCTCTACCCGACCACGGTTCCGATTTCCGCCTCGGATGGCAGCAAGTTCACCCCGCGCCTTGGCATCGTCGCCTGGCCGACCGACTGGATCGGCGCATTCTTCAACTACGCCCAGGGCTATAAGGCGCCTGAGCCAAGCCAGGTGAACAACGCCTTCTCCAACCTCGCCTTCGGCTACACCTCGCTGCCGAACCCGGACCTGAAGCCGGAATCGAGCGAGTCGTGGGAGGCCGGCATCAGATCGCGGAACATCAGCCTGTTCGGTGGCGAGGTCTCGGGAGAAATTCTCGGCTTCGTCGCCGACCATGACGACTTCATCTCGCAGCAGATGGTCTCAGGCGCCGGTTCGCCGGTCGATCCGTTCGTCTACCAGTATATCAACATCACGGCCGTCTCGATCCACGGCGTCGAGGCAAAAGCCAATGCCGCGTGGGACAACGGTTTCGGACTGCGCTTTGCGGCGTCGTTCTCCGAGGGCGATGTACGCGGCGCGCCAGGGGCCCCGCTGCAAAGCATTGACCCGTACAAGGTCGTCGCCGGCCTGACCTTCGACGATCCGGCGGGTGTGTTCGGCGGCCAGCTGATCGCCACGCATGTCGGGCCGAAGGAAGCTTCGCGTATCGCGCAGAACGCCAACCAGACGCCGGCTGACGACCTGTTCAAGACGCCATCCTTCACCACGCTGGATCTGACGGCGTACTGGAACGTCACCGACTGGGCGGCGCTCCGCGTTGGCGCGTTCAACCTGACGGACGAGAAATACTGGTGGTGGGGCGATGTGCGCGGCGTGGCGGCAACATCGGCGATCGTCGATGCCTACACCCAGCCCGGCTCGAACTATTCGGCGTCGCTGACGCTGAAGTACTAGCGTCTTCGAAAACCTGAGTCGATCGGCATTGCGCCGCCGGGGTTGGTCAGCCAGCCCCGGCGGTCTTGCGTTCGGCCATGGGTAGAACGACGCCGAACGCCGAGCCGCGTCCCGGCTCGCTTTCGACCAGCAGTTCGCCACGATGGCGCTGGACGACGTGTTTCACGATGGCGAGGCCGAGCCCCGTTCCGGGCCGCAGTCCGCGGCCGGGATCGACACGGTAGAAGCGCTCCGACAGGCGCGGCAGGTACTGCCGCCCGATGCCGGGGCCGGCGTCCGTGACGCGCAAGGCCGCGCTCGCGACGTGCGCGGGGCCGGGCGAGGCGACGATGGACATATGGCCGGCCTCTTCCCACTGGCGCCCTGCCCGCGCAGCCGCGCCGTCGCGCGACAGGTCCGCAACCAGATCGACTTCCACAATGCCTTTGTCGTTTGAATATTTCACCGCATTGTCCACGAGGTTCTGGACCACCTGCGCGAGTTCATCGCGAACGCCTGTCACCACAACCGGACTGTCTGCGCCCTTGACGCGCACCTCGACGCCGCGCCCCGCAGCGACCGGCCCCAGCGCGTCAACCACTTCGCGCACCACGGCGGCCAGATCGGTTTCGCCCTCGGGCGGGCGATGCTCGACCAGCTCGATACGCGAGAGCGACAGCAGATCGCTGATCAGGCGACGCATGCGCTCGGCCTGACCCTGCATGATTTCGAGAAAGCGTTCGCGTGCTTCCGCATCGTCCCGCGCCGGGCCGCGTAGCGTCTCGATGAAGCCCGACAGCGAGGTCAGCGGCGTGCGCAGTTCATGGCTGGCGTTGGCGAGGAAATCGACGCGGGCGAATTCCGCACGCTTGATATCGGTCAGGTCGTGCATGCTGATGAGGACGCCTGCGCCGAGCGGCGCGGCCACGCATGAGTAGTAGCGATCCGTCTCGGCGCGCTCGACAAACTCGAAGCGCTGAGGCCCGCCGCCTCGCCGCACGGCCGCCACAGCGTCGAGAAGCTCTGGACGACGGACGACTGCGCTCAAGACCGGATCGGCGACCACGAAGCGGAATTGCCGGCGCGCAGCGGCGTTGGCCGCTTCCACCTTGCCCAGTGCGTCGATGTACATCGCTGGCTCGGGCAACGCTTCGATCAGGTCGCGGCGGAACAGCTTCTCCTGCGCAACGCGCCCCTGCGCCTCGGCGACCGCAGCGCTTTCCTCATCGTCGCTGGCGGCCTGGGCCGGATCGACCGTGCCGTAGAACCAGACGACGCAGAACGCGCCCAGCACGACGACGGCCAGCGCGCCGCCAACCCAGCTTGCCTGACCCGCGATCACGAGCGCGACGACGATCGCGGCGGCGGCGGCGGCCGTGATCGCCATGTCGTAGGCGCGGCCGCGCCTGAGAGCGGTCAGGCGGCTCGGCCGGCCGGGTTTCGGCAAGAGGTTCGTCATTCCCGAGCGTCTACGCTGAGAACACTGATTTGTCTTGCTTTTCGTGTGACACGCGACACTGATATTATTGTTTTGCGATAAGAAATATTGACAGCTCGGCGCTGCTGGGACAAATCGTGCGGATCGCCGGCCCCGCTGGCGGAATTAATTCCAGAGGCGACCTTCATGCGAATGAATCTGCTACTGGCTGCGTCTGCGGCCGTTCTTCTTGCCGCCTGCGCCAGCGCTCCGGCGGCCACCGGCCCCGCCCCGGCCATCGGCGCATTCGGCATCGATCTCGCCAATCAGGACACGTCCGTGAAGCCCGGCGACGACTTCTTCCGCTATGCCAACGGGACGTGGCTGAACACATTCCAGATGCCCGCCGACAAGGCCCGCTTCGGTTCATTCGACGCGCTCGCCGAAAAGTCCGAGCATGACGTGAAGGCGATCATCGATGGCTTCGCCACCGCAACGCCCGCTCCCGGCAGCAGCGTCGCCAAGGCCAGCGATTTCTACGCGAGCTGGATGGACGAGGCGACGATCGAGGCGCGCGGCATCGAACCGCTGAAGCCTTTCCTCACTCAGATCAATGCGATCGGCGACCGCGCCAGCCTGCTGAAAGCCATCACGCAGCCCTGGGCCTCCGCGCCCTTCGGCCTCGGCATCGAAGCCGACGTCGCCGATCCGACCCGCTATGCCGTCTGGGGCATCCAGGCCGGCATCGGCATGCCGGATCGTTCCTACTATCTCGACGCAGGCGAGAAGTTCGACCAGTACCGGGCCGCATACAAAACCTACGTCACGCGGATCTTCCAGCTGATCGGCGACGCCGATCCCGCCGCTTCGGCGGACACCGTGATCGCGTTCGAAACCGAGATCGCTAAGGGCCACTGGACGCCCGAGCAGATGCGCGTCCCGGACCAGGCGTTCAAGGCGATGGATGCAGCCACGTTCCAGACGCTCGTTCCCAATATTGATCTTGCGGCCTTCGCGAGGGATGCGGGTTTCCCCGCTCCGCTGTCGAACATGGTCGCCTATGGCGACACGGCGATCACAGCCGGCGCCCAGCTGATCGACGCCCAGCCGCTGGACGTGTGGAAGAAATACCTCGCCTTCCACGTCGCGTCCGATAACGCGACCTTCCTCACCAGGGCATTCGACGACGCCTCCTTCGAGTTCTTCAGCAAAACGCTGCGCGGCGTGACCGCCAAGCGCGATCGCTGGAAGCGCGGCGTCAGCCTGCTCGACGGCAATATGGGCGAAGCGCTCGGCGAGGCCTATGCCGCGACATACTTCCCGCCGGAAAACAAGGCGGCGATGGAAGACCTCGTCGGCAATCTCAACTCCGCGCTGAAGTCACGCCTCAAGACCCTCGACTGGATGGACGACCCGACACGCGCCGAAGCGCTCAAGAAGCTCGGCAATTTCGAAGTCCGCGTTGGATACCCGAACAAGTGGCGCGACTACTCGGCGCTGGAGGTCGACAAGACCAGGCTGTTCGAGAACGTGATGAACGCGCGCCGTTTCGAGTTCAATCGCCAGGTCGCGCGTCTCGGCCAGCCGGTCGATCGCGAAGAATGGGGCATGAACCCGCAGACGGTGAACGCATCCTACAACCCGCTGATGAACCAGATCACCTTCCCGGCCGGCATTCTCCAGCCGCCCTTCTTCGACGTCCACGCCGACCCGGCGGTCAATTACGGCGCCATCGGCGCCGTGATCGGCCACGAGATCGGCCACGGCTTCGACGACCAGGGCTCGGCGTTCGATGACATGGGCGTGCAGCGCGACTGGTGGTCGCCCTCGACCAAGGCGGCGTTCCAGACCAGGACGCAGGCGCTCAACGCGCAGTACGACAAATACTGCCCGTTCCCCGACGCCTGCATCTCCGGCAAGCTGACGACGGGCGAGAACATCGGCGACCTTGGCGGTCTCATCATGGCCTACACCGCCTACCGGCAATCGCTGGATGGCAAGGAAGCTCCCGTGATCGAGATCGACGGCGTCAAATACACAGGCGACCAGCGCTTCTTCCTGTCCTGGGCGCAGGTCTGGCGTGGCATGAGCCGCGAGGACAATGCGCGCCAGCTTCTCGCCACTGACCCGCACTCGCCGCCGGAATACCGCGTCAACGGGGTCATGCCCAACATCGATGCGTGGTACACGGCCTTCAACGTGAAGCCCGGCGACAAGATGTATATCGCGCCGGAACAGCGCGTCCGCATCTGGTAGGCTGGCACGGACTTGATCTGAAGCGGCCGCCGTTTCCCTGTGAAGCGGCGGCCGTCGTGCATTCGGCGGCTTGACTTGGGCCCGCCGACAGAAAGAGTTGGCGGCAGAGTCATTCCGGGGAATTGCCTTGCCATCACGCGCGATCGAGCTTCTGACCGCCGCGGTCGCATCCCTGCTGACGCTGACAGCCTGCGCCAATGCGCCGGCCGAGCCGGCCGCAACGAAGACGGCCCTGCGCGAACAACCGCAACGGACGGATACAAAGGGAAAGCCGAGAGAGACCCGCAATCATCCCGCCGGCGACGATTTCTACCAGTATGTGAATCGCGACTGGCTGGCCGCAAACGAACTGCCGGCGGACAAGGCTTCCATTGGAGCGGCTGAAGACCTGAGCGAGCAAACCGACCGCGACGTTCGTACAATGATCGAGACCCTCGCCGCGTCCAGTCCGCGTCCGGGCACGATCGAGCAGAAGATCGCAGACCTCTACAACTCCGCGATGGATGTCGCGGGGATCGAAGCGCGCGGAATCGAGCCGCTGGCGCCGCATCTCGCGCGAATCCGGGCCGTGAAGTCGATCGACGATCTCATGCGGATCATGGGCGTGATCGGCTACAACTCGCCAATCGGCGCCGGCGTGGCCCCCAGCCCCGCCGACCCGGACCGCAACGCCGTATGGGTATCGCAGGCCGGTCTCGGCATGCCCCATCGCGGCTACTATCTCGACGACTCGGACGACACCGTGGTCTTGCAGGAAGGTTATCGCGAGTACATCGCCACCATTCTCCGCCTCATCGGCAACAGCGACCCGGAAGGCGGCGCGCAGCGCATCTTCGATCTCGAGCACGCAATCGCCAGCGCCCATGTCGACGAAGACCGCTCGCTGAGCGCCGACGAGATGATGCGCTCCATGACTTATGCGCAGCTCAAGGCCTACGCGCCGGGCTTCGACTGGGACAAGTTCCTCGGCGAGGCCGGTCTTGCGGGCGGCGACCTCTATGTCGTGATGGACCAGACGGCGGTGGCCGATCTTGGAGATCTTGTCCACGACTTCCCCATCGAGGACTGGAAGCTCTGGCTTGAGTTCCACATCGCGCACGACTTCGCCGACTATCTGCCCAAGGCTTTTGCAGATGCGTCCTTCGACTACTATTCGCGTCAGCTGGCTGGCGTCACGGAGAAGCCGCAGCGCTGGCAGTTTGCAGTCGGCATCGTCAACGCGCACCTCGGCGACGCGGTTGCGCAACTCTACGTCCAGCGCCACTTCCCACAGTCGGACAAGGCGCAGGTGATTTCCATCGTCGACAACATCCGCGCCGCATTCGAGACGCGCATGCGGTCGCTGGACTGGATGGACGACGAAACGCGCAAGGCCGCACTGGAAAAGCTCGGCGCCCTGCAGGGCATGATCGGCTACCCCAACGAATGGCGGGACTTCAGCAGCTACACCGTGCAGCCCGGCCATCTCGTTGAAAACATCTATTCGTCCTACGAGTTCGAATGGCGCGAGCAGCAGGCGGATCTCAAGGCGCCGGTCGACCGCACACGCTGGCCGGCCCATGCCCACGTCGTGAACGCATTCTACAATCCGCTCGGCAACACATTCGTCCTTCCCGCCGGCATTCTGAAGCCGCCCTTCTTCAACCCCGACGCGGACCTCGCCGCGAACTATGGCGGCATCGGGGCGGTCATCGGCCACGAGATGAGCCATGGGTTCGACGACCAGGGCCGGCAGTTCGACGCTTCAGGCCGTACCTTCAACTGGTGGACCGACGAGACGGACGACCTGTTCGTCGCGAAATCCAGCAGGCTCATGCGTCAGTACAATGGCTACTGCCCGTTCCGTAATGCGTGCGTGAATGGTCTTGGCACGCTCGGCGAAAACATCGGCGACCTTGCCGGGCTGGAGATCGCCTACGCCGCCTACAAGCTCGCGCTTGGCGGCAAGGAGGCGCCGGTGATCGATGGCCGTACCGGCGACCAGCGCTTCTTCCTCGCCTATGCCGCATCCTATCGCGACAAGGTGCGCGAGGAGATCGCCCGCGCCATGCTGGAAGGCGACACTCACGCGCCGAGCCGCTATCGCGTCAACGGCGTCGTGCGCAACATGGACGCCTGGTATGCGGCGTTCGACGTGCGCCCCGGCGACCGGCTCTATCTGGCCCCCACCCAGCGCGTCCGCATCTGGTAA
>CAZGWV010000003.1:25530-48055 GCA_964529555.1 uncultured Rhizobium sp.
GTGTGCGCCTACCCGATCAACAGCGCGGTCGCCTACACGATCTCGCGTGACAAGTCGCATACGAAGTCCATCCTGAGCGCAGCCGGGCTCCCGGTCATTCCCGGCGGCCTTTTCTTCGCTCATGCACTCCGCGCCGCATTGCGCGATGGCGGCAGGGAGATCGCGGACGCCGTGGCCTTCGCCGAACGCCTGGGGTTTCCGGTGTTCTGCAAACCCAACGCCGGATCGCGCGGCGACTTCGCCGAGATCATCGCAAGCGGCGCAGACCTGCGCGCTTATGCCGAGCGCATCGCCCTGCACTACGAAAGTTTCCTGGTCGAACCCGTCATGCGCGGAACCGAGCATCGCGTGCTCGTGAAAGATGGCGTCGTCGTGTTTCACGCGACAAAGGCGGCCCCTTCCATCGTCGGCGATGGCCGCACGAGCATCGAACAGCTTGTGGCGGCGCTGGACCGTTCAACACTTTCGCCGGGCGTCTCAGCCAGCGCGCTTGCCGGATATTCGCCCGGCCACGTCCCGGCTCCCGGCGAATGCCTTGTTCTTCCGGGCAGGCGCAACCTCTCGGCTGCGGGCGGCATAGAGAGTGTCTCCGAACGCGCCCCGCCCCCTCTTGCGGCGCTTGCAGTGTCGGCGGTTGAGGCGCTGGGCCTGAGAATTGGCGCGGTCGACCTGTTCGATCTTTCCAGCGCGGGCGATTCCTCCGATCCTGTGATCATCGAGGTCAACGGCAATCCGGGCCTGCGCACGCTTGAGCTTTCCGGGCGCGGCGACGTTGTCCGTGCAATCTGGACGTCGATGTACGAGGAATGCCTGAGCCAGACACTTGAGCCAACGATCCGTGGGTAACTGATGTTCGGCCTGCCAAAATTCGGAGACGGCATCGGACTGCACCGCATGGAGCAGTTCATGCAAGCGCACCGGATCGACCGCGCCGCCCTCGCGCGCAAGTCGATCGTGGTGACCGGCACGAACGGCAAGGGCTCCACAGCGCGCTTCGCCGTATCTGCAATCGAAGCGGCCGGACTGCGCGTCGGGTGTTTCACCTCGCCTCACCTGTTCGATGTGCGCGAGCGTTTCACCATCGGCATGGAGATGATTCCGCAGGAAGCCTTCGAGCGGCACAGCGCCAGCGTGCTCGCCTTCAATCAGGCTCGCCCTGCGGACGACCGTATCGGCGCTTTCGAATTCCTGTTCCTGACCGCCCTGCTCTGGTTCCAGGAAGAACGGCCCGACGCCATCGTCTGGGAAGCGGGCATCGGCGGCCGCTACGATCCAGTCCGCGCCGTCCGCGCCAGCGTGTCCGTGCTGACCTCCATCGAACTGGAGCACACCGAACTACTCGGCGCGACGGAAGAACTGATCGCCTACGACAAGATCGACGCCGTAGCGCCGGGAGGCTGCGTGGTGCTGTCCCCCTCGATTCCCGAAAGGCTGGCGACACGCATCGCAGCCTTCGCGGGCCTTTCGGGCAAGGCAACCCTGCCCGCGCTGGCAAGCCGGCGCCTCGGCGCCGTCACCAACCATCCGAAGGGCGCGCGCTTCACCTATGGTTTCACGGCGACGATCCCTGACGCCGATCATCTCGTGAAGCTGAAACTCGCAGGCCAGCATCAGGTCGATAACGCCGTCACGGCGCTTCGCGCCGCCGAAGTATGGCTCGGCCTCAAGCCCGAGGAAAATGCAGAACGCCACATCGCCATGCTCGGCGCACTGCGGGAAACGACATGGCCCGGCCGCCTGCAGAAGGTCGCGGACGCCCCCGAACTCTGGATCGACGTCGGCCACACGCCCTGCGCACTGGAAGCCGTCACACGCACCTTCCAGGAGTTCACACCGCGCGAGAAAACGCTCGTCGTCTTCGGCGTTTCGGGCAGCAAGGAAGTGGCGGCCATAGCGCGCACGGTCGCCGAGCGGTTCGATCGCTTCATCCTGACACGCGCCTTCAAGGCCGGGGCCGAAGTCGCGCAGTTCGAGCCGATCTTCCGCGAGCAAGCGACAGACGTGACGATCGCCGCCGATACGATCGAGGCCGCCCGCCTCGCTCGCGAGCGTGCTGAGCGCGACGGCCTCAACGTGCTCGCCATCGGCGGCCTGTTCCTCGCGGCTGAAGTCCAGCGCGCCTGGGAAGGCGGCGATCCGCGCGAGATCGACTTCCTTTAGCTTTAGCCCGCCCTCAATAGTGGTCGGTATAGGTTCCGACGCGGCAGGTGTATCCCTCTGGCGGCGGCGTCAGCTTGAAGCTCTTCGGATCGGCGCCCCTCGGATGCGACGCCATGGTCTGCAGCGCCCAGAGATTGAATGCGTCACGATTCACAGACGGCCAGCGATGGCCATGCGTGCCCGAGCAGGCGCTTATGCGTCAATGATCTCGATGGTGTGATAACCAAAGCGCGCGAAGGCGGGTTGCATCGCAGCCTTGTTCGCGGCGCCGCCGGTTACGTAGGCAATCGGCTCGCCGATTGAGTGCGAAGGCTGCACCACCCGAACAGCCTGCCGCGCGACGGCATCGCCCGTGTCGATCAGCCTGACGCCGGGCGGACACGCCAGCGCAATCGCCTCGCGGATCAGCGGAAAGTGCGTGCAGGCCAGCACGACAATATCGATCCGCGCGCCATCCGGCGGATCGAACAGCGGCTTCACCGCGTAGGTCACCTGCTCCTGGTCGATTGCCTGACCGCGCACCGCGCGTTCGGCAATATCGACCAGCCCCGCCGATCCCCGCCGGATCACCGTCTTGCCCGCCGCAAACTGCCGCTCGAGATCATCGAGATAAGCACGGCGCACGGTTCCCGGCGTCGCAAGGAGGCCGATCACGCCGGTCTTCGTCTGCTCGGCCGCAGGCTTGATGGCGGGAACCGTACCGACCACAGGCACACTCACCCGAGCACGGATATCTGCCAGCGAAAGCGTGGAGGCCGTGTTGCAGGCGACCACCAGCACATCAGGCTTGGCCACACTCACCAGCGTGGCGCACAACTGCGGCAGCCGCGCGCGCAATTCTTCGTCCGTCTTCACGCCATAAGGAAAAAAGCCCGAGTCCGCCGCATAATCGACCACCCAGTCCGGCGCCGCCTCGCGCAGCGCCTGCACGATAGTCAACCCGCCTACGCCCGAGTCGAAGACAAGTGCGCGCGTCATCGGGCTGGCTCAGCCTGTCTCGCTCAGCGGACCCGCAATCGGCCCGTAGAGGTCCGTGCGGCGGTCGCGGAAGAAGCCCCACGCGGCGCGCGCGCGATCGACCTCGTCCATATCGACGGTCGCGACGACGACGCCTTCCTGCTTGCGATCGAGATCGCCGAGGATTTCGCCGGTGTGGTCGGAGATGAAGGACGTGCCGTAGAACACCTGCCCGTTCTCGTTGCCGACACGGTTCGCCGCCGCAACCGGCGTCACGTTGGACACCGCATGGCCCAGCATCGCACGGCGCCAGCGCGCGGCCGTGTCGAGGCTGTCGTCATGCGGCTCGGAGCCGATGGCGGTCGGATAGAGCAGCACGTCTGCGCCCTGCAGCACCATCGCGCGCGCGCATTCGGGATACCACTGGTCCCAGCAGATGCCGACGCCGATGCGGCCATGCTTGGTGTCCCAGACGCGGAAGCCCGTGTCGCCGGGGCGGAAATAGTATTTTTCCTGATAGCCCGGCCCATCGGGAATATGCGACTTGCGATAGATGCCCATCAGCGAGCCATCCGCGTCGATCATCACGACGGTGTTGAAATAGGCCGGCCCCGCCTTCTCGAAGATCGAGACCGGGATGACGACATTGAGTTCGGCTGCAAGCTTCGCCATCGCCTTCACGGCGGGGCTTTCGCGCCAGGGATAGGCGCGGTCGAAATTGCTCTCTTCCTGCGCGGTGCAGAAATAGTGCCCCTCGAACAGTTCGGACGGCAGGATGACGTTCGCGCCCTTCCCGGCCGCTTCGCGCACGAGCTCGCTGATACGCTTGATGTTGGTCTGCGCATCGTCCGTCAGGGCGGACTGCAGGACGGCGAGCGTGATCTTGCGGGCCATCGTGGGCTCCTTACGCGGGCTGCTGCTGCGTGATGCAGTGGAACGATCCGCCGCCCGACAGGATATGGCGCGACGGCAGGCCAATGACATTGCGGCCGGGGAAGAACGGCTTCAGCGCGTCGACCGCAGCCTGCGCCGTGGCCGTGCCATAGGTCGGCACAACGACCGCCGCATTGCCGATCAGGAAGTTCATGTGGCTGGCGGGAACGATATCGCCCTCCTCGTTCTCGACGCGACCGGGCGAAGGAATGCGCACGACCTGAAGCATCCGCCCGCGCGCATCGCGTTGCGTCTTCAAGAAATCCGCGATCTCGTTCAGCCGCGCGGCGTTGGGATCGTCCGCATCGGCCGGCGCCTGGCAGGCGACGACGCCCGGCGCGAGGAAGCGCGCGATGTTGTCGACATGGCCGTCCGTGTGATCGTTCAGCAGGCCGCGCTCGATCCAGATCACGGCGCGCGCGCCGAGCGCATCGCCGAGAAGCCCGCGCACATCCTCGAACGACATCAGCGGATTGCGGTTCGGGTTGAGCAGGCATTCGCGCGTGGTGAGGATCGTGCCCTCGCCATCCCAGTCCACCGCGCCGCCTTCAAGCACGCGGTCCCAGCGGGTCGCATCCGCGCCCGCCTCGATGGCGACGAACGCACCGACAGTGTCGTCATGGTCGAGCACATACTTGCCGCCCCAGCCATTGAAGGTGAACAGCGCGCAGCGGTCCGCCGAGTAGAAGACCGGGCCGGTGTCGCGCAGCCAGATGTCGCCGTATTTCGCATCGATCAGCTCGGCGACCTCGCCAATGGCCTTCTCCGCTGACAGCATCGCCGTTGGGCCGTTGACCAGCACCTTCATCCTGTCGCCGGGACGGCCATCCGGTCCCGGCGCCGCCAGCGCGCGCACCATGGCGGCGACCTCCGCCTGCGCGGGGCCGAGATTCTCCAGCCACAACTCCTCGTCCGCCGGCCAGGCGGTCCAGATCGCGCTGTGCGGCGTCCATTCGGCAGGAGGATGAAGGATGATGTCGCTCATGGGTCTGCGCTCTAGCACCTGCACGCCGGGGTACAAGACCCCGGCGCAAGCGAGCGCATATGGGCCCGCCGCGCCGCAGGAAAAGACCCGCAAATGAAAAGAGGCGGCCCGACGGGCCGCCTCTTCACATTCAGACATTACGCGACGGAGACTAGAAGCCCCAGCTCGCGCCGACCTTCACGGTCCAGAACGACACGCCATCCACGGGATCGTCGATATTCGGCGTCGCCAGGCGGCGGTAGATCAGCTGGTTCGTATCCGTGCGGCGGTCGGCTTCGACCACGCCCACGCGCTGCGGGAACGGGGTTTCATAGATCACGCCCCACTCGTCGTTGATGAGGTTGCCGAGGTTCTCGATAACCAGGAACGCCGAGCCCTTGCCGAATCCGGTGGGGAACTCCTGCTCGATTTTCAGGTCGAACTTGTTGTTCCAGCCGCCTTCGAAGGCGTTGCGCTGCGTCTGCTGACCGCGGGCGAGGCCCACCGAGTCGGCCCAGTTGAAGAATGCGTCCTTGGCGAACACGGCGCCGCCGCAATACGCAGCCGTGCCCGGATCGCCGCAGAACAGCACGTTCGGATCGGTCGGGCCGTCCGGGACGTACAGCAGGTGCAGGCTCTCGTTGTTGTCGCCCCAGACGTCGTTCACGACGTTGGCGGCGGTGATGCCGCCAAACGCGAACACGTAGGAGTACGGGCGCGACTGGTAGTGTTCGCCGAACAGCGAGATCCGGGTCTTGAAATCCGGGATCCACTCATTCTCCCACGAGATGTTCGTGGTGAAGCGGTTCGGGATCAGGAAGTTCGTTTTCGCCTGGTCCGGGTTGTTGATGTCGCGGACCGCGATCGAGCCGAAGTTCGAACCGGCGACCGACGACGACATCGAGCGCGTGTCTTTCGCGTTGATGTGGGCGTAGGCGACCGACCAGTCGATACCCCAGTCGTCGATGCTGTTGGAGAGAGCGATCGAGTAGACGTTCGTCTCGCCGCCTTCACCCGCATTGGTGAGCAGCAGGTCGTCGGCCGTGCGCGTGGCGCAGGCAGCCGTCGGCGCCGTTGCCGGGTTGAGGCAATCGGGGTCCGAACGGTCGGCGCGCTTGTAGAGCGGCGAGCCGTCCGGCGCGGTCCCAACGCGGATCAGGCCGGTGTTGACGATCGTCGAGGCGTTGTTGGTGACGCCGCGGATGTAGTCGGCGTCGATGCGATAGCCGTCGCCGAGGAAAGGCAGGCCGATCATCGCAGCGTCGAGTTCGTAGGTTGCGCCCAGCGAGAATTTCCACTCCGACGCCGGCTGGAAGTCCGGGTCGATCGCGGCGACCGCCGAGTTCGGGGCCTGCAGGGCGACGTTGTCGATCATCGTCTGCGGGACGCCCCACAGCGCGTTGTTCGGGTTGATCGCCTGGCCGGCCGCACGCTCCGACTGGCCGTTCGGCGTGGTCAGGATATTCGGCGGCAGCGGAGACGCGCCAACCTGGACCTGGACCGCCGTGATGCCGTCATTGGAGTACGAGTTCGACACCCAGACGTTCGGGTTGCCGCCGGAGAAGAGGCCGGCGCCGCCACGCAGCGACAGGCGATCCATCACATCCCAGCTGAAGCCGAAGCGCGGCTGCAGGATGCCTTTCCCGTCGAGGTTCTCGGTGTTGTCGAAACCGTTGCGGGCCGCGAAGAACGAGTTGGCGCGCGGGCTGTCCGAGTTGGTGTACCAGTCATAGCGCAGGCCGAGCGTGATGTCGGCGCTGTCGCCGACCGGGAACTCGTCCTGAACATAGATCGTGTTGATGTCGTACTTGAACGTCGCAGCCGTATCGTTCGGGTTATTGGTGCCCGCAGCGTTGCCGTAGTAGATTTGCGACGCTTGGCCAGCCTGGAAGTCGGCGATCGAGCTGAACACGAACTCGCCCTGGGTGTGCTGGGTGAAGGCGTTGAAGATGTCGTAGGTCTGGCGCTCGGCGCCGAAGCCAAGCGTGTGATCGCCGAACTGATAGGTCGCGCCGGCTTTCACCGTCAGGACCGTATAGTCGAGGTCGTTGAAGTGACGGCTGTCGTCGCAGCCGAAGAAGGCCGAGCGGCCGGGATCGACCGTGATGCGCACTTCGCCGATGACCGCGCCATCGCGGCAGAGCGCGGTAGCGTCGACATCGTTGTAGGAGATGCGCAGCGAGGTCGAGAAATCGTCGGTCCAGTCGGAGAAGACCTGGGCCGAGTAGGCCTTCAGTTCAGCGCCGCGGTCATACAGGTGTTTGCCATACTCGAAGTTGCTCGAGCCGGTGTCGGACTCGGTCAGGTTGAGGCCCTTGTTGTAGTTGTAGGTCAGGGCCGCGCGGTGACGATCGTTGATGTTCCAGTCGAGGCGGGCAAGGTATTTTTCGTCGATCGACGGATCGGAAATCGGCGTGCCGCCGAGATCGTCGATACCGTAGACATCGCGGGCGATGTCGATGATCTGCTGGTATTCGGCCTGCGTGAAGCCGGAGATCTCAGTCGTAGCCCCCGAACCGACCGGGCCGCGGCCGAACAGGTTGACGCCTTCGAAACGCTCATAGGCGGCGAAGAAGAACAGCGTGTCTTCGATGATCGGGCCGCCGAGGGTGAGGCCGTAGCGCTTCTCTTCGAATTCGGGAACGAACACTTTACGGCCTTCGATCGTGTCGCCGCGCATGTCGTTGTTCGTGAAGTCGAAGAACACCGACCCCTTGAACTCGTTCGTGCCCGACTTGGACACCATGTTGATCGTGCAGCCCGTGAAGCCGCCGTATTGCGGGTCGAACGGCGCGAGTTCGACCGAGACCTGGTTGATGGCGTCGAACGGGAACGGCAGGCGCTCCGTCGGATAGCCGTTATTGTTGAGGCCGAAACCGTCGTTGAGGCCGATGCCGTCGACCGTCACCGAGTTGAAGCGCGGCGAGGCGCCGGCGCACTGCACGCCGTCCGTGCCGACCGGGCCGCCGGCCGTCTGGTCGAGATAGATGCGCGGGTCGTTGCGGATGATGTCCTTGATGTCGCGGTTGATCGCGGGCTTCTCGGCGAGATCCTGAGCCGAGAACACCGAGGCGGGGCCAATGGCGATCGGGGTCGCGCCGGCCTGCGAGGCCGTGATCACGACGACGTCGCGAAGGTCCGAACCGCTGAAGGCGAGGTTCACATCGGTCGTCGAGCCGAGGTCGAGGAACACGCCGGTGACTTGCGTCGGCTGCTGGCCGTCTTTCGAGACGGTGATGTTGTAGGGGCCGCCAACGTTGAGGCCGCGAATGTCGAACACGCCGCTCGGCGTCGACAGGACGGAGCGCGTGAGGCCCGTGCGGGTATCCTGGACGGTGACGGTAGCGTCGCCGACGGGCGCGCCGGCGTCGTCCGATACGGTTCCCCGGACGCCCGAGGTCGTAACCTGCGCAATCGCGCTAGGCGTCAGTGCAGCGGACAGAGCAACGAATGCAACACCGCCAGCCAGTCTCTTGAAGTTGATCATTGTCACCCCTCGACCACCAGGAAGACGGCGACTCTACCGCTTCCAATTACAGCGCGCCGATAGCCTGTCGGCCCCGGTCGCTCAATGTCCGGCGTATGAATGTTTCTTGACGCTCTCGCCACACACTTCATGCGACGTTTTGCGCACGTTTCGTGCGCGACTTGGGCAATGCGCGGCTGTCATCGAGAGTTTCTGCACAGCCTGTGGATGATCGCTTCCCGCGATGCAGCCTTGATAGTTAGCATAATTTCCGCACTGCGGCATTGGCCGGTTCGACGGGCCCATGCCCCGCGCGGAAGTTGCCGTATGGGGCGTGCGGGTCGGCAACACCCTCTCAAGGCATTGGGGTGCGCCTCACTTTCAGGCTGCGAAGCCCGGAATGCGTCCATTTTTCTGTCGGCGTTGTGGCCTCGGCGCCACGGCCTGCCCCAGCGCTACGCGACGGCGCCTTGCCGCATGCGTTGGGGTGCAAAGGAATCGTCTTCTGCCCCTCGTCAGGCGCCTGTAGGGTCCGCCGCAACGGAACGGGAAGCACGCGCGCATGAATGCCTTGAAGTCTTTCTGGCGAGACAATCCCGTCGCCTGCACGCTGATGGCGATCGCAGGCCTCGTCGTCCTGCGGATCGGGATGGTGATCGCCACCCCGCTCGAGATCGGCCCGGATGAAGCCCAGTACTGGCGTTGGTCGCGCACGCTCGACTTCGGATACTATTCCAAGCCGCCCATGATCGCGTGGGTCATCGCCCTCTCCACCTCCATCTTCGGCGACAGCGAGTGGGCGATCCGCATCCTCTCGCCCGTTCTTCACGGCATCGCCGCGATCTTCCTGTTCCTGCTTGGCCGCAAGGCGTTCGACAATCGCGTCGGCGCCTGGGCCGCTGCGATCTACCTGCTGATGCCCGGCATCTTCCTGTCGTCCACCATCATGTCGACCGACGCGGTGCTGCTGCCCGCCTCCGCCGCCGCGCTCTACTTCCTCTGGCGCTTTCGCGAGACGCCCACCTACCGCAATGCGATTCTCGCGGGGGCCTGCATCGGCCTGGCCATGCTCGGCAAGTACGCAGCGCTCTACCTCTATGGCGGCGCAGCGCTCGCCGCCCTGGTCGATCGCGACATGCGCAAGGCTCTGCTCTCGCCCGCTGGCGCGGCGCTGGGGATCGCCTCGCTCGTCGTGCTGGCGCCCAATCTCTACTGGAACGCCGCAAACGATTTCGCCACGGTCGGCCATACCGCCGACAACGCCAATCTCGCCGCCGCAAATCCCAACCTGCTCAGCGCGCTCGACTTCATCGTGGACCAGATCGCCGTATTCGGGCCGGTCATGCTGCTGCTCCTGCTCGCGGGCTTCGCAACCATCGTGGGGCGGAAGGACAAGTGGACGTCCACGCGCGAGTTCTGGCTGGTGTGCTTCGTCGCGCCGCCCCTGCTCGTCATCATGGGCCAGGAGATCGTCTCGCGCGCCCACGCCAACTGGGCGGCCAGCGCCTATCCGGGCGCCTGTGTGCTTGTCGCCTGCTGGATCGACCGCGTTTTCGGACGGCCAAGCGGCCGCCTCAAGGTCGCGCCCTTCATCAAGGGCGGCATCGCGCTCAATGTCTTCATTGGCGCGCTGTTCAGCCTGATGTGGGTGCTGCCATCCCTGGCCGACGTCACCGGCGCCTCGAACGCCATGAAGGGCGTGCGGGGCTGGAAACAAACGGTTGCGGAAGTCTCCGAACGCGCCAACGGCATCAACGCCAGCGCCATTATGACCGACGACCGCGAACTCTGGCACGCGATCGACTATTACGGCCGCAATGTCGAGATGCTGCCCGTCCGCCAGTGGCAGCGCGGCTCCACGCCTCACAGCCACGCCGAAGAAGCCGGCCCGCTGCAGCCGGGAGACGACGCGCGCCTGATGATCATCAGCAGCAATGAGGGCATACGCGGCATCCTGCGCCAGGACTTCGCAAGCATCGAACCCATCGGCTACATCACGATCCCGCTCGGCCCCACGCGCGAGCGCAAGCTGAAGGTCTATCTCGCGTCGGGATATACTCACGCGGAACGCACAGCGGAGTTCGAAGCGACTTACGGCAGCCAGGGCGAGCCCTGATCTGACTCAGCCGCCGCCGGCGGGGGAGGCTTCTTCGCGGATCACCGGCGTCACGCGCATACCCGGACGGATGCCTTCCTGTCCTTCGGCAACCAGCTGCGCCTCGTCCGGCAAGCCGGTGACCCACGCGCCGTCTTCAGCCTCGTCGACGATGTCAGCCGGCGCGAAACTCACCACGCCGCCGACATCGAGATAGCGGATGCCGATACGCCCCTGCTCGTCGGTCGTCATCAGCTTGGGACTCACGCGGTGCGCCTTGCCCGGCCCGATATCGACCTTGATCTCCGCCGTGCGGCCAACCGGAATGCGGTTGCCGGGATTGGGCGCCGCGATCTTCACCAGGAAGTTCCGCGACCGCGGGTCGGCCACGCGCGAAACATAGCTCACCACGCCCGCCACCTCGGCGCCATCGGGCAGGCGCACGCGCGCGGCGGTGTTCTGGAGTATCTGCGCCGCCTGCCGCTCATTCGCGCCGGCGACGAAATTGATCGGATCGAGCCGCACGACCGTACCGCACGGCGTTCCAAGGCTGACGAACTGCCCGCTGGTCGCCACGCGCTTTTCCAGCACGCCACGGAAAGGCGCCACGGCCTGCATCCGGTTGAGTTCGTTGCGGGCGACCTCGAGCACGGCCAGCGCCTCGTCCAGTTCGCTGCGGGCTGTCTTGACCCAGGCCTCCGACACCCAGCCATTGGTGAAGCGCTGCTGCGCGCTGTTGAAGGCGTCCCGCTTGCGCGACGCTACCGCCTCGGCCTGCCGCACCTTGGAGCCGGCCCCGTCGACATCGAGTCCGCAAATCAGATCTCCAGCTTCGACAAGATCGCCTTCCTGGCCCGGCGTGGTGGTGACCTTGCCGGCCGCGCCGAAGGCAACCTCGCCAACTTCGGCCTCGCTGCGCCCGCCCAGCGACAGGTAGAGCGTCCGCGTCGTGGCGCTGGAGCGGACGAAGACGACCGTTCCACTGTGCTGCTGGGGGCTTTCCGGCAACGCCTTGTCGAGCGTCGGCACGCGGTCGGCGGTGACGTTCGGGGTCGAATCCCCCGGCATCAGCGAGCGGATACCCACCACGGCCGCGATCAGGGCAATGGCCCCGAGCATTATGCTGAGCAGGCGTGGCACGGTTTCTCAGGTCTCCATCAAGTCCCGGTCCCTGACGGACGCGCGGAACCGGCATAATCGCGACATCCGCCTAGATACAGCATCAATTTCCCAATGCAGCAGAGAATGCGGCGCGGGCGAGAATATGGCAGGCGCCACTCGCCCGGCGCACAACCCTGCTTTTACCGCTAAACATTGGCTTTAGTTGCTTTTGGCGGGCCGACCCCCTAGGTCCAGACCGCGCACGGAGGTCCCGGACGGGGGTCTTGTCCGCCAGCCCTCGGGACGCCTTGAAGACACCATGACAGAAGCCGCCGCCAAGCCCGCCGAAACGGCGAAATCCCCCAATGCGCCGACGGAAGAAACCGTCCTTTCGGTAAAGCACTACACCGACCGGATGTTCGCCTTCCGCATCACGCGCCCGGCCGCTTTCCGCTTCCGCTCGGGCGAGTTCGTGATGATCGGCCTGCCCGGCCCCACCGGAAAGCCGCTGCTGCGCGCCTATTCGATCGCCAGCCCCAGCTGGGACGAGGAACTCGAATTCTTCTCGATCAAGGTTCCCGACGGCCCCCTCACCTCGAAGCTCCAGGCCATCAAGCCGGGCGACAAGGTGCTGCTCGGCCGCAAGTCGGTCGGCACGCTGGTTCACGACGCCCTCACGCCGGGCAAGCGGCTCTACTGCTTCTCCACCGGCACGGGCCTTGCCCCCTTCGCCTCGATCATCCGCGACCCCGACACCTATGAGCGCTTCGATCAGGTGATCCTCACCCACACCTGCCGCGAAGTCGGTGAACTGAAATACGGGCAGGAGCTGGTCGAAAGCCTGCACGAGGACCCGCTCGTCGGCGAACACTTCGGCCGCCTCGTCCACTACACCACCGTCACGCGCGAGCCCTGGCCCAACCAGGCCCGCATCACCACCTGCATAGAGAACGGCGTGCTGTTCGACGATCTGGGCGTGCCGCCGCTCAACCCCGAGACGGACCGCGTCATGGTCTGCGGTTCGATGGACATGCTGACCGACATCAAGCACCTCGTCGAGAAAGCCGGCCTCAAGGAAGGCTCCAACGCCAACCCCGCCGAATTCGTCATCGAAAAGGCGTTCGTGGGCTAGCTGGGACCGCCGGGCGCCTGCCCGGCAGTGGCCGCGCAAGCGACGAGCCTGCGGATATCACCATCCGTTAGCGCCGATTGCCGGGCAGGCGCCCGGCGGTCCCAGCCCCTAAGCCTCCGCCATCGCCTTGCCGTAGACGAACTCCTCGCCGTCGAGGTCGATCTTCGGCATCTCATCCTTCTCGCCCCAGTAATCCTGCGTGTGTTGCCAGTCGCGGCGGTCGCCACGGCGGGGCAGCAGGTGCATGCCGCGCATGATGTAGCCGGGGTTGAAGTCTTCCGGGTCGATCCAGCTTTGCAGCTGCATGTCCTTCAGCGACGGCGGTATCGCCACCTCGACACGGCTCACACCGCGTTTCTTCATGTGCGCCAGCAGGCGGCAGACGAAGTCGGCGACAATGTCCACGCGCAGCGTCCAGCTGGCGCGGAAATAACCGAACACCCACACCATGTTGGGCAGGCCCGTGAACATCATGCCGCGATAGGTGACGGTGTCCTTCATCTCCACCGTCTTGCCATCGACGACAAAGCCGATATCGCCCTGCGGGCTGAGATCGAAGCCCGTCGCCGTGACGATGATATCCGCTTCCAGCTCCTGTCCCGACTTGAGCAGGATGCCTGTCTCCGTGAAGCGCTCGATCTCATCGGTGACGACGGACGCCTTGCCCGAGGCGATGCCCTGGAAGAGGTCGCCATCCGGGATGAAGGCGATGCGCTGGCGCCAGGGGCGATATTTCGGCGTGAAATGCTTCTCGATGTCGTAGTCCTCGCCGAGGAACAGCTTCACGGCGGCAAGCAGCTCCGCCTTCACGGCTTCCGGCTCCTCCTTCGAGCGGCGCGTGAACTCGTCCTGCGTCTTGAGGATCTGCCGCCGTGTGATCTCGTGGATCCAGTGCTCGTCCACATCGAGCGCGCGCAGTTGCTCGGCAATCTCGATCGCATTGCGCCCCGGAATGAAATAGGTCGGCGAGCGCTGCAGCATGACGACGTGCGAGGTATCGTTCGCCACGTTCGGGATCAACGTCGCCGCCGTAGCCCCCGAGCCGATCACGATCATCCGCTTGCCTTTGTAGTCGAGATCGTCGGGCCAGGTCTGCGGATGCACGATCCGCCCCTTGAACTCCGCCATGCCGGGCCATTCGGGCGTATAGCCCTGCCCGTGGCGATAGTAACCCTGACACATCCACAGGAAGCCGGTGGTGAAGGTCGCCGTGGCGCCGTCCGACTTGCGGGTCGCCGAAATCGTCCAGAGATTGTCCGCGCTCGACCACTCCGCCTTCGTGATGGTGTGGCCATAGCGGATGTGCGGATCGAGACCGTTCTCCTCGATCACCTCTTCCATATAGCGCAGAATTTCCGCCGCCGACGCGATGGGCGGGCCCACCCACGGCTTGAACCGATAGCCGAACGTATGAAGGTCGCTGTCCGACCGGATGCCGGGATATTTGTGCGTGATCCACGTCCCGCCAAAGCTGTCCTGCGCCTCCAGCGCCACGAAAGTCGTGCCCAGCGCCTGGTGCTTCAGATGGTAGGCCGCCCCGATCCCGGATATCCCGGCCCCCACGACCAGCACGTCGACGTGCTCGGCGGCTCTGGTCGATTTTGTAGCGGCAACGCTCATAGGGTCGCTTCCCGTCATGTTTACCCCGTCACTTGACAGCATTATCCGGCTCAGGAAAAGCAGGAGCTTGACCTCGATCAGCCGTGCGCCGGCATTCGCGCGCTGACGGGGTACGAAAAGGCCGTGTTCAGGGCCGTGTTCAGGGACGTCCTCTAGACAGGCGACGCGGAAGGCGGATGACCGCCCGCGCGTTCATGTGCAACGGTTCGGAGACTATCCATGATACGCAAATCCAGCCTTCTGGCTGCTGTGGCCGCCGCATGCGTGGCGCTGCCCGCCGCCGCCCAGCAGACGTCGCAGACGGCAGACGACCAGGTCGTCGTCCAGGGCCGCGCCGAGGATGCGGTGCGTGACTTCGTGGCTCGGGTCGGCGCCGCGCCGCAGGGCGCGAACCTCGCCCGGTGGGACCGCAAGGTATGCGTTGGCGCAGCGAACCTGACGCCGGCCTACGCACAGAAACTGATCGACCAGGTCTCGACCGTCGCCTTCGTCGTCGGTCTTGAGATCGGCGAGCCCGGCTGCCGCCCCAACATCCTCATCCTGGCGGATAGCGATGGCGACGCGCTGGCCAGGCGCCTGGTCGCGGACAGCCCGCAAGGCTTCCGTCCCGATCGCGCATCCAGCAATCTGGGCAGCGAAGCCCTGAAACGGTTCCAGAATTCAAACGCGCCGGTACGCTGGTGGCACGTCTCGCAAACGGTCGAGGTCGACACGGGCGAGCCGGCAACCGGCGGCGCCACCGTTAATGTGCGCGGCGCTTCGCGCATTCGCAGCAATGTGCGCCAGGACATGACCAACGTCATCATCGTGCTGGACACGAGCGAAATCGGAACCGTCTCCTTCGCCTCGCTCGCCGACTATGTCTCGATGGTCGGCCTCGCCCAGGTGGACGATCGGGCCGACACGCGCGAGTTCCCCAGCATCCTGAATCTCTTCACGAACGCCGACCGCACGGCGCGCATGACGCAATGGGATGTCGACTACCTGATCTCGCTGTATTCGACGCGCGGCGACGCCGCCAACCCGAACCGCGAGGCGCGCGACATCACCCGTGGAATGCTGAACCCGCCTTCCCCGCAGGAGTGACCGCGCCCGGTCAGCGGCTCGGATTGCCCGCGCCAGCCTCGCCGAGCCGCGCACCGCCGAGAATTCCGGCCATCGAGTGATTGCCCTCATGGCAGGCGTATTCGTAGATATCGCCGTCAGCCGGCTTGAACGAATACTCGCCCGACCATGCTGCGGTGTAATGCACCGGATCCTCGACGCGGAACTGATACAGCAACTCGCCCTCGCCGATGCGGGTGAAGCGTTCGGTCACCGTTCCCTGCGGCGACAGCGGCGTCTGCGTGCGCGCCGCCTGCACCGGATGGACGTTGCGTGTTTCGGAAACCAGCGTGTCGCCTTCCCACCACGCAACGGAATCGCCCAGCCATTGCATGATCGCCGCAGGCTTGTGGGATGCGCGGGCCTTCTCGGCGGACTCGTAGATCGGGATGATCCGCGCGTCGTGAACCATCTCGACTTCGATAACCAGATGGTCGGCCGTCAGGCGGAAACCGTAATTGTTGTTGTAGAGCCCGTTCAGCATCACCGGCCCGCCGCCATCGCTCTGCGCGATCAGGCAGCGCTCGCGAAGCGGCAGGTCTTCAGGCCCCTCATATGCGCCCTTCCCCGACCTGTACTCGACGCCTTCGCGGATCGGCTCCTTCAGGCTCCACGCCCGGTCGCGGAACGGGATGCGGCCATCTTCGGGAAAGGTGATGTAGGACGAGCGCGCCTCACCGCGAACGGTGGCAAGGCCAATGCCCGGATCGGTCCAGAACGAGTTGTAGCCAGCCGCGCTGTTGCTGTCCTTGAAGGCGCCCCCGCTGAGGTCGGACGGCGCATTGGCCGCCGCACGGCTGTCGAGCGAAGCCTTGCGCATGGCCTCTGCCTGTTCGGCCGGAACCACGAGTTGGGTGAACGACGCAGGCCGCTCCAGGCGGGTGGCCGTGCCATTGGTCCAGACGCCGTCGAAACTGGGCCGTTCGCCCGTTTGCTTTGCCGCTGTCTGGGCCATGGCCGGGCCGGCAAACACCACCGCCAGCGCCGCCGCCGCCAAAGACCCTGAAAATCGCGCCATGTTGTTTCCTCGGACCGCCTCGATGCCATCGCCAGGCGAGCAGTCTACCTTCCAGTTCGCGGTTCGCGCCAGCGTCCGGGTCACCCGAACACGCAAATTTGGCCCTTTGTCGCGGCGTCCGCTTCAACTACAGGCCAAAATGCGCCATCTGGTCTGGAAGGCGCGCAGACGCACCAATCGGGAGACCCGCCAATGTCCGAAGCCCACATGTATCCCGTTCCGCCCGAGTTCGCGGCAAAGGCCCATGTGGACGCGGCAAAGTATGAGGCGATGTATGCCGCCTCGGTTGCCGATCCCGAAGCCTTCTGGCGCGAGCACGGCAAGCGCCTGCGCTGGATGCGCCACTATACCAAGGTCCAGAACGTCAACTGGGATATCTCGAAGACCGACAATCCCAACGATCTTTACGTGAAATGGTTCGAGGACGGCACGCTCAACGTCTCGGCCAACTGTATCGACCGCCACCTGCCCCAGAAGGCCGACGCCACGGCCATCATCTTCGAGGGCGATGATCCCTCGGTCTCGCGCCGCATCTCCTATGCCGAGCTCTATTCGGAGGTCTGCCGCTTCGCCAACGTGCTGAAAGCCCGCGGCGTCAGGAAGGGCGACCGCGTCACCATCTACATGCCGATGATCCCCGAGGCGGCCTACGCCATGCTCGCCTGCACCCGCATCGGCGCCGTCCACTCCGTCGTCTTCGGCGGCTTCTCGCCCGACAGCCTTGCGGGACGGATCGAGGATTGCGCCTCGACCTGCATCGTCACGGCCGACGAAGGCGTGCGCGGCGGCAAGCCGATCCCGCTCAAGGCCAATGTGGACGAAGCAATCGACCGCCTTGGCGCCAGATCGCCGGTCCAGTCGGTGATTGTCGTCAAGCGCACGGGCGGGAACATCACGCTGAAGGCGGGACGCGACGAATACTATTCCATCCTCGCCAAGGATGAGTCCGACGATTGCGAGCCCGAGGAGATGAACGCGGAAGACCCGCTGTTCATCCTCTACACGTCGGGTTCGACCGGAAAGCCGAAGGGCGTCCTCCACACCACGGGCGGCTATCTCGTCTGGACGTCGATGACCCACGAGATCGTCTTCGACTACAAGCCCGGCGAAGTCTTCTGGTGTACCGCCGATGTCGGCTGGGTCACCGGCCATTCCTATGTCGTCTACGGCCCGCTTGCGAACGGCGCGACCACGCTGATGTTCGAGGGCATTCCCACCTGGCCGGACGCCTCGCGGTTCTGGAAGACGATCGACAAACATAAAGTCTCGATCTTCTACACCGCCCCCACCGCCCTCCGCGCGCTGATGGGCGCGGGCGACGAGTTCGTGACGCAAAGCTCGCGCAAATCGCTGCGCCTGATGGGGTCGGTCGGCGAGCCCATCAACCCGGAAGCCTGGGAATGGTATTACCGCGTCGTCGGCGAACAGCGCTGCCCCATCGTCGATACCTGGTGGCAGACCGAAACCGGCGCGACGCTGATGACGCCCCTGCCCGGCGCACACGCACTCAAGCCCGGCTCCGCCGCCAAGCCCTTCTTTTCGATCCGCCCCGAACTCGTCGACGACAAGGGAACGGTCCTCGAAGGCGCAACCGCCGGCAATCTCTGCATCCTCGATTCCTGGCCCGGCCAGATGCGCACCGTCTATGGCGACCATGCGCGCTTCGTGGACACTTACTTCCGCACCTATCCGGGCAAGTACTTCACCGGCGACGGATGCCGCCGCGACGAGGACGGGTATTACTGGATCACCGGCCGCGTCGACGATGTGATCAACGTCTCAGGCCACCGCCTCGGAACCGCGGAAGTCGAAAGCGCACTCGTTGCGCATCCGAAAGTAGCCGAGTCCGCCGTGGTAGGTTACCCGCACGCAATAAAGGGCCAGGGCATCTACGCCTATGTTTCGCTGATGGCGGGGCAAGCCCCCAAGAACCAGCAGGAACTCGACGACCTGCGCAAGGAACTCGTGAACTGGGTCCGCAAGGAAATCGGTCCTATTGCAACGCCCGATGTCATACAGTTCGCGCCGGGACTGCCTAAAACGCGGTCCGGCAAGATCATGCGGCGCATCCTGCGCAAGATCGCGGAGAATGACTTTGCAAACCTCGGAGACACATCGACTCTCGCCGACCCCGCAGTCGTCGATGACCTCGTCAATAATCGGGCAAACAAGTAGCGCTACCTAATCCACGTGGCCCGCGAAAAAGGCATACTGGAAGACTGGCACGACGCACGCGGCTTCGGATTCATCCGCCGCCCCGGCGGCGGCAA
Source organism: uncultured Rhizobium sp. (assembly GCA_964529555.1). GTDB lineage: Bacteria > Pseudomonadota > Alphaproteobacteria > Caulobacterales > Hyphomonadaceae > UBA7672. Next base: position 44,351 of record CAZGWV010000003.1, read on the forward strand.
GCTCTATGTCCACATGAAGTCGATCGGGAAGAGCACGGAGCGTCCCAGGCCGGGCGATACGCTCAGCTATGAGATCGGCGAAGGCGCAAACAACCGTCCTGCCGCCATCAAGGTCCGCATCGAAACGCCGCCTGCCCCCCCCGCCGCCAAAGCCTCCGGCGGCGGCGCAGGCGCGGCAGCCGCATCGCCCCAGCCGAAAGCCGCGCGCGAACCGAAGCCCGGCTTCCGGCAAATCTCCATTCGCACGGCGGCGGCGGCGACAATCATCGTCCTGCTTGGCAACAACATCATGCTTGACCGCTTCCCCGTCTGGGTCGGTCTGCTCTACATCATTGGCGGCATCGCATCGTGGCTATTCTACCAGGCCGACAAGCGCGCCGCCGAAAGGCACGAATGGCGCGCGCCCGAACGCCGCCTGCATCTGGCGGACCTCGCTTTCGGCATCATCGGCGGCCTGCTTGCGCAGCACGTCCTGCGCCACAAGACCTACAAGCCCGGCTTCGTGACGGTCACCGCCCTGATCACCGCCCTGCATGTGCTGACGCTTGGCCTCATCATGCTGGCCGTCTACGCCCCCGGCGGCGTAGGCGATTTCTTCCGGCACTATTTCGGAGCGTAAGCGGAAAGCGGAGTCATTCTCGGGCAAGCGAAGCGCGTCCGGGGAATCTCTGTTTGGGCCAGCAGGGGATTCGGAGAATTCCGCACACGAGCCAACCGAGATTCTCGGGATGCGGCCTTCGGCCTTACCCGAGAATGACTCCACTCCCTACCGCCTCAAACCGCGATGTCGAACTCGTCGAGATCGAAGTCGTCATCGTCAGCGGCAGACGTCTGCACGCTCGGCCTGGCATAGCGCGCAATCGCCTCGAACAGCGTCTCGCGCACGATCGGCTTGGCGACGTGATCGTCGGCGCCGGCTTCCTTGGCCTCGTGAACGTGATCGTCCGTCGCGTTGGCGGAAACGGCCAGCATGGGCGTCGGCGCGCAGCCCTTTTCCGCCTCCCACGCGCGGATCGCGCGCATCGCGGCAAGGCCGCCCATGATCGGCATCTGCAGATCCATGAGGACAAGATCGAACTTGCCCGCCGAGAATTTCTCGACAGCTTCCTTGCCATTCTCGGCGAACGTGATGTGCAGCCCGCTCTGCGCCAGCAGCAACTCGACCACGCGGCGGTTCATCGGATTGTCTTCGGCGACCAGCAGGCGAAGATTCTCGATCGAGGTTTCGGTGTCGAAGTCCTCGACTGCCACGGTCGTCAGCGCGCCCAGCGCCGCAATGCGGTCGCGCGAGATCGGGATGACCGCCTCGAACGTCGATCCCTCGCCCTGCTTCGAAACGGCGCCGACCTGCCCGCTCATCAGTTCGACAAGCCGCTTCACGATGGACAAGCCCAGGCCCAGTCCGCCATAACGGCGCGATGTCGAGATATCGGCTTGCTCGAAACGCTCGAAGATGCGCTCAGCGAGTTCCGGCGCGAAGCCGACGCCCGTATCCGTGACCGACACGCGCAGCTGCGTCTTGCCCTCGGGAAGCTCCTCGACGCCGGCCGAGACGCTGATGCCGCCCTGCTCGGTGAACTTCACCGCATTGTTGAGCAGGTTGCCAAGCACCTGGCCAATCCGCACCGGATCGGCGCGGAAGACGCCATCGCAGCTCGCGGAAATGAATGCATCGAACCGCAGGCCCTTGGCCTCCGCGCGCGTGCGGGCCGCCTCGCAGGTATTGCGCAGCGCCTCTTCCAGTTCGAACGGGCGAACATCGAAGCTGATGTCGTCGCCTTCGAGCCGCGAGAACTCGACAAGATCGTCCATGACGCGCAGCAGCGTCTTGCCGGATGTCGAAATCAGGCGAACCATCTCGCCCTGCCGCTCGTCCAGCTCGGTGCGCGCAAGCACTTCGGAGACCGCAAGCACGCCATTCAGCGGCGTACGAATTTCATGGCTCATGTTCGACAGGAAGTCGGATTTCGCCGCCGCCGCAACCAGCGCACGCTGTTCGGCTTCCATCGCCATCAGTTCGATGTGCTTGCGGGCGGTGATGTCCTGGATCACAGCGAAGGCGCGCGCGGGCGAGCCTTTCACGGTCTTGAGGATGCGGATCGAAGCCGCGTGCCAGATCTCGCGGCCCTCATCCAGCTTGACCCGGTACTCGGCCGTATAGGGCGCGCCGCCGGCCAGGTGCGTGCGCCACTTGTTGCCCAACATCTCACGATCGGACGGGTGAATCCAGCTATCGCCGCCGGTCAGCGAGTCGAAGGTCGGGCGCTGCGGGAAGAAGTGCTTCCAGTCGCCTTCGATATACGTTTCGCGCATTTCGAAATCGAGCTCCCAGATCATCATCTGGGTGATCGACATGCCGAACGACATACGCTCTTTCGAGCTTTCGATTTCGTGTTGCGCCTTCACGATCGCGGTCACGTCCTCGTGGACCGCGATGATGCCGCCAATCTGACCGTCGCCATTGTACCAGGGCGCCGCCGACCATTTCAGCCAGCGCTGGTCGCCGCGCGGGCTGTCATAGGGATCGCTCTCATGGCTCATCGCCTCGCCGCGCAGGACGCGGCGGTGCATGGTGCGCCATTTCTCGGGAACCCAGGACTGGATCTCGTAGATGTTGCGGCCCAGCACCTCGCCTTCGGTCAGTCCGTGCTCCGCGATCCAGCTCGCGCTGGCCATCATCACGCGCAACTCGTTGTCGCACATGCAGATAGACATCGGCGCAGCCTGCACGAACCGGCGCACGGTTGAATCGGCGTTGAGCGCCGCCTGCAGCGCGGCATGGCCGTCGGACTTGTCGACGACGACGCCGTGCATCGCCTCCACCTGCCCACGCGCATCGATCGAAGGCGCGCCGGCGACGCGCACCATCCGCATCGTCCCGTCCGCGCGGCGCAGGCGGAATGTCTGCTTCACCGGCTTGCGCTTCTCGAACGCCTCACGCGCGGCCTGCACCACCGTCTCGCGGTCTTCCGGCAGGATCATCTCGACCAGGTCGGTCAGAACCAGCGGCGGCGCCGCGGGATCGAGCCCGAGGATGCGCGACGCGCCTTCCGAACACTGCAGCTTGAAATCGCGCCCGGCGCGCCAGTGGCCGATATCGCCCACCTGCTCCACGGCGTCGCGCGCCGTCGCCGTCTCCTGGCGTTCGCGCTCCAGCGTATCCTGCCGCGTCACATCGCGGCCCACGAACGAGACCAGACCTGAATCGCCCAGCCACGACATTTCGGCGTCGATCAGGCGCGTCTCGCCGCCGATTCGAAACCGCATCTGCATCGTGCGGATCGGCGTCTTGTCGTTGAGCGCCCGCAGCGCGTCGCGCATCGCCTCGCGCTTCTCGGGGTCGATATAGGAAAGGATCGACGCATCATGCGAACCGCCCGCCGGTCCGGTCAGGCGGCGATAGGCGATGTTGGCGCGAACGACGCGCCCGTCCTGGTCGACAAGAGCGAATGCTTCGGTCGCCGCGTTCATAAAGTGCTCGGTCGCGCTGGCGAAGCACTTCTCGATCACCTCAGGCGGCGATCCCGAACCCAAAGGAAGCGGTGTAGACGTCATGGACCCGTGGCGCCTTTGGAAAATCCCTGCGCAAGTTACATCGGATAAGAGTTAACAAAACCGTAGGTCAGCAACGGTTCAGACCCCCGAAACGTCGGGCACACGCCGGGATTCGTGAGATATTTTCGCCTTAACCTTGGACGTGGTCGA